>JAKJGQ010000194.1 GCA_022704305.1 Thermotogae bacterium | reverse complement strand
TGACCGGCAGCCGTTTCCTGAGAAGCGCTATTATTCCTAATGGTTCTGGGATTGATTTTGCAGTGAAGGACAAAGATACAGTTATCAATAAGCTTGATAAGATAATTAAGCGTTTTAAATACATATCTGATATGACAGTTCAAAGTGTCTCTTTTCTTGACAGAGTAGAGCGTACCGGGTGTATAAGTATGGAGGAAGGAGTTTCTTTAGGATTGACCGGAGTTGTTGCAAGAGCCTGCGGAATAAGGTATGACGTTAGAAAGATTTTTCCGTATAATAATTACAATAAGTTGTTTGTTCATGAGATTCCGTCGATGGAGTTAGGTGGAGTTTATGAAAGATTTCAACTAAAGGTAAAAGAAATTTTCCAGTCATATGAGTTTATATTAAAATCTTTTGAAGAAATAAATGTAGATATTGTAAAAACCGTTCCACAGATTAAGATACCTGATCATACGGAAGTTTTTAGTATGGTTGAGACGGTAAAAGGAGAACTTCTCCTTTACATTCGAAGTGCAAAAAATAATTATCCATGCAGAGTGTACTTTAAGACACCTTCATTCTCTAACTGGTCAGGATTGGAGTACGCAGTAAGAAAAGAGATAGTCCCGGATTTTCCTTTGTGTAATAAGAGTTTTAATATGTCTTATTCAGAAAACGACAGGTGATAATATGAGAATAGCATGGGACAGATTGAAAAATAAAAAAGAAACTGTTAAAAACCCTATTTCAGACAATAAATATGCTTTTGGTCCTGTTAAAATTGATTATAGCAATTGCAGTTACTGTAATTCTTGTGCAGAAAATTGTTTTACGGGGGCAATAAGCATAGAAAATGGAAAGATCGAGTATGATGTAAACAAATGTGTTTTCTGTCGAAGATGTATTTCTACATGCCCAAATCAAGCCATAACAGCTACTCATGATTACAAACTTTCTCAGCTTATTAACAATCCAGATGAAATGAGAAAGAAAATTTTCAGCATCTATAAAAGATCTTTCGTATTGAGATCTGT
>JAKJGQ010000193.1:389-1036 GCA_022704305.1 Thermotogae bacterium | reverse complement strand
ACGGCATCGGCCTTTTCAACTGGTTTATGAAACAAAAAGGAACCGTCAATGGATTTACCGGTGCGTTATGGACAGGCGTCACAACCATTACCCTTGCACGGGCAATGGAACAGGCGATCAAAGAGAATCTGTGCGGGCTGTATAATCTGGTCAACAATGTCAGCATTTCTAAATATGACTTGCTCGTCCTTTTCAATAAATATTTTCGCAATAACAGCGTTACAATCCGCAAAGATGACAATTTCAAACTGGACAAGTCTCTGCGCAGCAAAAGGACTGATTTTTCCTTTGTTGTTCCCTCTTACGAACAGATGGTTCGGGAAATGAAAGAATGGGTGGATGCCCATTCCGATTTTTATCCTCACTACAAATAACATGCATGGAGTGAATAAATGAAGGTAGTGACACTTATTGGTACGCGACCGGAAATTATCAAGCTGTGCCGGGTGATTCATGAACTGGACCGGCACACAAACCATGTTCTGGTTCATTCCGGGCAAAATTATGACTATGAACTGAATGAAATTTTTTTTCAGCAGCTGGGCATCCGCAAGCCTGATCATTTTCTCGATGCCGTGGGTGAAAACGCCGCCCATACCATAGGAAATGTGATCGCCCGCACGGATGATCTGCTGGCCAGGGAGATG
>JAKJGQ010000193.1:0-379 GCA_022704305.1 Thermotogae bacterium | reverse complement strand
TTTCTGTTGCTCGGCGACACCAACAGCTGCCTGTCCGCCATCGCGGCCAAACGCCGCAAGATCCCCATCTTTCATATGGAAGCCGGGAACCGCTGCTTTGACCAGCGCGTTCCGGAAGAAATTAACCGCAGAATCATTGATCACATAAGTGACATCAATTTACCCTATACGGAACACGCTCGCCGCTATCTGCTGGCTGAGGGACTGAAACCCGAGACGGTGATCAAAACCGGGTCGCCGATGAAAGAAGTCCTTCTTCATTATCTCCCGCAAATTGAGGCATCGGATGTTCTGAATCGTCTGGGGCTGGTTGCCGGGCATTACTTTGTGGTGAGCGCCCATCGGGAAGAGAATATTGACAGTGATGTCAATTTTTCTG
>JAKJGQ010000192.1 GCA_022704305.1 Thermotogae bacterium | reverse complement strand
GGACATCGGTCAATGCTCGTGCCGTGAAGGATTCGGCAGGCCGCATTGTGCGTTTTGAAGGCATAGTGGAAGATATTACAAAAAGGAAGGCGATCGAAGAAAAACTTAATGAGCAGGTCTATTTTTTACAGGTCTTGATAGATACAATACCTGCCCCGATATTTTATAAGAATGCAAAGGGAATATATCTGGGGTGCAACAGGGCATTTGAATCTTATCTCGGCAAATCAAAGGAACTGATCATTGGAAAAACAGTCTATGAAGTGACACCTAAAGATACAGCCGACAAATATCATGAAATGGACTTGGCGCTTTTCAGAAACCCCGGCGTACAGATTTATGAAACGGTTGTTATTTATCCTGATGGCTTACAGCATAATGTCATTTTCAATAAGGCTACCTATAAGGATACCGATGGCAATGTGGCAGGACTGGTTGGCGTGATACTTGATGTAACAGACCTCAAAGAAAAGGAGATTGAGCTCAGAAAGGCAAAGGAAGAAGCTGAGATTGCAAGCCGTGTAAAAAGTGAATTTTTAGCCAGTATGAGTCATGAGATAAGAACGCCCATGAATGCAATAATCGGTATGGCGGAACTCTTACTCGAGACACCATTGTCCGAAGAACAGCAAAAATATGTTCGTGTTTTAAGGGATGCCGGAGAGAACCTTCTTGGTTTGATAAACGATATTCTTGATTTGTCAAAGGTTGAGGCAGGACAAATTCAACTGGAGATTATGGATTTTAACATCCAGGATCTTATTGAAAAAACGTGTGATGTTATGGCGTTGCGGGCACACGATAAGAATCTTGAGTTGGCATGCCGTATATTTCCAAACGTGCCGATATATTTAAAAGGCGATCCAACCCGTTTGAGGCAAATCTTTGTAAACCTCATTGGTAATTCAATCAAATTTACAGAGAAAGGTGAAATAATTGTGGAAGCGAAGATAGCGGAAAGCAGTGTTCGTAATTCACAATCAAGAATCGATCTTCTTTTTTCTGTCCGTGATACAGGTATAGGCATACCGAAGGAGAACCTCAATAAAATCTTC
>JAKJGQ010000191.1 GCA_022704305.1 Thermotogae bacterium | reverse complement strand
ATACTCATCAAAGCAAGCTATAAAAGCAGGAAAGGTTACACCAGTTATAACCGCCATAAGATACTTTTTACTGTAACCCAAAGAAAATATAAACGATATTATTCCTAGTACAAAGTATATACCAAAATGGGCGCTTTTTCTTAACAGCGCCATAGAAGATACTTTATCCGTTCCAAACCACAACTTTTTCAAAAACAGCTCAAAATCCAAAAAGAACTTGTTATTTGTAAAATCCAGAACAGTATCAATTTTTTTTAGGAAACTATATACTCCACCAGATTGATTATACGATTCAACAGGTCCTCTGGAACCCAAAAAAAGTATAATTCCCGTCCAAAACAGCAAAATTACTATAATTACAGCTAAAAATTTGTTTTTCTTCAATAAACATCACCAAACACAAATATTCTATTTTTTCCTATTTTATCAAAAATTTCAATCCCTGACATAAATATCCCTTGTGTAAATTTTTTCCTTCACATCGTTAAGCTCATCGCTTAATCTATTGGTTATTATAACATCAGACAGTTCTTTAAATTGTTTAAGATCATTTATAATTCTAGAATTAAAGAACTTATCTTCTTTTAATGACGGTTCATAAACAATAACTTCTACTCCCTTTCCCTTAAGTCTTTTCATAACTCCCTGAATAGAAGAAGATCTAAAGTTATCGGAATTAGATTTCATAGTCAATCTGTAAACTCCAACAGTCTTTGGATTTCTGCTTAATATCATATCGGCTATATGGTCTTTCCTTGTTCTATTAGCATCTACAATTGCTGATATTATATTGTTTGGAACATTTTCGTAATTAGCAAGCAGTTGCTTGGTATCTTTTGGCAGACAGTACCCACCATATCCAAAGGAAGGATTGTTATAGTAATTTCCTATTCTTGGATCAAGACAGACTCCATCTATTATTTGTTTGGTATCTAATCCTCTTATCTCAGCATAAGTGTCCAGCTCATTAAAGAAGGCTACTCTCAATGCTAAAAATGTATTGGCAAATAGTTTTATAGCTTCTGCTTCTGTTGGATTAGTATAAAGGATAGGCAT
>JAKJGQ010000190.1 GCA_022704305.1 Thermotogae bacterium | reverse complement strand
ACAGACCCCCCTACACATTCCCATTTAAGTGGATAAGTCGGTCTATTTGCCGATCTTTGAGATATCAGATATTTTCCTTCCGTATTTTTTATCCATACATGCACCACCAGATGATATCTGCCCTTTGGTATCATGCATTCTGGTTGCCTTATATATTCCTCGTTGGTTTTTTCTCTATATCTAGTGTATAAATCCCATTTTTCCATAATCATATCCACTTCCATTCTCTATGTTATTTCTATTTCCTAATTTACAATTAAACTAAGAGTTTCCTCAGTACTTCGATTGTCTTTTCTGGTCATTGCCTTGAACCATGATTTTGCAAAAGTTTCATATCTTTCAAATGTATTTATTCTTTTTAATAGTAACTAATACAAAAACTACTTTTCTTTATTAGTAATGATTTCTAAGGCTGTAGTTGCTTTGGTTGTTGTGTTCTGATGTTTTTTACTTCTTCTGGTCTTTTGCGAAAAACCAAGTGCATCCTTTAAGATATCGTTAGCTTTTTCACTCCGATTTCATCGTATATTTTCAATGCTTCTTCTTTGAATTCTTTACTGTACTTTCTCATTTTTAAACACCTTTTTTTTGATTTTATTTTATCAATTTTTGGGGTGTTTATCGACTCTGCTTTTATGTTATTTCTCCACCTTCTCATCCTCGTCATCTGGCGCAATGCCAATCAGTTCTTGAAGATTACCAAAATTGTAGGGATATGCATTGCTGCCGCCAGTTTTAAATGGTTTATGTCCATCTGAGAATTCAATCGTAAGCTCCCACTGCGTCCCATCGATAATATCGTGATTCATATAGTTTATCCTCCATTCACCAATATGGAGGGCTCGAATTCCATCAAGAAACTCTTCTTTGCCACATGGGTAATCCAGTCCGCTAGGAAGAGTTGATGAATTCATCATAAGAGAACGTTCAACACCAAAATGAATGTGTTCTACATCTACGATAATGGTATGTGTTTTGTAACCTTCTAAGAAGCCACCTATAGAAAATATAACCTTGCTAATTGCAGGAATGCTAGAGTCAAACAGCTTCGCTTCCTGTT
>JAKJGQ010000018.1 GCA_022704305.1 Thermotogae bacterium | reverse complement strand
TCCTTCTTTACTTTCAAAATTGCCGTCAGAATCTTTGAAGTCAGCATGTCCGAACCATGGCTCAATACATACGAATGGTGCACCTGGCTTTGACCATAATCCTAGGTATGGAAATCCTTCAAAGCCAACAGTTACAGAGTGTTGGTTTTTAGGGCTTTTTATAGTGGCCTGGGTTGATCTAAGTCCTTTAAATACAAGTGCATCGTGTTCAAAAGTGGTTTGGTCAAGAAAAATTTTATCTTCATCCTTAAGCAAAAGAGCAGTTTCTCTTTCAAAAAGTCCCGTCTCATGGTTTAAAAGCATAATATATGCCGTTTCCGATTTATTGAACTGTATGTAGTAATCTTTAATAGATTCGTTATCGTATAAGGGACATCTGAAGCCGGGATGTGCTCCTATAGAAAAGAGCATAGCCAAAGTATCTTTGTTTCTTACGTTATAAAAAATATGGATTTTATTTTTTTCAAGAGCATAACGGATAGAAAGCTCAAAGTCAAAAGGAAATTTTTCTTTTGTATAGGGACTGCTTTTTAGAAGAAATTCAACGGAACTGTTGAAATTAGATAGAGCTTCAAACTCCAGATCTCTTGCAAAACCATGCTGACCCAGAGAATACTCTTTCTGGCGGTAAGTATACCTGTTATTCTTAAGCTTTCCCACAACCGGGAAAAGAACCGGAGCATGTCTTGCCCAGTGCTTTGGATCAGCAGTCCACAGGTAGTTGATACCGGCTTTATCTACCAGAGATGTCATTTCAGCGCCCTTGCTGTCCAAAGATACTTGCAGATACTCATTTTTTATAGTATATGTCATCTTCCACCTCAAAAATTTTGATTAATATATTACACAATGCACTGAAAAACACAGGCTTAGCCTGTGTTTTTCAGTACCGTGAAGATATTTTCCTAAATATATCGATCATCTTTTTTTCATTTGAAATTACTTCTTCTATGACTTTTGAAAGCTCCCTTCTTACGTCAGACTTGCCAAAAAACTCCCATGAGTTAGGATTGTATATTCCTCCACATATATCCCACATATTGTACATCAGATCATGTTGCAGTTTCATGATTGAAGCGGCCTGATCAAGTTCGTACTCAAATTTTGTATTTTTAGCTGCAAGATCTCTCAGGAAAAGTCCGGCTATCCATCGGCATTCAGCAAACATTCCAACTGCAGAGTTATGAATTTCGTGCATCATTTTAAGTTTTTCTTCTGAAATCTCTATAAAGTCATTTCCATCGAGTATTTGCTCTCTCCATGCCTGCAATCCAGCTATTCCTGCTTTTCTTCCATAAAGGTCTTCTGTGGTAAGTACCTTAACAATCCAATCCATAGTATCAGAGAAGTTAATTTCTTTTTTTCCAGGATTTTTTCCATTAAGAATTAAAAGTGTCCAAGTATTTGCAAACCAATCAGATTTTATAAAATAGCCGTTTTCATCGAAGCTGACCCCGTCATTAAAAACTTCAAAGTTCTGAAAAAAACTCCAGCCTAATACTTTATCGCAGTTTTTGTCATATCCTGTTATTATTGAACATTCTGGCGGGCCGACTACTCCAAAAGCAAGTACCGGGAGATTTTTGTTTATGGAGTACATTATTTTTTGCCTGAAAAGTTTTTCATCATTTTGTACTCCTGATTTGTCTACGGTTTCATAATCATACCCCGCTGCTCTGAATGCACGATCTATTATCTGTGAAGGATCGGCGATGAACATATGATCTACATTATCTTGGTGCCAGCCCTTTTTCCATAAAAATCCAAAAGCCATTCCACTTACACCCATAAATAAAACGTAAGGATAGTTGAGCTTCCAAGTTCTGTTATGCTCCAGAACAGGTATCCATGGATAATCTTCACCAGCATAGCGTAGCACGCTTGCAAGACAGCTCGGAAAGGGAACATCTTCTGGACAGATATCTGAGCCTGAGTAAAAACCAACCTTCATGACATCTTTTAAAACCTTTTTATCCGGAAAGGATTTAAGAGTTTCTTCCATATTTTTTTCTGCCTCCGTTGAAAACTTTTTTTTATCAAAGTTTTTTTTGATTTCTTTTCTGAATCTTCCCGGAGTGATTTCAAATTTTTTTGAAAACGCTCTTGTAAAAGACTCCTGAGATGAAAAGCGATACTTAACTGAAATATCAAGTATCTTAAGATTGGAAAAAGCCAGATCCCAACATGAATAGGCAAGCCTTTTATTCCTCAAAAAAGCGGCAGGAGTCTGACCGGTTTTTTTATAAAACACCTCATAAAAGTAGGATACACTGTAACCAACATTTTCACAAAGAACTGAAAAGTCAATATCTTCGAAAATATTTTTTTCCATATAGCCTATTGCAGTGTCTACTGCTGAAAAACCGCTCAATTCTGCCTCCTTGTCCGGACACATAGATTATAAAATAAATAATTCAGGAATTTTTGATTTTTTTTCCGGTCTTAAAAAAGTTTTTGGGCAGAGATCTCTTTTTCAAGTTCTATCAGGAATTTTTTGCGCCATAGTCCGCCGCTGTAGCCTGTCAGCTTCCCGTTAGTTCCTATTACCCTGTGACACGGAACAATTATCGGTATGGGGTTTTTTCCATTTGCATTTGCAACTGCCCTTATAGCTGACAGGCTGTCTATTTTTTGTGCCTGAGCCGAATATGTTATGGTTTCACCGTAATGTATGTCCATAAGGCTTTTCCATACTTTATTTTGAAAATCTGTGCCTTCAAGGTAAATCGGCAGATCAAATTCACGTCTTTTACCTCTGAAGTATTCATTCAGCTGCAATTCCATCTTTTCAAGCAATGGTGAGCCGGTTTTGTAAAGGATAGTTGTTTCTATCCTGTTTTGTTGTTCCGGCAGCTCATTGTGAAATTTCAGAAATACTATGGAATCTTCTGTTGCACCTAAAAAAAGCTTTCCCAACGGTGAATCTGTGTAATGAACAAAAATTGTTCTCTCCGTCTTCTGTCCTTTAAAAGCTCTCATTTCTTTCTCCCACCTTAAAAAAGTAATTGATTTTTGCTATAATATTGAAGCAAAAAATAATTTTGATATTTAATAGCATTATATCAGATTTTATCGGCAGTAAATAAATTTTTGGAGGCAAGATGACAGAAAAAATCAAATTGAAAACAAAACGTATTTTGCGGTCTTCACTGAAAAGTCTTAAAAATAATTTTTTGGAATATTTTATATTTGAAAGCATATATAAAACCGCACTGCATTTTCTCATAATACCGCTTATGATATTCATTTTTACTTTTTCGGTAAAGCTTTCCAATGACGGAACTATAAAAAATACAGAGTTCTTTAAACTATTTTTAGACATCAAAGGATTTTCAGGAATTTTTATAGTTTCACTTTTTTTGTCTGTTATCTTTTTTATTGAACTTTTTGTTCTTGTTATAATTAACTATTCTGCCAGAAATAACAGTAATCCTTCGATAATCCACGCTTTTATTACTTCATTGAAAAAACTGCGACTTCTTTTTGGGAAAGGATTTTTTATAATGCTTGTCTTTGCTCTGCTGATAATTCCATTTCTTGAAACAGGTATTGAGAGCGGAATTATTGCAAATATACGTATTCCTGATTTTGTGGATGAGTATATCTTCTCAACGTATAAGCTTTTTATTCCTTACATAATACTTATGCTCATGATTGTATCCTTTTCAGTAGGACTCATCTTTATGATTAATGTTGCTGTTGAAGAAGACTGCACATTACAACAGGCTTTTAAAAAAAGCCGTCTGCTTGCAAAAGGGAACAAGATAAAGATTATCTGGATAATTTTTATCTGGAACTTAATTATCCTAGCTATTCCAGCGTTTTTAATAGGTGTGCCTTTTATTCTTTTGGTTCTTTTACTTATAAGAGCTACAGGGTTTGATTACAATGAGTTTACATTGACCATGCCCTACATATATGCATGGGCAGTACAACTGTACTATATAGTTATTTCAATGTACGTGCCTGCAAATATCTGCCTGATTTCAGAGATATACCACGCTTTAGACCAAGAGCCCAAAGAGTTTAAGCTTTCTGTTCCGCAGAAAATTAGAAAGTTTCAGATGAAGGTAAAAAGAGTTTTAAGTTCTTATTCATTGGTATTTTTATCGTTAATTCTTACCTCTCTCTTTTTCTACACCCTTTACTCTGCAGACAGGTTTAAAAACTCAATGTTTAACTTTACAGGAGTAGATATAATATCTCATAGGGGAGACAGCAAAAACTTTACGGAAAATACCCTTCAGGCTATAATGTCTGCGAAAGATATGGGTGCGGACAGTTGTGAGATAGATGTTCAGCTTACAAAGGATTCAAGGGTTGTTGTCTTTCACGATAAAAGTCTGAAAAGACTCACCGGAATACGTGAATATGTTAATAATCTTGACTATTCAGAGCTTATAGCACTTGCCGGACAGTATGTAAAGATACCTCTTCTTGAAGATGTTCTTGACTATGCAAAGGATAATATCAAACTTGTAATAGAGCTCAAACCAGACAGCAGAAGAACAGAACTGGTTGAAAAAGTAGTCGGGTATGTGAAAAACAGAAATATGGTATCAAAAATAATGATCCAAAGCCTTGATTATAAAAGTCTTGAAATGATTGAAATCATAGAACCAAGAATAATTACTGGGTTCATAGCTTATATGCTTTACGGGGACTATAAAAAACTTGTGGTAGATTTTCTGAATGTTGAGAAATCATACCTTTCAGAAAAAATGATAAAAGATATTCACAATGCAGATAAAAAAGTATGGGTATGGACAGTAAACAGTAGAGATGAGATGGAAAACTTTGTTGACATGAAAGTTGATGGTATTCTTACAGACGATATCATGACTTTAAAGGAGTATCTTAAGGAAAAAAGCGAAGAAGTTTTGAAATATGCGAATATCATAAAATAAAAAAGGTTAATTGCGACTTCTGTAATAAATTAACCTATGTATTTTATAGTTGTTCACAGTATTCTGTTAACAAAGATAACTTTTTGTAAAAAAACAAAAATGTAACTGTGAGTAAATAAAAAGGATAGAGTTTTGGTTGAAAAGTTAAATATTATATGATAATATGCCTCCAGCCCTGAAAAGGGTTTTTGTATTCATATAATGTTATTGTTTCATATACCTAAACTAAGGACGGTGTCTGTGTTGAAAAGAATTTTGATAACCATACTCATTGTTTTATCTGTAATGACGATTTTTGGAAATCCCAAGGATCTCATAAAAAACGCCAATTACGATAAACTCAAAACTTTGATTGATATTAGGATTGAAAAAGAAAGATACAAGGTTACGCCCATAGATAAAGAAAGACTTGAGGCTATTCTTCCGTATATTGTCTATCTCAGCAATAGTTATTCCATAGACCCTGTGATATTTATTACCATAATAGAACAGGAATCTGGATACAGATGGATAACAGGCGACAGCGGTAAGGCAGCCGGATTTGTGCAGCTTCATCTTTCCACTGCATGGTACTGTATGGACAAGTTTAAGAATGAACTCATTGATATGGGACTTACTAATACAGAAATAAAAAGCATAAAAGATCTGGAAATGTCTGTAATAAGAACGTCTGTGCTTGGTTTTTACTGGTTCGTTTTAAAGCTTAAGGAGACCGGTTCTTACAGAAAGGCTATAGGACTTTACAACGGAGTGGATAATGAAAGCTATATAAACAAGTTTGTTGAAAAGTATATGCAGCTGCATGAAATATACTTTAATCTTAAAGGGTATTCTGCATAAAACGTAAAAATTTTTGTTAACAGACAACTCTGCAAATAAGAAGATATAAAACAAGACGCTGAATAAAATACTTATTCAGCGTCTTGTTTTATTTATCTTCCTAGGATTTTTTCTATTTCAGATTGTGATAGATACTTGGGCTGATACTTTTCGTTGTTAATGAGCAGTTGTCTGTTGAATGCCATTAGATGGTTTTCGGAACCCTGTCTAAGATTTACAAAGATCTGCTTTATATCCTCGTTGTCAGCTTTAACTATCTCACTGTTTATATCAGCTATATCCATTTCTTCAATAAGCATTCCGACTTTGAAAGCTTCGATTTGTGAAGTGCTTCCCTGTTGTACAAGCTGATTGTATAACTCCTGTACATCCTGGCTGCTGAACTTACCCTCCTCCTGAGCCACATAATCTATTTTATATTTTTCCAGAAGAGCTTGTACCTGCTGCATATGAACCTGTTCAGCTTTTGCAATGTTTATAAACGGATTTATATCCCATTTTTCTGCTAAAGCTATGTAAACATCTCTTGCAAGTTTTTCTTCCTCTACCATTTTTAACAAGGCAGTTTTTTCAGTTTCATCCACAGTTTGAAAAGCAAAGAGACCTACGTAATTTTTAAGTGTCTGATCCTGTATCAAATCTCTTTGAGAAGTATATCCCTTATCTGCTTGTCTTTTTACTGGTAAGTTTCCGGGATTTTTACCCATTTGTGGACCCTGAGCGAAAGAAAATATAACTGCACTTAAAACTCCTGCCATTAACAATACTTTTTTCATATATCTCCACCTCCGGTTTAGTCAATTGTGATTATATTATAGGAGGTATCTCTTAATATTGGCTTAGAGAGCTGGTTTGAGATTTAAAACAAGCTTAAAAAACTCTGGCAAAACTGTGGCAGTAAAAATTATCTGGATCTGCGTATAAAAAACTTTCTTGTTTCATCGTACCACAGGACAATGGAACTTACACCAAAGGCTATTAAAAGATCCTTAAAAGATAAGGCACAGATACCAAAAATTGATGAAAGTGCCGGTATATAAACAACTATAAGCTGAAGTGCCACGGTAAGCAAAACTGCACCCAAAAGATACTTATTTGACCAAAGCCCTGTTTTGAAAACCGATACGCTTGATGATCTTACCGAATAAGCATAGAACATCTGGGATATAGTAACTATCATAAATATCATGGTCTGCCATACCGGGCTGTTGTTTGAATAATATATGTGTCCGGTCACTATTGAAGCTGCACCGATTATTATTCCGACAATGATTATGTTTATAAGCAGTCCGGTCGAAATAACTCCTCCTTTATTATTTCTGGGAGGTCTCTTCATTATGTCTTTTTCTGCAGGTTCTACTCCCAATGCTAGTCCAGGCAAACCGTCTGTGACAAGGTTTATCCACAGAATCTGAAGCGGAAGCAGGGGAAGCGGCATTCCAATAAATGGAGCTGCAAGCATCAGCAGGATCTCTGCAAAGTTGCTTGAAAGTATATATTTTATAAACTTTATTATATTGTCATATATAGCTCTTCCTTCTTCAACGGATGAGACGATGGTCGAAAAGTTGTCATCAAGCAGAACCATATCAGCTGCCTGTTTTGAAACATCTGTTCCGGTTATTCCCATAGCTACGCCGATATTAGATTTTTTTAGTGCCGGTGCATCATTTACACCATCTCCGGTCATGGCCGCAGTATATCCTTTGTTTTGCCAAGCCTGTACGATTTTTAACTTATGTTCCGGAGAAACTCTTGCATAGACACTTGTAGATTCCACTTGTTTTTCAAGCTCTTCAACAGTCATTTTTTCAAGCTCGCTTCCAGTAACAACCGTATCGCTTTGAGTTATTGAAAGTTCTTTTGCAATATATAGGGCGGTCATCGGGTGGTCACCGGTTATCATTACAGGTTTTATTCCGGCTGATCTGCACTTTTCTACAGCAGCTTTTACTTCAGGTCTTGGCGGGTCAATCATTCCGAATAAACCAATGAGTATAAGGCTATCTTCATAAACTTTTTCCGAAGCTTCAGCAGGCCTGAAAGCTGCAGCCAGAACTCTTACTCCTTTACGGGCAAGAGAATCGTTGACAGCCATTAACCTATCTCTGTCGTTTTGAGTAATCGGTCTTATGAGTCTGCCGTCCAGTATACGGTCTGCAAACTTCAAAAGACTATCAGCAGCGCCTTTGGTAAAAGAAATGTATTTAAACTCTTTCAAAATACCATAAAGGTCTTCTGAGACTTCCTTTATATTTTGAACTAAATGGAGAGTAGTCATCATTTTTCTGTCAGAATCAAAAGCCAGCTCATTTATCCTGGGCAATAATGATTCTAATTTCCTTTTATCGTAGCCGTTTCTCTGAGCTATCTCAACCAGTGCACCCTCGGTCGGATCACCGATCATTTTTCCGTTTTCTTGTATTTCAGAGTCGTTGCAGAGTAATCCGGCGGTCAAAAGCATTTTTATATCAGGGGAGGAAACCTTAAGTCCGTTTATATCAGCTGCTCCCAAAGTACTTGTATAGATTGAAGTTACAGTCATCTTATTCTGTGTAAGAGTACCGGTTTTATCTGAGCAGATGACTGAAACACTTCCAAGAGTCTCAACTGCAAGTAGCTTACGTATAAGGGCATTTCTCTTAAGAAGCCTTTGAGTTCCAAGGGCTAGTGAAATTGTTACCAAAGCCGGTAATCCTTCCGGAACTGCTGCAACAGCCATGCTTATAGCGGTCATAAAAAGAACTTGGATATCTTCTCCCCTGAAAATTCCCAGCACAAAAACAATTGCAACAATAGCAAGAGCTATTACAGCGAGCAGTTTACCAAGCTGATCAAGCTTTTTCTGAAGAGGCGTGGGCTGTCTGTCAACGCTCTGCATCATTTTTGCAATATGTCCAAGCTCTGTGTTCATACCTGTCTGAGTCACTACCGCCGTTCCTCTTCCAGAAGTTGAAACAGTTCCCATGTAACCTGTATTTTTTCTGTCTCCTAGAGAAAGATTTACATCAGATATGACATCCGACATTTTTTCGATAGGTTCGGACTCCCCTGTAAGTGCGGACTCCTGAACTTTAAGATTTACAGACTGTATAATTCTGCAGTCGGCAGGTATTGAATTTCCTGCATCTATCTGAATAATATCTCCCGGAACAAGCTCTTTGGAAGAGATCTCTATTAATTTTCCTTCACGTTTGACCTTTACCGTTGGAAGAGACATTTTTCTTAGAGCTGCCATGGCTTTTTCAGCTTTATACTCCTGAGAAAATCCAAGCAGTATGTTTATTACCACAATCGCCAGAATTACTATGGCATCTGTTGTCTCACCAAGGAAAAATGAGATTATGCCTGCAATAACAAGCATGATTACCATAATACCAGATGCCTGCTCCATAATAATTTTCCAGGGTTTTTTCAAAGCACCGTCGACGAGTTCATTTTTTCCATAGCTGTTCAACCTTTCTTCGGCTTGTTTATAAGAAAGGCCGGTGGTGATATCTGTGTTCAGCTCTTTTAAAGTTTCTTCAACAGTCTTCCTGTACCAGTCTGCCATAGTAGTTTTCTCCTTTTTTATAATAAAAAAGACCTCTGTCAGGATTATCCTGACAAAAGTCTTGCATATGATTTTTTGTGCATATTACAAAACCAGACTTTTTAAGTCGTGAATGTTGATTTTGTAATCTTCGAATACCGAAGATGCTACTCCCTTTTGTTTGTATAGAATATTATATACGTAAAAAAAGTATTTGTCAAATATAAAAAGCTCCGGAGAGTTTAATCTCTCCGGACAAGCTTGGAATACCTGATCTTTTTGGGGGTATAGATCATATATTACCGCAAATTATGTTGTTTTGAATTTTTGGGTTTGTGTTTCAAGATTTTCAGAAAGGGCATTAAGCTCTTCGCTATTTGCACTTATCTGCTGTGCTCCTTCACTCTGTTGGTTGACACCTGTTACCATATTATTTATCTCTTCATTGATTTTAAGCATTATTTTGCTTGCATTCTGCATGGCGGAGGAAATTTCCTCCGAGGCAGCACTTTGTTCCTGTGCGCTGGCTGAAAGATTTTCTATCATGGAGTTTATGTTTCCTACAAGAGTTTCAATCTCTTTGAAATTAATGCTTATATTTTTTCCACCCTCACTTACATTTTCAACCTTAGATTTTGTTAGAGAGGTGGCCTGATTGGCGAGCTCTGTTTTTTTACGTATATCAGTAAGAATGTCAGAAATATCCTGAGTGGCTTTTTTGGATTCCTCTGCCAGTTTTCTTATTTCATCGGCTACAACAGCAAAGCCTTTTCCTGCTTCTCCTGCTCTGGCTGCTTCAATTGCAGCATTTAGTGCAAGAAGATTGGTCTGCTCGGTTATAGAGTTTATGGACTGTAAAATAGTTTCTACGTTACGTGAAGACTCCGCAAGATCTGCTACAAGCTTTGATGTGCTTTCTGTCTGACCTACGGTTTCCTGTATGGTTGAGATAATTCCTTGTACGTTCTTCATACCGCTTGAAACACTTTTTGAAACATTGTCAGCGTTTGACGCCAGTTCGACAGAAGCCTTTGAAACGCTCTGGGCACTGGATGCAACCTCCTCTACAGAAGCATTCAGTTCTTCTATATTGGCTGAAGCACTCTGAACGTTGTTTTTTATCACATCGGACTGTGCTGAAAGCTCTTCACTTGTGGAGCTTGATTCTTGTGCCACAGCCGCAAGATCGGAAGAAGAAGCGTTGAGCTGTTTTGAAGCCTGAAGAATTGATTTCATGGATTCATCAAGTTCTTTTGCCATAGTATTAAGGTTTTGTGCCATGACAACTATTTCAAGACTTCCTGATGGTGTAAACTTGGTTGTGAGATCACCTTTTCCGAAACTTTTTATTTCGCTTAGAATCCTTTCCATTGGCCGGGAGACATTAAAGCGTATAAAAAATATGGTTATGATAAGCGCAATTGCAGTTATGGCAACGGAAAATACAATAAGCAGTATAAGGGTTCTTTTAGCCTGTTCTAAAACCTCTGCCCTATCTATAAGAGTAAAAACAGTCCATCCAAGAGAGGATATCTTGTTATAACATATTATTTTATCCTGATCACCTATCTTCTCTCCCAGAACACCCTGGTTTTCTTTTACCTTTGAAAAATAAGATTCTTCGGATATGCTTTTTCCCATCATACTATTATCAGAGTGCAGGACTATTTTACCTGCAGCATCTGCAACAAATGAGTAAGAGCTTCTAAAACTGTTATTAGCGGATATTTCTGTGAGAAGGCTATCTATAGCGATATCGGCTCCGGCAACTCCTTTCAAAGCGCCTGTGTTTCCGGTAAAGGTCTTTACCACAGAAACCACCATTTTTTTGGTAACAGTATCAACGTAAGGATCTGTTGTAACCGTAGTTCCAGCATTTGCAACAGCCTGAATATACCATGAACGCTCTTTGGGATTGTAGCTGCTGTCTACTTCGTTATGAGGATAAAAGAAGATACTCTTGTCTTCATATCCTACAAAAAAAAGCTGAATTTCCGGAAAGGTGCTTTTAAGTTTTCTGAAATCATCAATAAAGAGTGTAGAATCATTTATGTTTTTTTCATACAAACGCAGACTGTTGTTCTGAGACATGAAATCAACAGCTTTTGAGATGGGAGCTATACTATCTTCGATGGTCTTTGCTTTTAGAGAATTGGCAACCTTAAGATAATTTTCAGCTCCTCTGTAATCGCTTTGATAAGAAGATATAGAAGTCACAACGGTGAGAATGACTAAGGGAAGAACTGAAACGCATAAGATAAGAAAAATCATAAGCGTTTTTAGACTCTTTTTCATCTTGGAATCCTCCGTAATAATATTTCCCCCCACTAAAGTTAATAAAAAGTAAAATATAACAATAATTTATTATTATATATATTATACACAAGATTTTTGACCATAAAATAATAAATATAAATATTAATATATTAAAGATTATACACTCTTTTACAAAAAAATACCATTGCATATCCTATATAAAAAAACACTCCAAACATTAATGCTTGAAGTGTTTTTGAATATTTACATCAATTGATTCAGAATTTTTTCAAGTTCTTTAGTCATCTTCAGTATGCTTTCTTCGTTAATTATTAAGCAGGGATCAAACCGTAAAACATTGTATAACCCATTAGCGCCAATAAGAAATCCTTTTTCAAACATCATGGCAGAAATATCTGCCACAAGAATTTTTTGGTCAAACTCAACAGCATGCATCATTCCTCTGCCTCGGACATCTTTTATGCACTGAAACTTTTCTTTGAGAGTCATAAGCTCTTTAGACAGAAGCTTTCCTTTGTTAGCGGATGCCCTGATAAGATCTCTTTCTTCAAACTCTTTTATTACAGCCGATACAACTGCTCCGCCCAAAGGATCGTTCTGGTGGGACTGTACATGGCCTATGCTCTTTCCGGCCATGGCAGAAGCTACAATATCTGTCATGACTATGGCGCTTACCGGATAACCATTTCCTATACCTTTTCCCATGCAGACTATATCCGGCATTATATCGTAATGCTGAAATCCGAAGTATTTTCCTGTACGTCCGTAACCGGTTGTTACCTCGTTGCTTATGACATATCCCCCTGAGCTTTTTACCCTTTGGCTGAGTTCCCTTACGAGTTTCTCGTGAGGAAAGAGTACTCTCCCGCTTGTCGAGCCTAATTCAAATATACAACATGCAACTTGTGAAAAATCAATTCCTGAAAAAAAACTTTCAGGCTCGTTTTCATCGTAAGCGGTAAAGTCTTTTTTTATTATGCACTCTTCGTTTTTATAGTTGCCGGTTGTTCCCAGAGCCGAATAATAAGAGTTGCTGAACATAATCGCCTTTTTCCTGTCTGTTGCTGCAAATGAGAGCTTAAGACCCATTTCTACAGCCTCACTGCCGGAAGTAAGGAAGACTGCTTTTCCTTTTTTTATGCCTGTTATCCTTAAAAGATCGTCAGCAGCTTTTTTACTTACAGAGTTTACCAATTTGGTATGCAGGTGAGTTACTTTATCCAGCTGATCTTTTATTGCCTGGTTTACTCTATCGTTGGAATGTCCAAGCGCACAGCACCATATGCCTGATTCAAAGTCAATGTACTCTTTTCCTGATGAGTCATACATATACTCATCCTTTGCTTTTACTATGTCCTGTTCAAAATGAGGAGCAGTGTAAAAAATATTATCAGTCATACTTTTCTCCTTTTCAATTTCAATGTCGTAAGTATACGTCATGGATTACTTTACTCAATGAATCCACAGCTTCTTCGATCTCTTCCTCATTCAGCTTTGCTATTGAGAGTCTGAAATGAATTTTTTCCTGTGGTTTGAAAAAGAAATCATTTCCGTTGTAAGGACTTATGCCGTGGTCAAGAAATATCTGGTGAACCTGTTGGATATTTGAGTTTACGTTATTAAAAGTTATCATCGATGTATAACCGCCTAAAGGCTTGGTCCATGAAACATCCGGATTTTGAATTACTTTGTCCATCTGTGAAAGAAAAACAGACATTCTTTTTTTGTAAACTCTCTTGAGTTTTCTTATATGCTCATCAAAGTATCCTCTTTGGCAAAACTCAAAGGCGGCCGCCTGCATTATCTGTCCGGAGGAGATATCTGAGCAGTTTTTAAGAAACGTTATCCTGTCGATAAGTGGTTTATCCGCAACAATCCAGCCTATTCTCATACCAGGGAAAAGAACTTTTGAAAAGCTTCCGGTATAGATGACTGTTTTAGAGGTATCCATGGCTTTTATCGAAAGAGGCGATTTTCCAAAGTACTTCATCTCTTCCTCAAAGCCGTCTTCTATTATAGGTACTCTGAGTTCCTGGCATTTTTTAAGGAGATTTTCCCTGTCCTGCTGGCTCATGGTGTAACCTGTTGGGTTTTGGAAGTTAGGAGTTGTGTAGAAAAAAGCCGGTTTTTCACATTTTTCAAGGAATGAAAAATCGTATCCTCCTGTTTCATTAAGTGACAACTCCTGCACATTGCATCGGCGCATACGCAAAAAATTGTAAAGGCTGGCATAAGTGGGAGATTCTGCGGCAACGGTGCTTCCATCGGAAAGCAGCAGCCTGGTTATAAGATCCAGTGAGTTCTGTGAGCCGTTGGTGATTATTATTTCATTTATATCAGCCTGTATACCGTGTTTTTTAAGGTGTGCAGATAAAAAGGTTCTAAGCGGCAGGTATCCTTTTATATCCGAATAGGAAAACATTTTGGACATATTTTCTTTTACCGCAGCATTGAAAGCTACTTTAAAAGTCTTGACAGGATAAAGTCTTTCATCAGGCGATATGGATTTCATATCAAGATACTCTCTTGGAAATTTAAGAGTTTTTTCATAGCTGTTTGCATCTCTGGTATAAAGTTCATTAATCCTCTTATCAATACAGGTGTTCCAGTCTATTGCAGTTTTTATTGAAGGTTCGTTTTTCAATGGATATGCTCTTTTTCTTCGGACAAAGGTATAGGAGCCGGGATTGCTTTGTATATAGCCTGTAACCCAGAGTTCTTCATATGCAAGATAAACCGTAGAGCGGTTTACTCCAAGTTTTTCAGCCAGTTCGCGTGTAGAGGGAAGTTTTTCCCCCGGTCTGAGATCGCCGTTATCTATAAGCTCACGCATTTTTTCAACAATCTGTTGGTATATTGGAGTTCCAAGGGTTCGGTTTATATTTATTATTATCATCAGATCCATCCTCTTTTGATTTTATGATACTATTATAGAACAAAACTTTCTTTATGAAAACAGCCAGTTGATATATATTTTTACCAACCGGTTTTAACATATTGGTTACGTAAAAACTTTGAGTTTATGGCATATAATTTATTGGAAAAGTTTTTAAATTTATACTATTATACGAGGAGGGATCGATATTAGGCTGCTTATTATACGCCATGGACAGTCTCAGGCGGATATAGAAAAACGCCACGAAGGAAGAGCTGATTTTCCGCTTACCAAGCTTGGAATTAAACAGGCAGGACTGCTTTCAAAGTGGATAGTAAAAAATTATTTACCAGACTATATTTTAAGCAGTACGCTGAAAAGAGCGGCACAGACAGCCGAGCTTATAGGAAACGAAACAGGTGTAAAGGTAGAAAGCATGAGCGAGTTGATGGAGTTTAACAACGGTCTGCTGGCAGGACTGCTTTTTGAAGAGGCTGCCGCAAAGTATCCGCGTCCTTCAATAAAAAACCTGCACGATAAAATATATGAGCAGGAGTCTATGATAGAGTTCAGGAGCCGTGCCGAAGTAGTCCTTTCAAAAATCATGCATGAATATCCGCACGATAAAACAGTAGCTGTTGTTACTCACGGGGGAATGATAAACATGCTTTTCAGGAGTTTCATTAATCTGCCGTTGGTAACGGAAGTATCTGTTAATACGTCGGATACGGGGGTTCATCTTTGGACATGGGAAGAAGGAAAAAGGCATATAATCTTTATGAACCGTACGGATCATCTTATGGAATCAGGTATATAGAAATAATAAACCGGTCAGCTTAATGCTGACCGGTTTTGGTAAGAGATAATTAAAGCTTATCTATTTCATTTTTAATAAAACCTACCAGTTCTTTTATATACTCATATGAGAAATCAAACTTAATTCCTGCGGTTCGGTATATCTCTGGAATTGGCTTGGAATATCCCAGCTTCAAGGCGTTATGATACTGTTCGATGGCTTTTTCTCCGTTTTCCTTATAATTTTTGAAAACAGCTATTGCTCCAAGCTGAGCCATTGCATACTCTATATAGTAGAAGGGAACTTCAAAGATATGAAGCTGTCTGAGCCACCTTAAAGCTTTTTCTTTTTCGTAGCCGCTGTAATTTTCTCCGTAATTGAATCTGTCCATAAGACCGGCGAAGTATGCATCTCTTTGACCGGCAGTGTGATTTGTGGTGTATATCCACTGCTGGAATGCATCAACCGTCATGGCCCATGGCAGAATATTCAGAGTACTCATCAGTCCTTCTTTCTTTGCCTTTTTTATATCTACGCGGTCTTTATAGTATTCGTCAAGATAGTCCATGGTTATCAGTTCCATTGACATGGATGCAAGCTCAGCCACTTCAGAGGGATATCTTTTATAAACATTGTATGGAATATGCTTACATGAAAAACCGTGCATAGCGTGACCCGATTCATGGAGCAGAGTTATGACGTTTGCATGTATTCCTACTGCATTCATGAATATAAAAGATCCACCGTACTCCGGAAGCTGGGTGTTATAACCTCCCGGAGCTTTTCCTTTTCGGTTTTCAAGATCCAGAAAACCTGTATTTTTCATCAATTCAAGATTTTTTCCAAACTCCGGCTTTACCTTGTGCAGTATTTTTATAGCGTTATCAACAAACTCATCGTTGGTTTTATAAGGCTTAAGAGTTATACCGTCTTCATCGGCTGCTGTGTCCCACGGACGTAAAGTATCGATTCCAAGCTTTTGGCGCTTGGTTTCAAAAAGCTCTTTTAAAATCGGAAGGACAGCCTTTTCAACCGAGGAATGAAATTCATAAAGATCCTCAGGGGTGTAATCGAATCTTTCCTTGGTAAAGTGCTTATAATCACGGTAATTTGAAAAACCAAGATTTTTTGCTTTTTCAACACGGACCTCCATCAGACTGTCAAACAGTTCTTCAAGCTCATCTCTTTTACCAGCGATAAGACCGTTTATTTTTTCCCATGCCTGCTGACGCACTGTTCTGTCCGGGTCCTTAAGATAGACAGACAACTGGGTTATGGTTCTTTCTTTTCCCAAAAACTCCGTGCTTAATTTGGAGATAATCTCCCCATACTTTGAAGAGAGTTTATTTTCCTTTGCATCAAGCGGGATGTTTTTTTCACAAAAAGCCTCTATCTTTCTTGAGATGATCTTGTTCATATGATCGTACTCTTTTCCAAGTTCTTTTCTGTAAGGGCTGTCGTAAAATTTCTTGTTTATCAGAAACTCATACTTTGAAGAAGGAGCCTGTATCTCCGAGAAAAACTTATTGTAATCCTCGTGATTTTCAGGTTTATCGGAATAACAAGTCATTTTTATGTACTTTTCTGTTGAAATCTGAGCGATTATCGAATAAAACTCACTGAATTTTTCCATAAAAACCATAAGTGCCTCTTTAGAATCTATAGGCTCTTCAAGGAGCTTTTTAAACTCCCTTTCAACTGTTTCCCACGAAGTTACTTCAAGGTTTTCAGGATAAAACTTCCTGATCCGTTTTCCTAATTTTTCATCTGTAAACAAAGTAATCCCTCCCCTTTTAAAGTAGGTAAGTGAATCTTTCTGTTTCAATTATAACATACTGGATTTCATAAAATATCCATATATATATATTGGTTGGTCTACCCAGGTTGATAGTTGCTAAAAAATACACAATTTGGAAGTTTTATGAGTTAAATGCTGATAATCTCATCTTACAATCAAAAAAAAGCCGAAAAAAGGCTTTTTTTTGATTGTAACTTTGGTTATAATACAAGTAATATACAAAAGATTGTACATTGATCTTTATTTTTTAAACAGACAAAATACAAAATTCTGTACGATGAGGATTATAATATGGCTTTGAACAGCGAATTGATGCAAAAAAATGGTTTGATGGCAACACTTTTGGCAAGAGAGTTTATAACCAAAAAAATTGATGACAGAATAAACACCGTGTCTTATTATGCCCAGAAGTATTCCTATGGCAGAGGTACGGTTCAGAATGCCATGGGTTATCTTAAGCAAGCCGGAGCTGTTGAACTTGTTTCACGCGGACATATGGGAACTTTTATAAAATCACTGGATTATGAAAAGCTATGGGTGCTTACCTCTTGGGAAACGCTTATGGGAGTTATGCCGCTTCCTTATTCGAGACTTTATGAAGGACTTGCAACCGGTCTTTATAAAAGTGCCCAATCGAGGAAGATACCGTTCACACTTTCTTATATGCGGGGAGCAAAAAACAGAATAGATGCACTTCAAAGAGACAGGTACGACTTTGCTGTCATATCCAAGTTCGCATATATCAAGAGCATTGATACGGCAGAGATAGAGATGGTAATGGATTTTGGCAAATACTCATATGTAAACGAACACGCAGTTGTTTTTTCGCAGGATAAAAATGAGATACAGGACGGTATGATAATCGGTATTGATAAATCTTCGCCTGACCTTTACTATCTTACGCTTGAGGTCTGCAAGGGGAAGAAAGTAATTTTTAAAGAACTGCCATATAATCAGATACTTACAAAGCTTCTGAATAAAGAACTTTCAGCCGCAATATGGAATATGGATGAAATAAACGACAGGAAGATAGAAATAAATACTATGAAAATAGAGCTTGAAGGCTTTAATATGGAAGATACCAATGCGGTTATTGTTGTAAAAAAGGGAAACGACGGGGTTAAAAATCTCCTGCTTCAGGTTCTTGAGATAAAAAAGGTTGCAGAGTACCAGAAAAAAGTTCTTGCAGGTAAGATGATACCTAACTACTGATTTTCGGAGGCAATGATGGATTTATTTCTAAGACTCAATATTCTTAAGGATTCAGGACAGATAGACCAGCATATTTTTGATAGTATATCCGAGTTTATATCTTTTTTCAAACAGGCTCACGGCATTGCTCTTACAGAAGAAAATGGTTCAATGCTTATAACTCATCTTTGCATTGCGCTGGACAGAATAAAAAAAGGAAAGACGGTAAACAGCCTTGAAACAGATATCTATGAGGAAATTACCGGTGACTGTAATTTTGAGAAAGCAGTAAAGGTAACTGACGGATTGGAAAGGATTTTTGGCGGTTCAATACCGGATGATGAAAGGGGTTATATATACATGCACCTTTGTGTGCTATTAAAACAAAATGACTAGAAAGGAGCTGTCAAGTTGCTTAATATCGTTGTAGGCGGCCAGATTGACAAGGATATGGTTGCCAGAAAGATAAGGGAAATCGGAAAGGAAAAAGTTTCGGTAGTCATCATGTCGGATATTCAGGCGGCAATGGCTATAAAAGCCGGAAATGCCGATTATTATTTCGGTGCATGTAATACCGGTGGTGGCGGAGCGCTTGCCATGGCTATTGCATTGCTCGGTATGAACCTGTGTGCGACGGTTTCTATGCCCGGAAAGATTAAAAGTGATGCAGAAATTCAAAACGAGGTTAAAAACGGGAAAAAAGCGTTCGGTTTTACTCCGCAGCATGCCGATCAGGTACTTCCCGTTATAATGAAAGAGATTCTAAAATAACTTTAGGGGGGTAAGTCTATGGGATACGTGTTAATAGCTCTGATCGGATGTATGGCTGCAATTCTTGCCAATAAGGGCGTAGCAGTTTTCAACGATGGATTAAGGCCTATAATGCCGGAGTATCTTGAAGGCAGAATGGACAAAAAAGCACTTGCAGCAACCAGTTTTGCATTGAGTTTTGGATTGGTTATTGGTTTTGGAATTCCGGTTTCAATAGCGGCAACCATAATTCTTATTCACTCTGTGCTTCTGGGAACAGATATAATAGGTACATGGTCTCCTTCAGGCAAAAAAGGTATGATAATAGCCGGTGTTGTCGGAGCATTGTATGGTCTTGGAATCATGGTAGGTCTGCAGGTTATAGTAGATGTTTTTGCCAAGCTTCCTGTGAACTTCCTTTCAAATCTCGGAAAGGTTGGAGATCCTATAATAGCTGCATTTGCAGTTTTTCCGGCAATAGTTGTAGGTTATCAGTACGGTGTTAAGCATGGTCTTTTCACACTGGTAGTCTCTTTCATTGTGAGACAGATAGTTCAGTACTATGGAGTGTTTAAAGTAGGCACATCCAGTATAGCTCTCAACCCCGAAGGTATGGCACTGCTTGCAGGTATGATCATCATGATAATCTATGCCATGAGAGAAAAAGCCGAGCCGGATTCAAAGGGTATTGACTATAAAGGACTATTCGGAGACAGGGTCTCAAGAATCAAGAAAAATATCGTATGGCTTTCTATAATGGGAGGACTTGTGGCCGCCGCGACAAGTTATGGAATACTTGCAGGCGATCCTATTTCGCTCAATCTTCTTAAAGATGGAAAAAATGCTGAAGCAGCCCTTACTGCTTTTGCCAGAGGTATCGGTTTTATTCCTTTGGTTGCAACAACCGCTCTTGCAACAGGCGTTTACGGTCCAGTCGGAATGACATTCGTATTTGTAGTGGGTATACTTACCAAAAATGCACTGCTTGCATTTATTCTGGGTGCTGCGGTCATCGTTCTTGAAGTATTTCTTTTGGGTGCCCTTGCCAAGCTTTTGGATAAGTTCCCCGGTATGAGAAAAGCAGGCGACAACATAAGAACTGCTATGAGTAAAGTTCTTGAAGTTGCTCTTCTTGTCGGCGGTATGATAGCTGCAAATGCAATGGCTCCTAAGCTGGGATTCTTTGTAGTAGTCGGCCTGTATGTTCTTAATAAAGTTTCTAAGAAGCCAATTGTTGACATGGCGGTTGGACCTGTGGGAGCAATAATAGTTGGAATACTCATAAACATTCTTTCAGTAATAGGTCTGTATAAAGTATAAAGGAAATGGAGGCTTTACGCCTCCATTTTTAAAATAAGGTGTGAAGATGGATAAAAGAGAAGAACTTATTTACAGCACATATAAGAAACAGCTCAGGGCTTTTGAGTTTTTAGGAACCACCATAGAAAAAATCAACTATGATGTTCCGGATATACTGACAGAAAAAATGGAAAGCTGGGAAAGGATTTACCTTATGGGAGTAAAAAACAGTTCAGGTATTGATGAAAGAGCCGTTAAAAAACTTTCCCAAGCCAACTTTATATTTAATACGCTGGACAAGATGTCAGACGGTGGACGTGCCATTGATGTGAATCTGCGCAATCCGGTTTCAGGAGGCATAATGACCGGGTCTTCATCGGCAGGTGCGGTAAATGTTCTTTACGGAATAAACGATATTGCTCTGGCTACAGACGGCGGAGGATCGGTTTTGGGTCCTGCATTTTCCCTGAACCTTTTTTCTTGTCTTCTTAAAGGTCTTGGCTATCAGTCACAGTCTAAAAAAAAATCTACTGACGGAATAGAATTTTGTGCAGGAACAGGATTGATTTCTTATGATTACGGCATAATGAAAGAAGCTGTAAAAGTTCTGACGGGCGAGGTTGATTCTTATACTGGAAAAATTACCGTTGCCGTTCCATGTAATCTTATATCGCCTGATGGAAAAAGCCATATGGAGCTTTTGTCAGGTGTACTGGACGGTATAGAAAATTTAAAAATAATAGAGTATGAGTTTCCCGATTTTATGAACAGGGAAAACTCTATAAAAGCTATGAAAGAGATATTTGCCGATGCAGATGTTGTAGCATGTGCTGAAGGCCCGATTGATACTTTGGGCATAGGTGACAGTGTTTACGGAAGTTTTTCGGATACTAAGGCCAGTCAGGCTAGATCCGGTAAAAATCTTCTTAGGATCGCCAACATGCTTAACTGCAGTGCTATCGGTATTCCATGTGATGTTTTTTCAAAAGGGATTCTACTGTGTGGTCCAAGCGGAACAGCGGTTTTTTCAAAACTTATTACCCTTGCGGATCATGTGGCATATAAATTTATGCAAAGCAACCTTGTGCATGAGTACTTTCACAGATCTTTTCTGAGAAGACATAACGAATATACTTTCAAGGACGGTGACTGAAAATTATAAAAAACGGATATACATATATGCACGAACATATGAAGCTTGATCTTTCAGGTATAAAAAAGGATGAAGACTGCAGGCTTGACTGCTACGAGCAAACCAAATCCGAAGTATCCGAGCTTAAAGAAAAAGGTGTTTCAAATATAGTTGAAGTGACCAATATAGGCATGGGGAGAGATATCAGCTATGTAATAAAGCTGATGGAAGAAACAGGCATGAACTTTATTTTCTCAACCGGGTTTTATAAAGATCCTTTTCTTCCCAAGTACGTTATGGACAAAAGTGAAAAAGAGCTTTCTAAGATAATGGAGGGTGAGATTCTTAGAGGAATAGACGGATTGGGAGCACATGCCGGGATAATAGGAGAGGTCGGAACATCTCTTGATACAATCACCCCCTCCGAACTCAAAGTTTTTAAAGCAGCCTGTATAGCCCATAATAATACAGGAGTGCCCATAACTACACACACTACTCTGGGCAGCATGGCCATAGAACAGATAGAAATATTCAAAGAGTACGGAACCAATCTGGATAAGATAATAATAGGACATACAGATTTAAAGGGAGACGCACAGTATATAAAAAAGATAATCAATCTGGGAGTTTACGTAGAGATAGACACAATAGGAAAAGAAAACTATCTCAGTGATGAAAAGCGTTTGGAAATGGTTCACTACCTTTGCAGCGAGGGATATTCCGAAAGGATGGTGCTTTCAATGGACATAACAAGAAAGTCACATATGAAGGCTTTCGGGGGCAAGGGATACAGTTATCTTCTTGATTTTTTTGTTCCTCAGCTCAGAAAGGCCGGAACCAGAGAGGAAGATATTCAGAATATGCTTAAAAACAATCCATTGAAAATTTTTGGGAGTGATGTGTTGTGATATTTAATACTTATCCTTTGGAATCCTTGACAGTTGAACAGGCAAAAGAACTCCAGTTCAGGATGATAGAGTGCATAACCCGCAATTTTACGGGAAAAGAAATATTAAACAGGGGCGATCTTGGAGTTTCTTTAGGTATTAATATGCCTCATACCACCCAACAAGCAGAAAAAGCCATAAGTGATTTTTTTGCTGTAGAGTCGGCAATTCTTGTAAGAGGTGCAGGAACAGGAGCCATAAGATGTGCCATGATTTCCTGTCTTAACCCATCAGATACAGTGCTTATTCACGATGCCCCGGTTTATCCAACCACAGGCGTAACAATAAAAAGTATGGGACTTAATACCGTCTGTGTTGATTTTAACAAAATTGAGGACATAAAAGAAAAATTACACTGTAATCCCCAGATAAGTGCTGTGATAATCCAGCATACACGGCAGAAGATTGATGACAGATACAGTCTGGAGCAGGTTATCCGCTGTATAAAAGATGAAAAACCTGAGCTTACAGTTATTGTAGATGACAACTATGCCGTCATGAAGACTCCTCAAATAGGTGTACAGTGCGGAGCAGATCTTTCAGCTTTTTCAGCATTCAAACTTCTTGGACCTGAAGGAATAGGATGTATAATCGGGAAAAAAGAGTTTATAGACAAAATAAGAGCAATGAACTATTCGGGAGGCGGTCAGGTTCAGGGTCATGAAGCATTGGACGCTCTCAGCGGCATGATCTATGCCCCGGTAAGTCTTGCCATACAGGCAGAGGTAATTCAGGAGGTTTTTGAGTATATAAACTCCGGAAAAATCAAGGGAGTAAAAAAAGCTTACATTGCCAATGCACAGTCTAAAGTGCTTTTGGTCGAATTTTACGAAGATATCGCAGCAAAGATTCTTGTACTTGCCCAGGAGCTGGGTGCGATTCCAAATCCTGTCGGTTCAGAGTCAAAGTATGAGTTTTGTCCTCTTTTTTACAGGATTTCCGGTACATTCAGACAGGCAGATCCTCTGCTTGAAAAAAGAATGATAAGAATAAACCCTATGAGAAGCGGTGCGAAAACAATCATAAGAATACTCGAACAGTCGGTTTCTTCCGTAATGAGTGTGAGGTGAAGCCATGTTTTTGGAAAAGACCATAAAAAGAAACCCAAAACTTATAGAGGCTGCTTTTGAGCTTCACCGGAGCGGTCAGATATCGCCTGACACCTATTTAATAGATATCAACACTTTAACCGCCAATGCACAAAAGATAAAAAAAGAAGCTGATAAATACGGAGTAAAGCTTTACTTTATGACCAAGCAGCTTGGAAGAAATCCTTTAATTGCATCAAAAATTTCAGAGATAGGTTACGAGGGAGCAGTTACAGTTGATTTCAGGGAAGCTCAGAATCTTATTGAAAATAACATAAAGATAGGAAATGTCGGACATCTTGTACAGATTCCCAGCAACAGCATAAAAAAGATTCTTATGGCAGACCCCTTGATAGTTACAGTTTATTCATACGATAAGATAAAAGAAATTGACATGCAGGCTTGTGCACTGGGAAAAATACAGGAAATAATGCTGCGCATATATGACGATAAGGACGAGATATATCCTTCACAAAACGCCGGCTTCAGGCTCCAAGAGCTTACAGAGCTTATAAGTAGTATAAAAAAACTTAAAAATGTAAAGCTTGCCGGTCTGACCTCTTTTCCATGTTTCATATATGATGAAAAGCAGAGAGATATTATGCCTACGCACAATGTTCTTACATTGAAAAAAGCAGAAGAAATTTGCAGTAAAAACGGTATTCCAATCACCCAGATAAATATGCCGTCCGCTACCTGTGTCAGGACAATCCAAAAGATAGCAGATCTGGGTGGAACACATGGAGAACCCGGGCACGGACTTACCGGAACTACGCCTATGCACAGGGATTTTGACCTTGAAGAACTTCCTGCTGTGGTTTATGTTTCCGAAGTCTCGCATAACTTTGAAGCAAGCGCATATATTTTTGGTGGAGGGCATTACCGGCGTTCACACATGGAGAATGCAATTGTTGGCAGAAGTATGACTGACAGCATTCAGGATAAAGTCATAACGCCTGATCCGCAGAGCATAGACTATCATATACAGCTGCAGCACAGTCATGAAGTAGGCAAGTGTGTGGTTATGTCTTTCAGATCACAGATCTTTGTTACCAGAAGCCATGTTGCAGTGGTTGACTTATCGGGCGGACAGATAAATTTGCTGGGAGTCTATGACAGCCAGGGAAAAATAATCGGGAGATGAGTTAATGGGAAAGTTTATAGTTATAGTACTTGACAGCTTCGGAGTAGGCTTCATG
>JAKJGQ010000189.1:399-1062 GCA_022704305.1 Thermotogae bacterium | reverse complement strand
ACCTATAAGGTTTTGAAACCAGGTTATAGTGCCTGAAGGGAGTGGAACCTCTCCCCCTTCCTAGCATACCTATAAGGTTTTGAAACTGATTTTTTCCAAAACATTGCATGCTTTATCGTATTTCCTTCCTAGCATACCTATAAGGTTTTGAAACAAATATCACCTGTTTTTATTACTACACTGTACACAACCTTCCTAGCATACCTATAAGGTTTTGAAACAAAGATCAGGCTTAAATAAGCCTTCTGTCCAATCAGCTTCCTAGCATACCTATAAGGTTTTGAAACACTATTGATGATGGTTTTAATCAGTAGGAATTTTCTTCTTCCTAGCATACCTATAAGGTTTTGAAACTTCTTTCTTTTACTTTTGCTATTTCTTCTAACTTCCTAGCATACCTATAAGGTTTTGAAACAAAGTTTCGTGGTGTCTTTTTCCTCCAAAATCATCTTCTTCCTAGCATACCTATAAGGTTTTGAAACTTTCACTGTCCAGTTATTTGTTACATGCAACGTTTCTACTTCCTAGCATACCTATAAGGTTTTGAAACTTATTAAGATCTTCTTCTGTTATTTGTGTTTTGTGCGGCTTCCTAGCATACCTATAAGGTTTTGAAACGAAAATTCCTACTGAATTAGCTTTTAAGAGAATTCCCTTCCTAGC
>JAKJGQ010000189.1:0-389 GCA_022704305.1 Thermotogae bacterium | reverse complement strand
TAATATTTCTTACGGAGGTGTTTTTATGAAACTATCTATAGCGCAAAAATTTATATTTCCGGCGATTTTACTTGTTCTTGTTCTTGGAGCTATTATACTTTTCAACAACTATAGGGAAACTTACAGTACGATATATGCCGGTAAGCTTAAATCTCTTACAGATCTTGTAGACAGTGCATATGGTATCCTTGAGCATTATGATAACCGTGTAAAAAAAGGTGAAATAACTTTAGTTCAAGCTCAGGAAGAAGTGCAGAAAGTGATTCCGCAGATGCGGTTTGATAACGGTAATTATTTTTTTGGCTATGATATGCAAGGAATGAATACTATTCCTTTTGGTACGGTAAAAGTTGGAGACGATAAAATAAATCTCAAAGACTCTGTTGGCA
>JAKJGQ010000188.1 GCA_022704305.1 Thermotogae bacterium | reverse complement strand
TTTTCAAATTCTTCCTTCTTTAATAGGAGTTCCATACAAATTAGGCGGAAATAGTACTAATGGAATTGACTGTTCTGGATTAATTATTTATTTGTACAATCAATTAGGATATGAATGGTTTTTATATGGGGATGTCTTAAAAAAAGATGTATCGGCTCAAGTTCTTCTTGATTATAATAGTGTTCAAACAACTTTTGAAAAGTTAAAAAAGGGAGATTTTATTTTTTTTGATCCTGATAATAACGGAAGTATTGATCACGTGGTTATATTTGATTATATAAAAGATGGAGAAATATAGATATGGGATGCAACAGATGAACCCGATGGAATACCTATAAAAGCAGTATCGCACCGAATTTTAAAAAACATGAATCAAAAATTTCCATTTTTTGCTAAACCTTTAAAAATTATTGTTAAATAAGAAATAAAAGACTCTTATTTTTTAGGTAAGTAGTAAATGGACAGTTATCATATAAGCATAGTCGGCAAACACCGAAAAAATTGATAAAATAAAATCAAAAGAGAGGTGTTTAAAAATGAGAAAGTACAGTAAAGAGTTCAAATAAGAAGCGTTGAAAACATCAGAACATATGGAAATAAAAAGCATCTGAACAGCTAGCTTTTTTGTTGTATTGAAGAAATGATCAGAATGCAATTAAAAAAAATAATATTCAGATATATCTTCTGCTATTACAACACACAGAGAATTACAAGCTTGAATCTTGATGGGATGACACCTATAGCATATCGTAAGCTTACCTGTGAATCTGTAGCTTAACAAGCAGACTATGAACAAAAGTATCTAAACCCTTAGAAATCATTACTAAGTTACTTTATATTTTGGGTATTTTTCGACTATACTTTTCTTGACATTTTCAGGATTAGGATTCTTTGTCATACATCTTTAGCAGTCTCTCCGCAATAATGTTCGGTATCTCTGTCAAAAACAATATATCCATCATGAAATTCTTAACTAATATTAGGGATTTTATCTTTCAGCGGATAGTACTTTAAAAATCTCGATATTCAAGGAAATAAAGCGCTTTACCAATATTATCCCCAACATA
>JAKJGQ010000187.1 GCA_022704305.1 Thermotogae bacterium | reverse complement strand
CTGGTATCTTATCTTCTTTAATTCCATTTTATGCACTCCCCTATTTGTAAAGATAAATTACATAATAACCAGCTCGGTAGAACACATTAGCTATGCATGGATTATATGAAATTGAATCATGCGATTCCATCAATTTTCCTGCCTTCAAGCTTTCCATTATCTTACGGGCAATTATTCAAATAAATAAAAAATAATTAATTTCCGTACTTAACCCTTAAAAATAATCAATCAACATTTTATATACGTAAATTATAGCATGAATACAGTAAAATGTAATAATTAGTTTGTAGATACAGATTTTTGTTGCGTTTTATTCTTTTTTATACTTTACGATAAAACAGATATTAATTAATAACTAAAAAGACACTCTACAAAAATTTCAATGTAGAGTGCCTTTTTCATATTCGTTATTCCGTACGTTTAAAAAATGGTTTTGATTTCTCAGAATATCTCAGAATACTGGATACCTAACTATTAAGATGCTTTTTTCACTCCGATTTCATCAGATAGTTTCAATGCTTCTTCAAAATAATATATACATCCGTCATGATTTCCATTATCTTTATGAACAGGCAATTTAGTTTGTCAGTATTAGCGTTTTCCCTTGTGAGATAGGCAACGATAACATTCGTGGCCTCAGAGATGATTGCGGCTCCTTCATCTAAACGCCTTGATGCCTCAAGCCATGATTCTTCTCTATATTCATTTCCCATATCTTTAAGAACACGGCTCATTTTATCAAAACCTCCGAAAAAACTCACTTGATCCGGTTCATTAATTCCCCGAAGTGCGTTCGGAACTGTTGGCACCGTTCCAAAAAACGTTACCATGTTAGTAAGTATCTTATTGTAGTCGTCTTTATCAAGCTCATTAATCATATTGGGAAGATCACGTATAAACTTTTCAAACCCCTTCCTTCCAACAAAACTTACCGGAGGATTCAAAAACATTTCACTCTTTTTTGCCAGTGCTTCCTTTGTAATTTGATATTTGCTTTTCGTTGTGTTCATTCTAATAGTGCACACAGTATTTGGCTTTGACAGCCCTGGATAGCTACAATCCCATGCCTGACG
>JAKJGQ010000186.1 GCA_022704305.1 Thermotogae bacterium | reverse complement strand
AGACAACAAAACCAATTAACCCTACAATAACAATTAAAATAATACCCGACAAAACTTTCAGAACCTTCTTTTTCATATAATACCCCACATAAATTAATATCTATATACACTTGTTGTCTATCCTATTTTTCTGCAGATATAAAGAAGATGACTTGAACTACCAAGCAATTCTCTCGTTTCACATGTAGAAAGATGATATTTCACAAATAGTTCAAACTCCTCATCTGACATAATAAAATCATTTCGTTCTTCGGCAAGCTCTAATACACTGTCTGTCGCTACAGTTGTTATATGCTGAATATTTTTTTGCTCAAACAGCTGTTCAAACTCCACAATTCTATATCCCGTAAACATTTGCTTTTCAAAATGTCTCACTTTATAATCACTTGTAAAATTTTCATTCAATCCAAGTTCAAGATTACCTTTCAGATAATTATTTAAAAGGATGGAATGAACAGACAGAAATGCCACAATGATCACTCCGCCTAACCTTGTTACTCTTACAGCCTCATCAAAAGCCCTGTGAACATCCCCTGCGTCATAAAGATGATATAATGGACCAAGTGACATTGTAATATCAAATTCATTGTCCGAAAACCTACCAAGATCCAGTGCATCACCTTGAAAAGAATGGATGTTTTTTATACCTGTGCTATTGTTCTTCAATATATCACAATTTTGCTCTACAAGCTCTACTGCCGTCACATTATAGCTCTCCTTTGCAAGAGCTATTGAGTATCTGCCAGTACCGGCACCTATTTCAAGAATTCTATCTCCGGCTTTTGCATATCGATGAATATAATTCATTGTCGTTACGTATTCAAGTTGACCGTGTCTACTCCTAATCAAACGGGTATCTTCATTATGCGCACCATAAAACATGTTTATCATTTCTATTCTTTTACTCATAGGTTAATTCCTCCTGCAATTACTCTGAAAAAACTATGTTCTCAATTTTTTACTTTTATTAAGCAAAATAACATTCCCAGCCTATATTGCCTGAAATACCAGCCGTCACGCGAGACCTGAATACTTTTCAAAAAACTTCATAAGCTTTTCAATAATAGCCTGTTTCTTAGCAGTCCTTGCACCACCAAA
>JAKJGQ010000185.1 GCA_022704305.1 Thermotogae bacterium | reverse complement strand
TAGAATTGCAAAGAAAATTGAATCGAATGATAAAAAGGAAACAATTAAAAAATTATTTTCAAAAAGTGTTTTATTTTATAAGGCATTTATAAATAGAAAAGCATATGATTCAATTAACTTATTAAGTTATATTTCAAATTTTAAAATTTTGAAAAGTATATTATTATACAATTCAATAAATATTGATTTCTTGTGGTTAAATGAATTAATGAGTGTTTTGATTAGAGAGAATAAGATAAGTAATCAGAAGAGAAGAAATATAATGCTACCGAAAAACAAGACAGAGAAAACAGAAAAAATAAGTTAGAATAGAGATATGGAAAAAAGAAGAAGTTTTAAACCTGAAGAAAAAGCGAAAATAGCAATAGAGGTCTTGAAGGAAGAAAGAACACTGAATGAAATAGCAGCAGAGTATGAAATTCATTCAAATCAGTTAATCCGGTGGAAGACAGAATTTCTTAACAATGCATCAAGAGCATTCAGAAAAGAAACAGATGAAGTAAAGATGGAATAACTCCTATAGCGTATCGTAAGCTTGCCTGTGAATCGGTGGCTTAACGAGCAGACTACGGAAAATAGTAACGATAACTTTAGAAATCAAAGCCAAGTTATTTTTCATTTTGGGTGTTTTGTACTATACATTTCCAACGTGGACTATAAAACACCGGCTCAAGTCTACTATGACCCAAATTGTAATTTAGGTACAGCGATATAGGTATACCTACATTTATTCAAAGGAAGGAGGATCTAACTTAATTTTTTTTAAAATTTGTCTTGATAGATGGGAGCAGTATAAGGGGGGATAAAAATATGAAAATTGCAGTTGCAGGGACAGGTTATGTAGGATTAGCTAACGCTTTGTTATTAGCCCAGCATAATGAAGTTGTGGCTCTTGATATTATCAAAGAAAAAGTGGATATGATTAACAATAAGAAATCTCCTATTGTTGATACGCAAGTGGAAGATTACTTAAAAAATAAAAAGCTAAATCTGACAGCTACGATGGATCCTGTGAAAGCTTATAAAAACGCAGATTTTGTAATTATAGCTACTCCAACAGATTATGAGCCTCAGAAAAATTATTTTAATACCAAAAGTGTGGAGTCAGTTGTTGAAAAAGTTCTCGAAATCAATCCTTTTGCTGTGAT
>JAKJGQ010000184.1 GCA_022704305.1 Thermotogae bacterium | reverse complement strand
AGCTTTTCGTATTCTTTCAACACAAGTACACCTCCAATAACTTTAGTGTTCTATAAAATTATAACACTAAAACACATTAATGTCAATCAGAATGCTTATACGTCTGTACGGTAGTTTGACAGTTAAAGGCAAATAAGATGATTGGAAGACATTGAAAATAGAAGTTTTTTTGTCAAGTTATACGGTATAGATATTGCACACCATGATGTAATATAAGTAATGATCAGATGTGAGGTGATGTGCATATGCGTCTGCAAATAAACAAGTTATAATGATCCCGAACAGACTATGAAATAGTTACAAACAAACTAATGAAACAAATTTTGAAAATATCAAAAAAATTTAAGGGTTCAAAATATTGTGCACTTCATAAAATTATTTTAAAACCTCTGATCGCTTTTTTATTTTGCTTTCAGAGGTTTTTTACTCTTAGCACTGTCAAAGATCGGATTTTATATTCTTACTTATATATTCAAAAAGTTTTCTTGAAAGGTATACTTATACTGTTCCGGCAGGCTGTGTGGTAGATGAAGGCAGCAACTTACCAGACTCATACCTTATCTTGTAAGTATGATAGAAATGCTGGGAAACGGTTCCAAAGCGTAAGTCGCTTTTATTCTCCCCTTCAGGGGAGTACGGCATCAGCCGGGAGGGATATGATCTTTGTACTTTTTATCCTAAATATTCTCATACCTTTCTGAATCCTGAATGTTTTACTGCACATCCACCGTCGCCTTCGGCGCCACCTCATTCCTTACAGGAATGACTTCAAAGGAGGATTTTTTATCACATAAACAAACTGACCTCCTATTTGTTGGATTTGTGATCCAGCTCTCGGGGGTCAGTTCATAACAGAAAATTTTATTTATTGAAATATCCTTTCATTTCAAGGGTTGAAAAGTCAAAGGGAAATTTAACCGGACTGCCTGTCAAAGAAGATTTGTAGATTGCAAGTATAGTTTGAACAGCTTTTTTTCCTTCTTCACCGTTTATAAAAGGTTCTCTTCCTGTTGTAACTGCTTCGCAAAAATCTCTGTAAAGAGGAACATGTCCGTTTCCGTAAACGGTATCCGGATCTGGAAGGTTCTGAAACGGATGGGAATTTTCGTTTTCAAATCTCCATGTTTCGATCTTATTCACGGCTAATCCGCCTATTAC
>JAKJGQ010000183.1 GCA_022704305.1 Thermotogae bacterium | reverse complement strand
AAGCTATCAGACTCATGCCGGATGAATATAGACTGGAAGAAATTAGAGAAGATTATAAAAACATGAGTGAGATGTTTTTTAGAGACTATCCAAAATTTGAGGAAGTCATGCATAAGATAGCTGAATTAGAGAAAGAAATTCACGAAATTAAATAATGTCCCAAAAACTATACAATATTTGGGACAGAACACAAGGCGAGAGAGTAAAATCTTTCGCCCTCTTATATTGAAAACAGGAGGAAAAACATATATGAAACTTGTAATTGCTGAAAAACCGAGTGTTGCCATATCCATTGCTAAAGTTATTGGAGCGACGAAGAAGAAAGAAGGATATTATGAGAGAAACGGATATAAGGTAAGCTGGTGTGTTGGACACTTAATTCAAATGTCAAATCCTGATGCTTACGATGAAAAGTATATTGAAGATTTACCACTTATTCCGGAGACATATAAGTATGAAGTAGCAAAATCAACCAAGAAGCAATTTAATCCCCTTAAAAAGCTTTTGATTGTTCTTCTTAATGAGAGGCATATTTTTTTCTACTTTTTTCATTTTAGCCCTTGACTTTTAATAGTTAGTCTCTATAAAATACTAAAATGCAACCCTATCATACACCAAAAAATATAAATTTTCTATTAATATGTAAAAATATAGTCGCTGTGAAATTACTTAAGAAAAAATACAAAACATAATCATGAGAAACAGCTTGTAGGCATCCTAAAAATGTATGAAAAGGTCAAACCAATGAATAATATTAATGATCTATGATAAAATTGAGATGATCATAGGTTTGTCAATAGATCATTTCTTTCTGAAATGTAAGGAAGATTGTTGTTTAAAACAGAGTGTAGTTTTTGAGAAGGTGGTGGATTAATGGATTTTGCATTGTTGCCGTTGGAGGATACAGATCTAGAGCAGTTTAAAAAAGATATGAAGTATGCTTTTAGAAAAGGTGCAGAAAACGGCTTGGGAGAGTCAGAGGAAGTTCTTCAAGAAATATCATACAGATCCTGATTTTCCGGATGATTGTGAAGAAGAAAAATTTGGCGGGATGTTTCGCTTTGAGAAAATGATGCACTAGAGTACAAGTTCTTAAGAGTATGACAGTTATGAATATGGTTGATGAACCATTTCCCGGGAGTCTAAAAAAGATTTCCGGGTTTTTAAATATA
>JAKJGQ010000182.1 GCA_022704305.1 Thermotogae bacterium | reverse complement strand
CCATTACAGTATAGCAGATTTCTCAAAGTTCTTGGAGAGGAACTTTAATAACTACTACTTTTTATTATACGAGGTAATATGATGAATTCTGTAATTAAGGGCTTTTTGATTGCAGCCGGAGCCATAATAACCGTTTCGCTGCTTTTGAATCTCACGTCATCATCTTCAAAGCTACAGAGCACAAGCAGGGAAATACGGGAGAGTTTTGAAACGATAAGCGTAGAAACAATTTCGTCGGATATAGATCTATCAGGATCAGGCAGCAGCAGACTTCTTTACTCGCACGATAAAAATATTTTTGAAAACCATATTGGTTTGGAAGGAAAACGGTTATTCATCAAAGAAACAAAAAAAGATATATTCAGGGGTATAACCTCACAGAAAGGCAGTTATGCGGTTTTTTTGGCAGTATATCCACAAAGCGTTGCTTTAAAAAGCATGAACGGTAACGTGTCCATCTCGGATATAAAAACCACTGAAGTAAGTATCGGCAACACCTCCGGAGATATTCAGGCAGTCAATATCAACTGTGAAAACTTTATATCTTCATCAATATCCGGTGGAGTAAAAGTTCAGAAAGCATCGGCTAAAGATCTGAAAATAAAAACGGTGTCAGGAGATATCAAAATCGAGGACGTATCTTCAGATCGTATTGAAGTTGAAGCTGTTTCAGGCGATATAATGATGCAAGGTCTAAGACAAGCATGCGATATAATAGTTAAATCAACAAGCGGGGACGTTAGGATTAAAGGAATAGATCTATACGAATATAGAGTAGAGTTCAGTTCAATAAGCGGAGAAGTATTTATAAAAGATGAAGTTTCGTCAAAAGGGAAGTATCGCTACGGCAGCGGGGATAAACTGATTAAAGTTGAAAGTATTTCCGGAGACTTTATAATTGAATGAAAACATGCCATTTTACGGCATGTTTTTTTATTTTATCCGAAAATATAGTATCATTGTATCCGGAAGGGGGGATTTCAATGCTTTCGGATAAAAAGAATTTTTTTACTCCGGATATACTCGAAAGAATGCTTCAGGATAAAAAAGCCGGTATATACGCTTTAGACACCAAAAGAGTAATTACTTTCTGGAATGAAGGAGCACAGAAGATAACCGGATATGAATCCTCTGAAATACTTGGCCTTTCTTGTATGGATAACATCCTGAATCATATCGATTCGAAAGGTGTAAGACTATGCGAGAAAAACTGTCCGGCTAGCAGAGCTATGCAAGATGGTCTACCCAAGAGAGCCGAAATTTTTCTGCATCATAAGAATGGTCATAG
>JAKJGQ010000181.1:1271-1509 GCA_022704305.1 Thermotogae bacterium | reverse complement strand
AAGGATGCTCTGATCATATTTCTGGTTGTGTCTGTGAATTTAACAGGAAAAGAAAGCATATACTTTGAATAGTATTGATTCTTATCACCATTGGGATGATTGATTGCTTTACCAAGCAAATAACCGAAAAACTCAATTGGATCAAATGTACTGGTACCTTTACTGCCGCATTTTAACACAACTTCATCAGAATTATCATAGTCTCGAACAACCAATGTTTTTCCGTCTTCAATCATCT
>JAKJGQ010000181.1:0-1261 GCA_022704305.1 Thermotogae bacterium | reverse complement strand
GAATGATACAGCCGCAGCGGCTATGGCAATTATCCTATGTACTTTCATGCGCAGACCTCCTCACGGTTATGATACTTCTATTTTCATGGATGTGTTAACTGTGGTTAACGTATTGAGCTGCGAAAAAGATAATAGGGGAATTATTGGCAGCAAAATGGCTGCCTCGGTTGTTGTTCATAGTATTTTTGAATATTAGTTTCTTTACATATAGAATAATCTTATCATTGACATTTTTCTATGTTTATGGTATTATAAAAGCGAAAGGCGTAACTTTTTAAATATAAATTGATTGTATTCTTATATTTACAGCCATTTATGCAAGTGAATTCCTGTAAATATCCTTTGAAGTGTTATACTAAAATAGCAGTCGACAAACACCCAAAAATCTGGTAGAATATAAATAACAAAACCGGAAAGGGAAAACGACTATGAAGTACAGTAAAGAATTCAAAGAAGAAGCATTAAAGCTCTCGGATGAGATCGGACTGAAAAAGGCTGCTCAGCAGTTAGGTATCCAGTATTACACACTATCAGACTGGCGTACAAAGCGAAATGCCGCTGCCAAAGCTAAGAAGTATCAGATGACAGATGACGAAGCAAAGCTGCGTATTACAGAGCTCGAACGTGAAAATGCCGAGCTTCGCAAGGCAAATGATATCCTCAAGGATGCACTCGGTTTTTTCGCAAAAGACCGGAAGAAGTAAAGACAAGCGAACGTCACCTGTTCGTCAACGAGTTCCGCAGCAAGTATGGAGCGAAAGCAATATGCAGATTTCTGAAAATAAGCGAATCAGGCTATTATCGCTGGCTCAGGAATCAGGGCAAGCCCGGTGCAAGGCAGCTTCTTCTGGTCAAAATACAAGGAATACTATCAGAGCATCCTGACAACAAGAATTACGGTGTCAGAAGGATGCAGGCAGCTCTTGCACAGCGTGGCACTCATGTAAGCCTCAGGACGGTATACCGCACTATGAGCGAAGCCAGGCTTATCCACAGGCACCGAAGACCTCACGGTATCACAAAAGCTGATACTGAAACTCAGAACAGAGAGAATCTGATAAAAAGAAATTTCAGCGCAGACAAGCCGCTGAAGAAATTGCTTACCGATATTACCGAGGTCCAGTGTGCTGACGGTAAACTCTATGTTTCACCCGTCCTCGACTGCTTCAATGGTGAGATAGTCGCTCTTGAAATGCGTGACAACATGAAGAAGGAACTCTGTATAGACACCGTAAAACAGCTGCGTGAAAAGTACGGCAGA
>JAKJGQ010000180.1 GCA_022704305.1 Thermotogae bacterium | reverse complement strand
ATATTCAGTATCTCTTTTTCAAAAACACCGTCTAAAAAGTACTTTATAAAAGCATCATCTATGCTTGAGATATAAAGGTCGCAAAACTCCTTAAAAGTTATAGAGCGGTCTTTCATGTTCATCTCGTAATTCCCGTAAAGTCTTGAAAAGACAAACATTTTGTACTGTCTTTTTTCATAGCTGTATCCGTTATCGTGTATAAATTTATTGTACTTTTCATCATTAATCAGATTCAGTATTACAGCCTGAATTATGTGGTTGTACTGGGTGGGAAGTTTTATGAAAGGGTTATCAATATTTCTCAATCTTAATTTTATCTGTATGGCGGCACTTCCTTTCTTGAAATTTTTTGATAATAAAATTATATCATTTTTCTGTATTTTATTTTCAAAAAAATTTATAAGTACATATTAATGTATCACTTGATATATTAATAAAAAAAACTCCCCCTTTTGAGGGTGCGTCTTAGGGATTTTCAATCCCGGAAAAATATCGGCATAGTTTGGTATGTATTTACCGGCTATGCCGATTTTTCATTCTTTGTGGTGGATGTAGAAACCGGTGGCTCAAACTCGCCAATGCAGTTCCATACAATTTTGATACGTTGTACCCGTCTGCCATCAATGCGCTCTGCCTTGTAAACATAGATTTTTTCAACGAATTCACGGATAATCTCGGCTGTGAGTTCCTTTATGTCCGTATACTTTCTAACCAGAGTGAGGAAGTGGTCGACATTGAGAGCGCTTTCTTTTTCCTCTGTCATAATGGATTTCAGTTCCGTTACTCGCTTCTCAAGAGTCTGCTGCTCGGCTTCATAGTTTGCGGTCATCTTTGTAAAACGCTCATCGGATATCTTGCCCTCTATGTTATCTTCATAGAGCCTTTGAATAATCTCGTCCAGCTTGGCGATGCGGGCCTGTGCCTGTTCCAATTCGCGTCTGCTGTCACGCATACTTTTGTCAAGCTCTGACCTTGTTTTCTTAGTTACCATTTCCACGAATTCGTCCTCACAGTCTCTGGCAAAAGCCGTTACGCGGCGTATACCGTCAAGGAGCAGTTCCTCAACGACCGCATTGCGTATCTGGTGTGAACTGCATCCGCCTTTTATCTTGCGGTAGGTAGCGCATACAAAATACTCTTTTTCATGTTCCCAACCCCGCCCACGCACCTGATACATTTTGTTTCCGCAATCCGCACAGAACATCATGCCGGAGAGAAGCGGCATTTCACCCATCGGTGTGAGCCTGCGTCTGCCATCCCTGATTCTTTGCACTACTTCGAATACGGATTCCTCAATAATTGCTTCGTGGGTATTCTTGAAGATCATCCACTCCGACGGGTCATTTTTCATCTGCTTTTTCTGCTTATAGGACTTGCGGTAAGTTTTGAAATTAACCGTATGTCCCAAATACTCCTGCCTTGAAAGCATATGAACTATTGTGCTGCCTCGCCAGACATAATCATCGTCATGGCCTCTGTTGTCCGGAATATTGATTCCGTTTTTCCTGGCGTGAGCCGTTGGATTCATAATTCTGCGCCTTGTGAATTCCTTGGCTATCTGCGAAGGGCCATACCCTTGCATACACAAGCGGAATGCCTCGCGCACAACTTTGGCGGCTTCTTCATCGACTATCCAGCGTGTCTTGTCTTCCGGGTCTTTGATGTAGCCATAAGGCGGATTGGTGCAAAGCGGTTTGCCGGATTGCCCTTTCGACTTGAAAACGGCGCGTATCTTCTTGCTCGTATCCTTGGCATACCATTCGTT
>JAKJGQ010000017.1:2924-25175 GCA_022704305.1 Thermotogae bacterium | reverse complement strand
CATGTTCGAATTTTTCGTGAGGAATTCCAATTGCAACATCACCAAGCATCTGCATAAAACGCCTGTAGGCATCAAAGGCAAACCTTTCATTTCCGGTATTCTTGGCAAGTGCTTGAACGGTTTCATCATTGAGACCAAGATTTAGTATGGTATCCATCATTCCTGGCATTGATATTGAAGCTCCAGATCTTACAGAAACAAGAAGCGGATTTTCTTTGCTTCCGAACTTTTTCCCGGACTCTGCTTCAAGTCTTTTCATGCAGTTGGTAACTTCCTCTTTTAAAGTAAGAGGAAAGTTTTTATTGTTTTTCCAGTAATGATCACATATTTCAGTTGATATAACGAAACCGGCGGGAACCGGCAGTCCTAGCCTGTCCATCTCACAAAGGTTGGCTCCCTTTCCGCCAAGCAGTTCCTTCATCTTGGCATTTCCTTCGGATTTGCCTTTGCCCCAAAAATATACGTATTTCTTAGCCATATCTTTCCCTCCTAAAAATAGATTCCTGAGTCTTTATTTCTCATTTATTATACCAGAATTGATCGGTAAAATTGTTTTTTTCAAAGTGAAAATATTATACATGAAAAATGTTAACTGTTATATTCCTATTTTTTAATAAAACTCTTCCACACTTAATTTAGCATGAAGATTTTTATTGTACTCGTCTATTACAAGATAAGATACAGTACTTCTCTTTATAAATTCGTTGTCGTTAACTCCCTTGTTTCTCATTACAACATGTTTCCATGCACCCGTATTAGCATAAAATTTCTTTATCTTGCCACAGTTGACCTGATTATAGGACGGCCTGTGGCAGTGTCCCATTATCAGACCTTTTACCTTATCATTGCTTAAGCTTATATCTTCATCACTGTATCCCACGAGATTTTTACGTGGTATCAGAAAATTATTCTCTAAAAGTCTTTTTGCGGCTTTAAGGTACATATCACTTTTTTTGAACTCCCTGAAGTACATAACTGTTCTTACAAGAGATTCTCCCAACTTCATTCCGCCAAATTTATTTACAAAAAAATCAGTAAACCTGTAGTATTTAGGAAAGTTTATTTTTAGCCAGTTCCTTGTCTGCTTTGCATTTATAAGATTTATAAACTCACTTATCCATTCTTCCTTAAGATTGTAGTTAAGACAGTATCTTTCATTTATATAGTCCAGCCATACAAAAACATCGAGTAAAGGTCTTATGTTGTCATAGTCAGAGATGAGTTCATCAGGCAGTATCTTGCTCATCTTGATATCAAAATTAGATGACATGAACTTAGCCATATACTCTCCGAAGGTTGGGATTATATTATTTTTCCCATCATACGACAACCTGTTTACGGCATCAAACTGATTACCGTGTATCACAAATATCTCCCAGTCCTCATCATAGTAAAACGGCAGTACTTCTTCGCATCCTGTCATAGAGAATACCTTTTGTCTTATCTTTTCAGAAAAAAGAACATGATAATCATGATTACCGGCTATATATCTTATTCTTACCTTTGAAGAAAGCTTTTTCAGCCTATCAAAAAGGGCCGTATGGGCATTGTATATTTTATTCAGAATTTCATGGTCAAACAAATCCATACACTCCTGAACAGTTTCACAGAGAATCTTCTTGTCCTTAACGTGCATAAGTTCAAGAAAATCCCCTACAATGAAAAATTCTGTTATCTGGTCTTCATACTTGTCTAAGAGTTCAATAAATTTTGCATCATATACAAAATCATCCTTCTGGTTTCCAGATCCTATATGCATATCGCTTACATAAAGTTTCATATTATCATCCTCAAACGGTAAATTTTATGTTCTATAATTGAAATGAATGCTGACCGTGCAAACAAATTTATATCCTTTGTTGTTTAGATAAACATTTCGGAAACATTAACTTTGTAAGAAGGAGTTTTAAATCCGACAATTCATGTTATAATTAAGAAGTATTTGATTATACCACAAAAGGTTTTACAGGAAAACATCTACAGGAGGGTTATTATGAAAAGATTATTCGTTTTTATTTTTATGTTATCACTAAGTATATCTCTATTAGCTTACAGTTTCTTTAATCCCATAGGACCAGCATTGCTTCCTGCAGCAGGCCTCTACTCCGAAAACACTACCGATCTCACCAAGGATTACTGGAGAACGCTGGATGAAGCACAGATACTTGCTTTAAAACAGCAAGCAGATTTTCTTGTGCTACCGGTGGCCTATGGTGCAGAGCTTATAAGTAAAGGCTTTGAATACAAGCTGGCAGGAGTATCAATATGGAAGTCTTTTTATCTTGTTACCTCACAGGAAGTTAATTCTATAGAGGATTTAAGGGGAAAGAGAATCGTTACTATTCATTCACCGGGACAGACTGGTGATCTTATATTGAAAATGATTACCAAACAGAAAAACATTAACTTTGAAACCGTATATGTAAGCAGCGGTGCAGATATAATACAGCTTCTGGCAACAGGAAAGGAAACAATGGCAGTACTTCCGGAACCTTTTGTATCTTTAGCAGAAGTAAAAACCAAAAATGTTTTTACTGCAAAAATGGATCTTCAGCAAGTATACGCACAGTTGACAGGATATCCGGCGATGATACCTATAACAGGATTATTTGTTTCCAACAAGGTTCCCAGAGAGTATGCGCAAAAAATTATTGATAGGTATGAGCAGTCATCTAATAAGTATTTTAAAGATGAGTTTGATAAGTCTATAAAATTTATGTTTGACCTCATGGACGGCAAAATGCCTGATCCTGTTCTCAGAAAGGCTTCTCAACGTTCTTTTATAGAGTTTGGGAAAGATAAGGAGATTGTACTAGGTTTTTTAAAGATTCTTAAAGAAAACGGCGCAATCTCTGATTATAAGCAAGATATGTTTTTTTAGTTTTTATTTCCTTAACACTTGTTTACTCATAAGACACACAAAAGGGCTAGATACGTTACATTTTTTCTGATAGAATAATAAACGTGCGAAGTTAAGGAATGTTGGGGATGTGGTGCAGTTGGTTAGCATGCCGGTCTGTCACACCGGTGGCCGCGAGTTCGAGTCTCGTCGTCCCCGCCAATAATGAAGGCCTCCTTTGAAAAGGAGGTCTTTTGGTTGTTAGGAGGATAAGTATGCTTGCATCTACAGCAGAAGAGATGGAAAAACTTAAAATTGAACAGTTTGACGTTATTTTGGTGACGGGCGATGCATACGTAGATCATCCTTCCTTTGGAACCGCAATAATCGGAAATGTCCTTTCACAGATAGCCGGATTGAATGTAGGAGTTATTTCCCAGCCTGATTGGAAAAACGCTGGTGATATCTCAAGACTTGGCCGTCCAAAATATTTTTTCGGAATAACCGCAGGCAATGTCGATTCAATGGTTGCAAACTATACTGCTTCCAGAAAAAAAAGAAAGACCGACGAGTACACCCCAGACGCACAGTTCGGCAAACGTCCAGACCGTGCTTGTGTCGTCTATTCAAACCTCATAAAAGGAGTCTTTCACGGTATTCCGATAATACTCGGAGGCATCGAGGCAAGTCTGAGAAGACTTGCTCATTACGACTGGTGGCAGAACCGTGTAAAAAAGTCTGTTCTCCTTGACTCAAAAGCCGATCTTATAGTATACGGCATGGGAGAAAAGACTATTCTCCAGATTGCCGAGATTTTTAAAAACGGAGGAAACATCCGCGACTGTACTTCTCTTAGGGGAACAGTTTACTGGTCCTCAGCATTGCCTCAGAATACTTCAGACTTTACAGTTCTTCCAAGCTTTGAAACTGTATCTGAAAATAAAAATGAGTATATGAAAATGTTTAAAGAGTTTTCCGCCAATAATGATCCTTATGATTCAAAAGGACTTATCCAGAAACACGATAACAGATATGTGGTTCAAAACAGGCCACAGCTGCCTTTGTCTCAGCATGAACTTGACCGTGTATACGGCCTGGATTATACAAGAAAAGTACATCCCTTCTGTCTTAGCCAGGGATATGTCAAGGGTATTGATACCGTAAGATTTTCAATCACTTCGCACAGAGGCTGTTACGGAGGCTGTAGCTTTTGTGCCATTACCCTTCATCAGGGAAGAATAATTCAAAGCAGAAGCATTTCATCTATCCTCAGGGAAGCTGAACAAATTTCCAAAGATGAAAAGTTTAACGGTTATATATCTGATATCGGTGGTCCCACCGCCAATATGTACGGACACGACTGTTTAAAAAAAGTGGAGCTGGGTAGCTGCAAAGAAAAGCAGTGTATAGGGGATGAAGTCTGTCATACTTTGAATCCTTCTCATAAAGCCTATATAGATCTTCTTTCACAGGTTGAAAAACTTCCTTTTATAAAGAAGGTGTTCATCTCTTCAGGAATACGGCTGGATCTTATCTATGCTGATAAAAAATACGGAATGGCTTTTTTAAGACGTCTTGTGGAGCTTAATACCTCCGGACAGATAAAAATAGCGCCAGAACATGCAAGTCCAAATGTTTTGAGATTAATGAACAAACATTCTTTTGAAATCGTCAGAAAGTTCATTTCAGACTACGAAAGTCTTAACAAGGAACTTAACAAAAACCAGTTTTTTTCAGCTTATCTGATAGCAGCGCATCCGGGAGCAGAGCTACAGGATGAGGTATTTTTGCGTAAAGAAATAGAAAAGTATTTCGGTTTTTCACCCCAGCAGGTACAGATATTCACGCCTACACCAGGTACTATGTCTACTGCTGTTTATTACACAGAACTTGATCCGTTTTCATCGGCTCACGTATTTGTTGAGAAAGACGATAAGAAGAGGAAGATGCACAAAGATATTTTATTGGGTGAATCAAATACCAAAAAACATTATTAAAAAAGTCTAAAAATAATTACATTTTTGTATTTTTTATGATAAAATATCTATGAAGTACTTCCATTTTTGTATTCACAATATCTTAGGAGGAGTGTGAAATGAGTTCTTTCTATGAAGAAGAAAAACTTAATGCTGCCATATCTGATATGGCTGAACTTTCTTCTCTTATCACCGGCACTGAAAATGAAGAAGAGTTTTTTAAAAAACTTCTTGATGTTGCTTTAAAAAGCATTCCTCAGGCAGAGTGTGCGACAATATGGAAGATAGAGGGAACTTTATACCGTCCTGTAGCTGGTTTTCCCTATGAACGGGATATTCTTTCAAAAATGGTTATTTCATATGAAGATTCATATGCTTACAATCACAATATTGATGAATGCATAGTGCAGACAAATAATATACTTGATTATTACAGCGGAAAAAATGAAAAGTTCTATGATCTTTTATCTTCAATAAAAACAGGAAGAAACCGCATGTGTACTATAATTGCACCGCTTAAAGTCAACGCAAAAATTGCCGGGCACATTTTTATTGACAACTTCAGCCTCGATTCCTTTGAAGATGTCGCCAAACGTGCATTGAAGATTTTTTCAAACTTTGCATCAACTTTTCTTACCTTAAAAACACTTAAGGATTCTGAAACTGAAGCAAATGAACTTAACAGGGTTTATCTCAGTTTTATTACTCATGAGCTTAAAACACCTCTTACAAGCATCATAGGGTTTTCAGAAACCATCCTGGATGAATCCAATATGAAATTGAACGCAATGCGCGGGTATATACGTAAGATATATGCTTCTTCAAGACATCTTAACTCTTTGATTGATGATCTTTCTACCTTTAATAAGCTTAACAGGGAAACCTCCCTGAATATACGCAGGATAAATTTCAAGCAGACCTTATTTGAAGCTGTATCAATAGTTGAACCGAATATTTCTCCAGACGTTGAGTTGGAAATATCTTATAGTGCGGATATTCCGGCATTTATAGAAACAGATCCCACCAAGTTCACCCAGGTTCTTGTCAATATAATAGGCAATGCCATAAAGTATACCGATGAGGGAAGTATTTTTGTTCACAGCAGCTTTGATTCAAGCACAAAGGAGTTTGTAATATCTGTACGGGATACGGGAATAGGAATATCACAGGAAAAACTTGAGGATATATTCAGGCCTTTCTACAGAGTTTCTAAAAACAGGCCAGGAAGCGGATTGGGTTTAGCTATAGTAAAAAAGACAATTCAGGTTCTAAAAGGAAGGATAAGCGTAAGCTCAGAAGAAGGAAAAGGCAGCGAATTTCTTATACGCCTTCCGCTTGTAATAAAAACCGACGAACAATAAAAAGATGCCTTTAAGGCATCTTTTTATTGTTCAATGATTTTCAACTATGCTCTTGAGAGATACTCTCCGGTTTTGGTATCAATAACTATTTTATCGCCTATATTGACGAATAAAGGAACACCAAGCTCATACCCTGTTTCCACTTTGGCTGGTTTAAGAGGATTGCCGCTTGAATCACCTTTTTCACCAGGTTCAGTGTATGTCACTTCAAGGGTAACAGTCTTAGGAAGTGCATAAGCAACAGGTCTGCTTTCATAGAAAGAGACAATAACCCTTCCGTCTTCTTTAAGGAAGTTCAGCACATCACCCAAATCATCTGCAAATACTTCAATCTGCTCGTAAGATTCTTCGTCCATAAATGCGTATGAGTCTCCGGAAGCATATATGAACTTCATATCTCTGTGGTCTAGCTGAACATCTTCAAGCTTTTCAGAGCCTTTCATGACTATATCTATTGTAGATGCGTTTTCAATGTTCTTCATCTTAACCGTCATAGTTGCTTCATTCCTTCCCGACCAGTTGTACTTGGCTTTCTGAATGGTATAGAGCCCACCGTTATACTTTATTACGTATCCTACCTTTAATTCACCAGCAAAAATCATTTCTTAATACCTCCAATTCTCAAATATGCAATTTCAAAAAGATTTTATAACATTATACTATAAATATTCAATATTTTCCATTAAATTTTGTTGAAGAGTTTTCTGCTTTAAGAAGTACTCCTTCATTTTTTCAAAAACATCCTTCAACTGCCCGTATTTTTTGTCTATATACAAAAAATCGTCTGTTACGTCGTTGTTATATATTCCGTTAAGTGTGTTTACTACGTTAACATACCGCTTATACATCTGTGCATCTTCAAAAAAAGGCTTTATAAATTCGTTGAAGGCCCATACTTTTTTGAAATGCCTTGTCTCTTTCTGTTTGTATGCCTGCCAGAAAAAAGGAATTCCTGACCAGAGCGCAAGCGAAAAAGAATCTTCTCCTCTTATCCAGTTATATTTGCTGGAGTAGAGAATTTCATCAAACTCTTCCTGCGTGAAAAATCTGTTTTGGGTATTAATCTTCCAGTTAAAAACCGATTCCTGCGGTAAGAGCTTTTCTACTGGCCCGTAATCATACAAATAAGCATTGGAAATATACCGCGGATACAAAACATCCGTAGGCAAACCTTGAGATTTCCACGAAAATCTCAGTATACCCGAACTTTCCGCATGAACATTCGGAACAAAAAATAATGTTTTAATTCTAAGACCCTGATGCATCAAAGGCAAAGCTTTTATATCTTTTGCCCAAAGCTCCGGGGTGAAGTAATCAACTCCTATAAAAAGCTTGGATTCTCTGTTTATAAAATCGATATATCTTTCATCCGGGAAAAACTGAAACATTCCCAGAACAACTTCCGAAGCATGGTAATCACTACTGCTATCCATAGAAAAGACATTGATTTGAGGAGATCCTTCCTTAGGCATTAGTTTGAAGAACAGCTCCGTACAGTCTGTGTAGATGTTAATTAAAGAGTTTCTGTATTGATTTTTGAAACTTGCCGCAACTCTCAGGGTATACCCGGCATCTCCAAAATTGTCGATCACACTGCAAAAAATATCTATATTTTTATTCAACAAACGCCTCCCTGAAAAACACACTGAAAGCCACTTTAAAATTATCGGTACTTTTTGCCTGTCTGTCCAGCTGTTCAAACATTATTATGATTCTTCGTAATTTAGAAGGATCATACATATTTTCGAGATTTATTTTTTTTATTATATCGTTCTGAAATGTAACCCCTAAAAACGACCTTACTCTTGAACTGTTTTTTATGCCACAGTCTTTGGCGATCTTCTGAATGTTTGCCCAAGTATACTTTTTCAATCCCGGTGCATTCAAAATAACCTTGTACAGATCTAGAAAGTACCTGTACATAAACCCTACCGTTGCAGGTGCGTTAAATTCACTGTCATCAATTATCTTATCAAGCATTTCCATAACTTTATCTGTTTTTTTGCAGGCCATAAGATAACACATGTCTTCAAGCTGAGGATCTGAAAATGTATAGCCTATCTGAACAGCGTCTTCCAAAGTTATTGTATCAGTCTGTGCATATATGCTGATTTTTGAGATTTCCTCGTACATATAAGTATCTTCCCTTCCAAGATTTTGTAGAAGATACTCTGCCGCATGTTTTTCTATTTTTTTGCCGAACTGTGCGGCAATACTATCTAAAAAATCTTTCCATTCATTATCTTCCCATGGCTTTGGAAGAGCAGCATCTATTTTTTCATCGGCTTTAATCTTTTTTATATCTTCAGTTTCCGCTGTAACCGTTATAAGTATCTTGTCGTTACCGTCTGCAAGCGAAAGTATTCTGATAACATCTTTTACTTCTTTGGCTTTAAAAGAGTCAAGCTCTTTTATAATCACAAGCTTTTCCTGACTGAACATCCCTTTGGTTGAAAAAACTTCTTCAAGAGAGCTTTTGGTATAATTTTCCCTGCTTACAAGAGTTTTTTGTCCCTGAAAGGACTCCCAAAGTTTTTTGATTGAATTTTCTTTTTTTATGTATGAACTTCCTGATACAATAGATATGCTCATATCTTTACTCTCCCAAAAAAAGCTGTATGAACTGAATATCACTTATAAAAAGGGCCTGAGATGGTTCCTGGGAAATAACTTTTTTACCACTTCCGCTTATGATTATCTTATCAGAGGGTATACCCAATGCGTTAAGTATGTAAACAGCCTCCTGTACATCCTGGCCGGTGAGATCAGGAATTACTTCTCTGAAAAGGCTTCCAGCTGACTCATGTCCTGCATCTGTTTCTTTAAAGTATCTATAAAATATATTGGTTGCAATAGGAGCTGCGACCTCTCCCCCATAGTACTTTTCACCTTTCGGATCATCTATTATTACCACAATTGTATATTTAGGATCGGTTACCGGATAAAATCCCGCAAACAGAGCATAGTACTTTTCGGATGCATACCCTACCTCCGCCAATGCTTTCTGCGCTGTTCCTGTTTTACCGCCGATTGCTATTCCTTCTTTATATGCAAGTCTTGCAGTACCCGTTAATGTGGTATATTTCATCCAGTCTACAAGGAGCTTGGATGTTTCCTGCGTAAAAACTCTTTTGGGTATAATCTCTGTTTCTTCTACAAATGTCGGCTTAACATAATTTCCTGAGTTCACAAGGATATTAAAAGCCGAAACAAGTTGTATGGGGGTTACTCCTATACCCTGTCCGATAGCTATCTGAAACGGCATTATCTTGTACCATTTGTCAGGCTGGGCAAGTGCTCCGGATATCTCACCTTCAAACTCTACTCCTGTTTTTTCGCCCAGACCCATATTTAAAAGTTTTTGATAAAGCCAGTTCTCATCAAAAACATTCATTATTTTTTTCATGGTTTTCGCAACAGCAATATTTGATGATTTTGAAAGGGCTTCTTTTATATCTATTAATCCAAAATCCTCATTTTCAGCTTCTTTCATCTTGTAACTGACATCCTGAACAGGCTGGTATGTTCGCTCACAAAGTATGCTCTCATAAGGGTTGGATATCTTTTCATCTATGGCCAAAGCGTATATCAATGGTTTAAAAGTTGATCCAGGTTCGATATATCCCATAAACCCGAGATTCCAAGGGTACACAGCAGCTGAAGCTCTTATCTTTCCGCTGGCTGTTTCCATCACAATAGCGATTGCCCCTTCCGCCGAAAGGGCATCCTTAACTCTTTTTATCTCTTCATATGCAATCTTCTGCAACACCATATCCAGAGTGACTGTGACTCTATCTTTACCGCTGAGCATTCCTTTATTATAAAGGTACTTTTCAATACCGTATGTTGTCTGGTCATACTTGCCTATCATAAGATTAAGTGAAAAAAGATTATTGTAGACCCTTTCCGCAGACCTATGGATATTAGCAAACTTGTAAAGCTCACCAAGATCTTTTTTTGCCAGTTCCAAGGTTTCATATGTACCCCAGCAGATATACTTTTTATTTTCTATTTCTGAGTATAAAAATCTTGTCTGAAGCTTGGTTATAAGAGCGGCATATTTTTTTTGTCTTTTCATAAACTCTATATCAAGCCATGCTTCATACTTAGGCTTTTCATAAACAATAAAATGACCCTTGCTGTCAACAAGGGTCGCTATTTTTTTCTGAGAGTCATCAGAACTGTTTTTATTGGCAGCGTTTATGCTGAGAAGCTCAGTATTGAAAAAAAGACCTGCGGCTACCACAAACAAATACAGCCCTGCTATAAACAGACGGGCTATGGAATACCTTATCTTCAAAAAACACCTACTTTCCGTTCAGCACCGACAGCAATTGAATATACTGCTCAATCTTCAGATCAGTAGACTTTACAACTTCAGTAATATTTTCAAAAGAAGCGGTTTTCGAATCAATTATCTTTTTATAACTTTCTATATCCTTGCCCAGGTTAAGAAACATCACAAGCCATATGCTTATAACCATTGCAGCCATAAAAAGAGATACATATATGGCCAGATCAAGAAAATTGACCGAACTACCTGCTCTCTCCCTTACATTTCTTAAAGTAGATGCCCTTTCCGACATGTACCTTCCCCCTTAAAACAGAGCTATTTGAACTCTGCAACTCTTAATTTGGCACTCCTTGCCCTTGGATTGCTGCTTATTTCGCTTTCCTGCGGTAATACGGGTTTTTTAGTTACAAGAGAATATGAAGGGTTGTTTCTGAAATAATCTTTTATTATCTTATCCTCAAGAGAATGAAAGGATATCACGACTACCCTTCCGCCATGATTCAAAAGATTCTCAAATTTTCCAAGTGCAGCCTTAATATTTTCAAACTCTTTGTTGACTTCTATTCTTATAGCTTGAAAAGTTTTGGTAGCAAAATGCCTCTTCCTTTTATGAATCTCATACGACGGTAAACCATGCTGAATGGCTTTTACAAGCTCTCCGGTTGTATTGACAGGTCTTGAGGAAACAATACTCCTTGCTATTTTACGTGAAAACTGATACTCTTGGCCGTACTCAAAGATTATCCTTGCCAGTTCTTCTTCCTCATATTTGTTCACAACCTGTATAGCGCTGAAAACTGAATCTGGATCCATCCTCATATCCAAGGGCTCATCATTCATAAACGTAAATCCTCTGTTCTCTCCCTTGAGCTGAAAAGTGGAAACTCCCAGATCCATCAAAAAACCATCAACTTTTTTTATCCCCATTCCTCTTAACACTATATCTATATCTTTATATGATGCCTTAAAGAAATCTATCTTACAGCCAATATCTTTGAGCCTCTGCTCAGCTATTTCCAAAACTTCATAGTCAACGTCAACGCCTACCACTCTGGCTTTCCCGCCGGCTTTCTCGTATATAGCCTTGCAGTGCCCGCCTTCTCCGGCCGTGCAGTCAACATATATTCCGTCATCCTTGATGTTCAGATACTCTAAAACTTCTGGAACCATTATACTTTTATGATAATCATAATACTCTCGCAAAAATTATACACCGCCTTAACAGTTTTGTCAATTGTAAACTATCTGCCTCTGCCGGTACGTCAAACCCCTTATTCTTTTGAAACATCAGCAAAAAAAAGCAGTTCGGCTTCTAAAAATCCGTTTATATCCCCGTCAAGCACAGCCTGTGAGTTAGAAGATTCAAACTCCGTCCTGTGATCCTTTACCATCTGATAAGGGTAAAGAACGTATGACCTTATCTGGTTTCCCCATGAAATCTCTTTTACATCACCCTGGAGCTTCATCTTCTCTTCCATCTTCTTTCGCATCTCCATCTCGTAAAGCCTTGCTTTAAGCAGTTGCATAGCTGTTGCCCTGTTTTGATGCTGGTTCCTCTCTACCTGACAGGCTACCACTATTCCCGTTGGAATATGGGTAAGTCTTACAGCGGAGTCGGTTTTATTAACATACTGACCGCCTGCGCCTCCGGCTCTGTACGTGTCCATTTTAAGATCTTCCGGTCTTATCTCTATCTCTATGTCCTCATCCAGTTCAGGCATAACGCTAACCGAAGAAAAAGAAGTATGGCGCCTTGCATTCGAGTCGAACGGAGATATTCTCACAAGCCTGTGCACACCGCTTTCATACTTAAGTTTTCCGTAGACATAAGGACCCGTTATCTTAAGCGTAGCACTCTTTATGCCTGCTTCTTCACCATCCTGGTAGTCAATAGTTTCAACCTTGAAGTTATTGGCCTCGCTCCAGCGTATATACATTCTCAAAAGCATGCTTGCCCAATCTTGAGATTCGGTTCCGCCTGCCCCAGGATGAATGGTCACAAAAGCATTGGAGCTGTCATACTTTCCCGAAAGCAGCAGCTTGAATTCAAAATCTCTTACTTTTTCCTGCGTTTCTTTAAGTATCTCATAAAAAGGTTCTTCCATTTCTGCTTCTTCCTCGGCAAATTCTAAGGCAGCATCAAGATCCTCCACCAGCTTGTCAAGCTCCGAAAAAACTTTGAGCTCATCCTTTATGTTCTGAACCTGCCTCATGAGAGTCTCTGCCTTCTTGGGATCGTTCCAGAAATCAGGGGCCGTCGTTTGAGATTCAAGCCTTTGAAGCTCTTCATGGGATTTTTCAAGATCGAAAAGCGCCTTAAGATTTTTGTATCTTTGAACAATATCTATTTTTCTTTGTTTTACTTCATACTCTATCATATGTTCCTCCCGGTTTAAACAATACAAAGTTCTATGAAATTATATCATATAATTTAAATCTGAAAATTATCAGCTTAATGAAAAGACGGTTTCCCGTCTTTTCATTTTTTTACTTTAAAATGTTTTTTCCCTTTTTTTATCTGCTCTGATTTTGAATCATTTTTTGATGCTGAACCTTCGTTGTGGCTGAAGTTAAGGTTCACGGTCATCTTTTTTGTTTGCTCCTCTTCCTTATTAGGATCTACTTTTACTATTCTCAAAAGATACGAAACGGCATCATCGTATATACTGTCTATAAGATTTTCAAACATAGTGTATGATTCTTTCTTAAATTCAAGCACAGGATCCTTCTGACCGTATGCTCTTAGGTTAACAGACTCCTTAAGCGCTTCAATAGCATCAAGATGCGCCCTCCACCTTTCATCTATGATTCTGAGCATCACAAACTTTATGAGTTTATGGAAGTCCTCACCAAACTCTTCTTTTTTCATTTCATACTTTTTCCACAGAACATTGATTATACTTTCCTTTGTTTCCTCGACAGACGATTTTGTAAGGTCGTCAATCACAAGATACTGAATAAGTTTGTTTCTTACGGCCTGGGAATCAAGCTTCTTTTCCTGTTCATCATATGAAGATTCAACTATTCTGTCTACAACATCTTCAAAAATCTCTCTCATATGTTCTTCATAATCTGAGAGCTCAAGAAACCAATCTCTGTGGGAGTATATTGAAGATCTCTGCGAATCCATTACAGAGTCAAACTCATACAGTCTTTTCCTGACAGAAAAATGCATACCTTCAACCTTTTTCTGAGCATCCCTTATTATCTTACTTAAAAGGCCGTGTTCTATCGACTGCCCTTCTTCTATTTTGAGGGTTGTCATGATAGCTTTAAGTTTATCTCCGCCGAAAAGTCTAAGCAGCTCATCTTCAAAGCTGAGAAAGAACCTTGATTCACCAGGATCTCCCTGTCTTCCTGATCTTCCTACAAGCTGATTATCTATTCTGCGGCTTTCATGCCTTTCTGTTCCGATAACATAAAGTCCTCCAAGATCAACTACTTCATCACCAAGCTTTATATCGGTTCCTCTTCCTGCCATATTGGTTGCTATGGTGACCATTCCTTTAAGACCTGCATTTTTTACTATTTCTGCTTCTTTTTCATGATATTTTGCATTCAGAACCTGATGCGTAACACCCTGCTTCTTGAGAAGCATGCTGATATATTCGCTTTTTTCGATAGAGGTTGTACCAACCAGCATAGGCTGACCTTTCTTATTTCTTTCGCTTATCTCCTTGACAACAGCCTCATACTTTTCCTTTTCAGTCTTATATATAAGATCATTTTTGTCCATTCTTACCATTTTTTTGTTGGTAGGAATCACTATTACATCTGCATTGTATATAGTTCTGAACTCATCCTCTTCAGTCTTGGCTGTTCCTGTCATTCCGGAGACTTTTTCATACATTCTGAAATAATTCTGGAAGGTTATCGTAGCATAAGTTACACTTTCCTCCTTAACCCTGACTCCTTCCTTGGCTTCTATGGACTGATGAAGACCTTCGGAATAACGGCGTCCTTCCAGAAGTCTTCCGGTAAACTCGTCTACTATTACAATCTGTCCGTCCTGTATTATGTAGTCCTTATCATTCTTAAAAAAGTAAAGTGCTTTGAGTGAGTTCATAAGGTGATAGAGAAACTTTATATTCGACGGATCATAAAGATTTTCTATATTAAGCATTTTTTCTGCTTTGGCAATTCCTTCAGGAGTCAAAGCTATAGTCTTTTGCTTTTCGTCCATAGTAAAATCCTCGTCTTTCTTGAATAGCTTTGAAAGAGTGGCGAACCTTCTGTAAAGTTCCGATGGAGTATCAGAAGGACCTGAAATTATAAGAGGAGTTCTTGCTTCGTCGATAAGAATAGAGTCTGCCTCGTCCACAATGGCATAGTAAGGTTTTCTCTGAACTTTTTCTTTTATATCATAAACCAGATTGTCCCTAAGATAATCGAATCCAAACTCATTAGCTGTCCCGTAGGTTATATCCATTTCATAGGCAGCTTTCCTGTCAGTATTATTCATTCCCGCCTGAATAAAGCCTATCGTAAGACCGAGCTTTTCATATATCGGACCCATCCAGCCTGCATCTCTCTTGGCCAGATAGTCGTTATGTGTGGCAAGATGAACACCTTTTCCGGCAAGTGCATTCAGATATATAGCTAATGTTGCTACGAGAGTTTTTCCTTCCCCGGTTTTCATTTCAGCGATATTTCCTTCGTGAAGTGCTATTCCTCCAATAAGCTGAACATCAAAATGCCTCATCCCCAAAGTTCTTTTGGAGGATTCTCTAACTGCAGCAAAGGCATGTACAAGAATATCATCTAGCGTCTCACCATTGGCTAGTCTTTGCCTAAACTCCTCTGTTTTTGATCTTAATTGACTTTCCGAAAGTTTTTCGTACTCATTTTCAAGTTGATTTATTTTTTCAACAGTTTTTTTGCTTTTCCTCAAGAATATCTCATTTTTATCAAAAATAGAAAAAATAGCCATATTGACACCTCATATGATTTTTCATTTCAGGATTATATTTATACAGTAGCTCCTATCTTCATTCTTAAAAAAGGCAGCTGAAAGGAAAGCCGGTATAGAACTAAAAAAATTCCCTTCAAAATATCTTTCTAGATCTGCAAAAACAAATCTCTCAAGTTTTTTCTTTTCAATCATTTTATATCCGGTAATACTTTTCAGCCTTGGCGATTCCGAAAGATAGATCTTCATGTTATCCGGAGATACTGTACTGACGATGCTTCCTTCCTGGCTGTAGTAAAAATATATCTTATCTCCCACGGATTTATGACTTATGAGACAGTAGTCATAGGTACCTATCTTACCGCTGCCCAGGTTGTACAGCTTAATGAGCGCATTAATATTTTTCGTATCAAATACCGTCGAAAAATAAATTGATCTCATCTTACTATCAGTAAGACTTTCAGATCTTATGACCACAAACTGTCCGTCTTTTGGAGATGAAAAAAGCTTATCGATTATCTCTATAGAGCTTTTATCATAGGGAACAAAAAATTCCCGAATGTAATCGACAGTCCTGTCCTTTACAAGAACTTCATATGTCTGAACATCGCCGAAGATTCTCCAGTTTTCAAGTAAGGATATATCAAATTCCTGCATATCTTTTGAATAATCCTGGGATACAAAACTTCCTTTCAGAGCCTTGTCTTTTATCTCCAGATGAAAGTCCCAGTTTTTGCCGTCATTCATGAATCCTTTTATTTTTCCCTCAACAGGATACTCTCCCGATGGTGTATAAACACTTTGAGGCCTATTAAGAAAGACCCCGTTCTCGCCGTAAGATATTCTGTATTCCTTACCGTATATATCGTATCCGCCTTTAACCACCGTACCGTTGAATATATTTTCAATTATATCGCTTATGGTTTTTACATCATGATTTTCGATATATATGGCATCAGATCTCAGTATAATATTACTGAGATTTTTTATTATATCCGGTTCCAAAAAAGCCGAATAATTATACTCAAAATCAGAATAAAAAGTTACCCTGCTTTCAAGAAGATTTTCAAGATCTTCTTTCGGACAGGAAAGAGTCTCTGAAAGAACATTAAAAATATACTCATATCCGAGTCCTTCTTTTGAGTTAATATACCTGAAGAGAGGTATGTTGACAAGACAGTTTTTATAAAACCGTCCTAGTCCGTCGATACTTATTACGGACGTATAAGAATAGCCTATTATGCTGTACAAAAGGAAAAAAATCATTGAAACGTTTATCTTACCTGTTCTTTTTCTCATACTATTCAATCACTCCGGCTATATTTTGCATATCAAAAGCCACACTCCTGTTTCTTGTACAGTGCAGAAGAAACTCCGTATTACCCTGAGAACCTTTTATTGGAGATTTAATTATCATTCTTGGAAAAAGCCCTACGCAGCTAAGATGAGAGGAAACATTTTTTAATACTGAACTATGAACTTGACTGTCTTTTACAATTCCATTTTTTCCCAAAAATTCTTTCCCGCACTCAAACTGAGGTTTCACTAAAAAAACAAACTCTGCAGTATCCTTTGAATTTTCAAGAAATGTATCAGTAAGCTTGGTTATAGATATAAAAGATACATCACAGCATATAAAATCAACCTTTTCATCAGCTTTAAAGTAGCGAGCATTAGTGTTTTCATAAAGAATAACTCTAGCGTCATTTCTAAGCAAAGGATGGAGTTGATCGGTTCCGCTGTCTACACATATCACCCTGAGTGCATCATTGCGAAGAAGAACCTGAGTAAATCCTCCGGTGGAAGAACCTATATCCATACATACCCTATCCCGTACCTGTATTTCAAACTCATCAAGAGCCTTCTGAAGCTTAAAAGCACCTCTGCTGACATAAAAATCTTCGGACAGAACTATTATATTATCTTCTTCGTTAACTTGAAAAGAAGGTTTTAAAACAACTTTGCCGTTAACGGTTATTTTGCCCTCCCTGATAAGACTATTGGCACTTTTTCTTGAGATTCGCGCATCTTTTGAGCTCAAAAATATATCCAGACGTACTTTAACTTCACTCATTTTGCTTTTACCTCAGGCCTAAGAATTTTCATATACGAACTGTATATTTTTATTTCAAAACCTTCAAACCGATATGTATCAAGCGGTTTAAATGAAGGAATATTAAGTTTTATATCTTCATATAATTGAGATGATGAAAGTCCGCCTTCAAAACTCATCACATACTTCTTTAGCTGCATTGTTTTTATTTCTATACCTCTGTCGGAAAGTTCTATGGAAAAAGGTGCCCTTAAAAGATCCCATGGTACAAGAGCCTGTTTCCTGCCAAGAACAACCATTTCTCCTGCGGAGCTTATAATGTAAACTGATCTGTTATGCTCATGCACAAATATAATATCTCCTAGAAGCTCAGCCCCTTTTTTCACATCACGTATATCACCATAGTCACAAAAAAACTGTGACTTGCTTATCTTCGGTTCCTGGCCTTTACCAAGCCAAACAGAATATGGAAAACCGGAAATGAAAATACCGCTTTCTATCTCAAAGACTCTCATAACGGAAGTCTTTACTATGTCTGATTGCTCGGTGTCAGCAATCTCAAAACGGTATTCTGTTCCTTCATAGTTGGTAAGATCTATATCAAAACTGTCATCACCCGCATTAAGAGTAATTTTACAGTCAGGAACGGTTATTTCACATGGAACAGGGTACTTCTGTCCGTTAAGAGTAATTTCTGATACTTTTTCTGCAGTTACAAAAAGTTTTATCCATCTTTTGGGTACATACAGGACATTATCGCCAATTCTAGGATACATGACGTAATCGTAAACTCCCGAAGATGCCTGAATTGTCAGATTCACCTTTTCATCCCAATAAAAAAAATCGGCACTCCTGAACTTATCTTCTGATTTTATTGTACACTCCCTGCCTATTACAAATACAGATCTTTTTTCCTGTAAAAAAATTTTGGAAAAAACCGAATCGAACTCTTGTATCCCTGCTTGAAGCTGACCAAGAGAGTATTTTAAAGAAAATTTATCATTGTCTGCTTCAATAACAAAAGTCTCTCCTTTATAATCAGGAGGAATCTGTATATCAGCATATTTATATAGTGTATATATCAGACTGTTAAGAACAGACTGCGGTCCTTCATAAACAAGGCCCACTCTGGGTATTGCTAACAGCAGAGCTGCTGTCAGAATAAAACAGAGTAAAGATACAGCCCTTGAGGCGGAGCTGCCGCAGGAGATTTGGACCTGTCCTTCAGCTCCAGAAGTTCTCTTATTTTTTGAGGTTCCCAACTTCCAGTACCTACCTTCACCAATGCGCCAACCATGTTCCGCACCATACGTCTGAGAAATGACTTCCCTTCGACTCTTATCAGTATAATATTATTCCTCTGCCTTAAGATACGTACACGATAGACAGTCCTGATTACAGATCTTTCATCATCACCGCTTTTAAAAGTAGTATAATCGTGCTCGCCTATAAAAAAGGCAGCAGCCTGACGCATCCTTGAAAGATCCAGTTCATAGGGAAACCACCATACTCTGTTTCGAAAAAATATATCAGGATCCGGAGCGCTGTAAATATAATAATGATATACCCTTTTTACTGCTGTGACTCTGGGGTTAAAAGTACATGGAACCTCCCAGACATCTTTTACATACATATCATGGGGTATCATGGAATTAAGCGCATCTTTTATATTAGTAAAAGTCATTCTGTCATTTGGAACATCAAAGGCGACAACCTGTCCGTAAGCATGGACTCCTGTATCTGTTCTTCCTGCCACAAAAGTATTTATCCTGAAACCGAAAATCTTCTGAAGTCCTTTTTCAAGTTCATCCTGAACAGTACGTTTTGTTCTTTGCCCCTGATACCCGAAAAACTCCGTACCTTCGTAAGCAAGTTTTATAGCAACTCTTCTCACAACTCTAACCCTCCGCAATATTTTGAATAAGACTTGTTTCCATTATCTTGTACGAAATCTCCGATGAATAAGTTTTCAAAAGGAGTATGTTTTTGTTGAAAAGCTTTTCGTACACTTTTATCATATATATGTTGGCAAACTTTGAAACCTTCTGGGCAACTCCTTCTTTGTATGTTGAAGGAACATTCTTTATAAGCCCTTCAAGCCAGTTATCATAATCACTCATAATATTTTTTTCAGAAATAAGATTATTAAAAGACTCTACCGTCCTCTTAAGACCTACATAATCAGAAATGAGTTCTATATACTCTCCGTAAAGCTCTCTTATATCGTCTGATATAATATCGGTAAAATAAGCCTTAAAAATTTTTTTTGCCCTGAAATCGGGCTTAAGATATCTTCTTATTCCGCAAAGCTCAAAGTTCTTCTCCTGAGCTATAAAATATCCTATATAATCTAAAGATACGTTCGGAAGCTCATAAATCTGATTAAGCGTATCCCGTGCAATAACCGTTTCATAATCTTTAAGCATATATTCACTTAAAGAGTAGTAATTACTCTTAGGTGTGAAAAAAATAAAGTAAAATTTCACTTTCACTCACTTCACAGCATTTTGAAAACAGCATTTGAAAAACTGACTATCTTCTCCTGAAGAACCTGCTCTGTATCACCTCTGACCATCAAATAAAATTTTATTTTTGGTTCAGTCCCGGAAGGTCTGGCTATAACCTTTGAATCACCGTATCTTAATTCAATTACGTCAGATTTCGGAAGATTTGCGATGCCTTTGGAATAGTCAATAACTTCTGCAAGCTTGCAGCCCGATATCTCTTTTGGCGGCTCGTTCCTGAACTTAGACATTATCTCATTTATTTTTACTCCTCCCTGTATTCCTTCAAATTCATACGACAGGGTTTTTTCACCGTAAAATCCGTACTTAAAGCTAAGTTCCTGCAAAAGCTTTCCAATGCTTGAACCTATTTTTTTAAGTTCGCCTGCCAGCATACAAATAAGCGCAGCTGCTACAACAGCGTCTTTATCTCGTGCATGAGTACCGGCAAGATATCCGTAACTCTCCTCAAATCCTAAAATAAAATTTTTTTCTTTATTTTTTTCATAATACTCTATCTTTTCGCCTATAAATTTGAAACCCGTCAGTGTTTCCTGTACAGATACTCCATAATCATCTGCTATTGATTTTATCATATCAGTGGATACGATGGTTTTTATTATGAGACCATTATCAGAAAGAAGCTTTTTTTCCTTCATTTTATTCAAAAGAAAGTAACTCAGTGCAATTCCTATCTGATTACCATTAAAAGCCAGATAATCCCCTGACTCTTTTTCAAAAACACCTATTCTGTCAGAATCTGGATCTGTTGCCATAACAATATCTGCGTCTGCTTTCTTGGCAAGCTCCAAAGCGAGCGTAAAAGCCTGCTTATCTTCCGGATTGGGAACCTTTACAGTTGAAAATCCCGGATCGGCTACTGCCTGCTGCTGAACTATATCAAGACTGAACCCAAGTCTGCCAAGCAAAGTTCTCACAGGCTCCAATCCTGTCCCGTGCAAAGGTGTATAGACTACCTTTAAATTAGAATCCACATCTCCCATAATACCTTTGGAGTATTCAAAAACAGTCTCAATATAACTGTTAAAAACACTTTCATCAAGCATCTGTATCATACCGGACTTTATAAGTTCTTCATAATCAGACCGCTTGACATCTTTAAAATGGTCAAGACTTTCAACATTTCTGGTTATTATATCTGCATAGACAGGAACTGCCTGTGTTCCGTCTGATGTATATACTTTGTATCCATTATATTCTTTAGGATTGTGACTTGCGGTTATGACAAGTCCACCTGCTGCTTGCAGATATCTCACAGCATACGAAAGGATCGGTGTGGCAGTAGGTCTTGAAAACAGGAAAACTTTCAGCCCATTGGCTGCAAACACCTCAGCTGATACCCTGGAAAAAAGCTCTGATTTGTTTCTGGTATCGTAGGCTATTACCACTGACAGATTGTGATTTTGGGTTTTTAAAAAATCAGCAAAACCCTGACTTGCCCTAGCTACAGTATGAATATTCATCCTGTTGGGCCCTACTCCGATCTTCCCTCTCATTCCTCCTGTTCCGAACTCAAGATCCCTGTAAAAACACTCCACTATCTCTTTTTCATTGCTTCTTATCTTTTCAAGGTCATCCTTAAGGGACAGATCAGCATTTTCAACCCATTTTTTGTAATTTTCATAAGCAGTCACTTTTAAATCTGTCATTGTCTTCCCTCCCCTTATAAACAAAGATGCTGATTACAATCAAATTATACCATACTGCCAGAGATCTTCCAATCGTCTGCCAATAACCCAAACCTATTCTTGATTTTATTGACTAATTAAGGTATAATAGTTTTATAGAGCGCCCGTAGCTCAACTGGATAGAGCGTCGGACTTCGGATCCGAAGGTTGTGGGTTCGAATCTCGCCGGGCGCGCCATTATAAAGCAAATACCAAAATTGAAGCTGTATTATAAAAAAGGAGGCTATAACTATGGCAGAAGCTGAAGTTTTAAAAGTAGCTGCAAACTCCAAACCTATAGCTGTCGCCGGAGCTCTTTCTGCAATAATCAGAGATCACGGTATAGCCGAACTACAAGCTATCGGAGCCGGTGCTGTCAACCAGGCGGTAAAGGCTATAGCTATAGCAAGAGGTTACGTTGCGCCCAGCGGAATTGATCTGGTTTGTATTCCTGCCTTCTCCGATGTGCATATTGAAGGTGAAGAAAGAACGGCCATTAAGTTCACCATAAAAAACAGGTAATTATTTAATCGGAGCCTTAGGCTCCGATTAATTTTCTACTATAGTCTCATATCCGTCCAACACAAGGCTTACAATATTGATTATTTCAAGTATGCTGTTCTTAAA
>JAKJGQ010000017.1:0-2824 GCA_022704305.1 Thermotogae bacterium | reverse complement strand
TAATTTTCTACTATAGTCTCATATCCGTCCAACACAAGGCTTACAATATTGATTATTTCAAGTATGCTGTTCTTAAAACTCTTTTTCACGGTTATTCCGATACTTTTTTTTATCCCTTGAGGGCTCGTGTAAGATACTACCAGATCGTATTCCGTACCGCTGCACTCTCTGGATGAGTAGACTCCGTCGGCAAGAGCCTTTTGCGGCGAAAACACCTGCGACTGTTCTACAAAAGTCATGCTGCCTATAGACTGAAAGAATCTTTCTTCAATGTTATCCTTACCCTTTATCATATAAATAATATTATCAAAAACTTTTAAAATATTAAGTGTTTTCGCGGCTATCTCTTCTTTAAAGTTAAGAATTTCAAGAAACTGTTTGGTATAAAAATGGAAAATTATCCTGTATATAGTATTTATAAAGAGTTTCTCCTCTTCCTCAATAGACGTATCCCTGGTTATGAACAATAGAAATGTGTCGTTTTCAAATGTTCCAACGGGAATAACGGCCTTGATTTTATCAAAAGCTTTATCTTGAAATTTATTATATCTGTTTATAATAATAGGAGAACTGATCTCAATGCTGTGCATAAGCTCTTCTGAAAGTTCAAACTCATCGATATTGAGTTTTAGTCTTCCATACTCCTCTGTTTTTAAAGCTTTTCTTTCATTAACTCTATATATAGAAACACTGCAGAATAAAAGCTCAGATATTCCTGATGCCACTATCTCCATAAACTTTTCTATGCTGAGCGGTTCTGAAAGATTCAAAACCAAGCTTTCGATGGAAGAAAGCTGATATGACAACCTGTCAATAACCGTTAAAAGCCTTTGGTTTTCGAACAATTCCTTCTCTTTTTCAAAGGCTTGTACAATCATCCTTGATGTTTCCTCATCTTCAAACTTGCCGTCACACAGTATATACGTATCGAAAGGAAAGTCATATATCTTTTCAAGTCCGGCTTCCCTTATGATATCCTCTATATTCTGGTATTCAAGCTTGGAAGGAAAAACATTTTTTGCATCAAGAACCACCCAAAGGTTTTCAAAAAAACGGACGATTATCATCTTCGAGCTGTGTGTTTCTGAAACAATAAGATTACCTAAAAGATTGTGAAAGGATGGAGTTCCAAGATTTGCAACGAGTTCTATTATCTTCTGTATATACTTCATACACTACCCCCGGCTTTTTTTCTTAAACTCCGTACTGATTTATTATAACACATTTATTACTCATTTAAAATATGGTATAATAGTAAGCACAGCATACATAAAGATTGTTATATTTATTTTTTAATTATAAAGTTTTTTTATAAAATGTTAAGGAGGACTACTCGTGCAATCCAACGGAAAAGTTGATATACTTAATTCTTCTATCGGAAAGGCCCTTTTTAAATTGGCGTGGCCTTTAGTTTTAACTAATCTTCTTCAGACTATGTACAACATTACTGATGCTTTTTTCTTAGGAAAGCTTGGTACCGCTGAGTTTTCTGCTCCAACGCTAGCTCAGCCCATAATGTTTGTTTTTATTGCTTTGGGAGCAGGCTTCTCACAGGCAGGGTCAACGATAATCGCTCAGTATACCGGAATGAAACGACAGGATCTGGCAGAAAAAAATGCTGCTCAGGCAATCCTTACAACTCTTGTTCTTTCATCCGTCTTTTCATTTGTTGGAATACTCAGTGCAAGAGCCATAGTCTCCCAAATGGCTTTATCAAAATACACCATAGACCTTGCGGTCAAATATATGGTAATAGAACTGGCTTCAGTTCCTTTCATGTTTGTAATGCAGCTCAATTCAGGAATTCTCAGAGGTTGGGGAAACTCTGTAATAGCCTTGAGATTAACTTTTGTATCGGTAATGATGAACGTGGTTCTTGATCCTATTTTTATATTCGGATTCAAACAGGGAGTTGCAGGAGCCGCTATTGCCACCTTCATTTCACGGTTTGTTATAGCCGTATACTTCACATATCTTATGTTCAGTGGAAAGTACGGTTTTAAACTCAGAGTAAAGGATTTCAAGCCAGATTTCAGTTCAATCATGCAGGTAATAAAAATAGGACTTCCTGCTTCGTTTGGCCAGGCAGTTACCTCGCTTGGATTTACCCTTATAATGGGTGTAGTTTCCAGATTTGGTGTTGAAGTCGTAAGTGCTTACGGAGTCGGCCAGAAGATAAGTCAGCTCATGGTTAACTTTGCGTCAGGAGTATCTCTGGCATGTGCTTCAATGATCGGACAGTTTCTCGGAGCGGATAGACCTGATTTGGCTTCACGTACAGTCAAAAAAGCAGCTATATTTACATTTTCTGTTGCATTGGCAGTAAGTACCCTGCTTTTCTTTTTCGGACATAACGTTACTCAATTTTTTGTAAACGACCCAAAGGTAATTGAAATGGGTGAGATTTACTTCAGGCTGATCTCTTTTTCACTGCCTTTTTTCACAACCTTAGCAGTATTTATGGATACTTTGAGAGGTTCAGGACATACTGTTCAGTCAACTATAATAGATATAGTAAGACTTTGGGGGATACGGATCCCTATAGTAACTATTTTAGCCGAAAAGTACGGTTTCAGGGGTGTTTTTTATGGCATGATTATAAGTAATATATCTGCGATGTTCCTGGCTATGGCCTTTCTGGTTTTCGGAAACTGGAAAAAGAAGATTGTTAAGGTTCAAAAAATAAGTGGAGAACATGTAGAAGAGGGTTGATTTTTTCTCTGGAATATGTTACAATAATCATTGTGCTTTTCATCGGGGCGTAGCGCAGGTGGGAGCGCGTCAGTTTCGGGAACTGAAGGCCGCTGGTTCAAATCCAGTCGCC
>JAKJGQ010000179.1 GCA_022704305.1 Thermotogae bacterium | reverse complement strand
TCTTCTTTTATAATATCTTTTATAATCTTCCTTGGTCTTTATTCATTCAGAGTTTATGACCAGGAAAATTTTTCAGGCTTAAACGAGGCAGTATTGAGAGTACTGGCCGGATCATGTGCAGGAATCTTTTCGGTTATGATTGTTTATGTTTTTTTTGCAGACAGTCTTATAGACAAAGCTTCTCCTTTTTTCCTCAATCTTTTCTTTACGACAGTCTTCTTCCCCTTTATACATAAGTTTGAACACACTATATACTTAAAAAGAACCAGACCTAAAAACTACCTTGTAATAGGAAGAAAAGCAGAGGTAGGAAAGATACTTGATGAAATAACCGAAAGATCCTTTGGAAAACTAAGATTTATTGAGTATATTAATCCTTCTCCGGAGAAGCTTCAGGAGATTGTTGAAAATGATTTTTATGCACAGATAAAAAAAGCCATAAAAGAACTTGACCCACCTCAAGTAGACAGATCATTTGAGGAAACAGCCAAGGCTCTGGTTAGGGAGCATATCGTAGAAGGCGACAGCCAGCACATGCTGGATGCAATACTTGTAACAGATCCAAAGCTTGAAAGTCTTGTAAAATCAGAACTGCTTAACTACCAGAAGAATCAGATAGAAGTTGATTATCTACCAATAATTGCTGAAAAGTACCTTAAAAGAGTTCCCCTTGTTGTTGCCGAGAAGTTTAAAAGTTACTATGAAGTAAGTTTTCAGGATTATAAATACTCGCCTGCCAAACGGGCGATTGATTTGCTATTCTCCATACTATTTCTTGTTTTATTTTCGCCTATAATAGCGGTGTGCGGTTTATGGATTCTTATAGAAAACGGAATGCCGGTCATTTTTAAGCAGCATAGGGTAGGTCAGGGACAGAAGTACTTTCTTATGCACAAACTGAGGACACTAAAGAATACCTCAAATGAAATCATTTCAGAAAAAGACTTTACTCTGCAGAACGATACAGACAAAAGGGTACTTGCGATAGGTAAGTTTCTGCGTAAATTCCGATTGGATGAAAGCCTTCAGTTTTATGACGTGATAAAGGGAACAATGAGTATAGTCGGGCCCCGTCCGGAAATGAAAGAGTTTAATGATGAAATGAAAGATAAAATTCCATTCTATCTAAATAGACTTAAAGCCAAGCCTGGAATAACCGGATGGGCACAGATAAACTATAAGTATACGACTACTTTAGAGGAATACAGAACCAAGACAGAATACGATCTTTACTACATAAAAAACAGAACGACTCTGCTGGATCTACAGATAATGCTGAAAACTATTGAAACTATGCTCAAGATACGAAAGTAAATGAAGCGGGGTGGCTTATGAAAAAACTTCTTATTGTGCTTGATTTTTCTCTTATTCTTTTATTCAATCTTTTCCTCACAAAAAATATTTTAGCTTCAGCTATTATGGCTGTAAGCTTGATTATAGGCTTTTATTCTTTTGGAATATACACATCATCGGTAATTAAAAGCTTTAACACATCATTGGTGCGTATGGTTTCCGGAATAATGATTGCGTTTTTTGTAGTTTTTATTTTTATATTTGTTTTCAGACTTCCGATAAACAGATTCCATTTTCTATATAATATTTTTTTCGTTTCAATTATTACTTTTTTGCATTCCCTTTTTTACAGAGCTTTTTATAATAAAATTCCTACAGAAAAAATTTTAAGATTAGCATATGATGATGAACTGAGTGAAGTATTTCAAGAAATTACAGTTGCTGCCGATGGTCATTTGAAGATAATTGACTGTCCGGATGATCCCGAGAAAGTTTTTTTAGAGGATAATACGACTCTTTTAGTTTGTAGGGGAAAGTTGGAAGATAAAGAATCAGAAATAGTAACTTCTTGTATTGAAAAAGGAGTAAATGTTGAGTATCTTCCGCTTTATATAGAAAAATACCTATACAGGACGCCTGTTGAAGTGATAAAAAGATTTCCCGAGTATTATAATATCGCTTTTTCGGAATCAAAAGTTAATTTCTCAAACAGAGTATTTGATTTACTCATAAGTTCTCTGGTTTTGATTCTATCCTCACCTATACTTCTTGTAAGCATAATTTTGATTAAGCTGGAAGACGGAAAGGAAATATTTTTTAAACAAAAAAGAATCGGAATGAACGGAAAATCATTTTATGCCTATAAGCTCCGTACAATGAACAGAGTACAAGAGAACGGAGAGTATGTTGA
>JAKJGQ010000178.1 GCA_022704305.1 Thermotogae bacterium | reverse complement strand
TACGTGGAAAAAGAGCTGGAGAGAAGAAATACTTATCAGGGAAAATACTATAATTATTTAAACAGATAATCAGGTTGGAGTGTCTGACCGCAGGCAGAGAAAGTCTGTCCTGAGGAAAGTCCGGACTCATAGGGCAGGACGCCAGTTAACGACTGGGAGAAGTGATTCTCGGTAAGGGCCATAGAAACGTAAACCGCTCTGAAAAAGAGCAAGGGTGGAAAGGTGGGGTAAGAGCCCACCAGGGTCAGGGTAACCTGGCCGCTTGGTAACCTCCGTCTTGAGCAAGATCAAAACGAAAGGTCATAGGATGCCCGCCAAATTGAGTTTTACTCATACCTTTCAGGTAGATCGCTTAGATAGATGGTCAGGCTAGACAGAATCCGGCTTACAGCTTACCTGATACTTTTTTAAAATAAAACAGCCTAAAAGGCTGTTTTATTTTTTACTTATTCTTACTTGGGGTTTGGGTTTCATTCTCATTGGGGGCTTGTTGAGGTTGCATCGGGAGTTAATTTTGAATTTACCTTATTCAAAAGTTCTTCCAGTTTTGAAGAAAGTTCTTTGGCTTTTTCAATATCATTGGAATTAAGGGCTTCATTCATCTGGTTTGAGTACTCTCTGATCTGGCTGAAAACTCCAAGAGCATTACTCTTTAAGTTCTTTGCTCTGGAAAGCAGATCTTTTGCATTATCGATTCTCTTATAGAGCATCATTCCCCGGTATAACGGTATCTGTCTGGAAGGAGTCATGTTGTTTTTTGGTGTTGGAACCATAAAGGGACAGTTATTCTTATTGTTCTGATAATTCTGGTATCTCTTAAGCAACTGCTGTTTTTGCTGTAAATTTTGATAATTTGCCTGATTATTATTGTTTCTGAACGCTGCAACGGAGTTTCTTGACGCATCATCGGCAAATGCTACAGAAGAAAAAACGAGCACAAGAAATAGCATCATGAATATACTTACTGCCTTTTTCATACTTTCACCATCCTTTTAAATTATATTTACTCCTTTATTATATAAAAGAACTGTAGCGGGAGAATATGAGAATCTGGCAAAATTGTGAGAAATGGAAAAGAACTTTCTAGTATGTTAAAATATACTTAAGTAAAGTGATTTTAAAGGAGGACAGTATGCCGGATATAAAAACCATCTATGTAGTGGACGACGAAGAAAAAATATTAGAACTCATAAAATCTTATCTTTTAAAAGATGGATACATGGTCAAAACTTTTAAAGATGGTTTTTCGGCTTTAAAAGAGTTTGAAACCAATCAGCCTGATATGTTTATAATAGATATCATGATGCCCGGCATGGACGGATACTCACTTTGTACTGAGATAAGAAAAAAAAGTAAGGTTCCCATAATAATGGTTTCTGCCAAGGATACGGACATAGATAAGGTGGTAGGTCTTGAGATCGGAAGCGATGATTATATATCAAAGCCTTTCAGTCCCAGAGAACTTATGGCAAGAGTGAAGTCACTTTTCAGACGTATAGACGATAAGTATTATATTGAAAGTACCGATACCGCTGTCAAGTACAAGGATCTTGTCATAAAACCAAACGAAAGAAGTATCTACAAGGACAATAATAATCTTGAGTTTACAGCAAAAGAGTATGATTTTATGCTCTACCTATTGAATGCCAAAAATAAGCTTGTTTCAAAGGCTGAACTGCTCAAAGCAGTATGGGGATTTTCTGAAAATGAAGATACAAGAGTTATTGACGATGTTCTGAAAAGGATACGGAAAAAGCTTGAAAGCTGTGGCTCAAAAGTACAGATAGTAACCATATGGGGATATGGTTACCGTATTTCTCAGGAGTAGGTGAATACAGTTGAAGACCACCATAACCAGAAGAATAACACTTCCTTTTCTTTTGATAATACTTTTTTCATTTATATCAGTAATTGTTATGTTCAGAGTTGGACTTGAGAGGTACAGCATGCACCAGATAAAGAAAAATCTTCTTAACGCAACACAGAACATCCGTATGATCATGCGTGATGACATTCTGAACAAAAAACAGTTTAAAACATTTTCCAGAGAAGTAGAGGCAGATGATTTTATTTTAAATGAAAAAGCTATGAGAGAGATACGCCAGATAGTACAGAGAAGTTCTTTTTCCTTCAGAAGCCAAACTGTAATAGTAGATAAACAGACCGGTCTGCTTTTTCCAAAATCAGGGTCAAATGAAGAAACCTTAAAAGTAATAGAAAAAGTTATTCCGGAACTTGAGGGAGAAAGCCAGGAAGTTCAGACAAAAACTATCCGGATTGATGACAAAGAGTATACCATAGCCTTCAGACCA
>JAKJGQ010000177.1 GCA_022704305.1 Thermotogae bacterium | reverse complement strand
CATCAAGTATAAGAAGAGTAGGCTTATGACATATTGAACAGGCAATATTCAGAAGTCTTTTGAAGCCAACGGTAAGCATCGCGGGAGTTTTTTTCGAGTAATCTTCAAGCTCCAAAAGAGATATAGTCTGATTTACTGCATTGTTAAGTTCTTTCCCTTTTAATCCGTAAAGGCTGGCGAAGAACTTTATATTTTCATATACGCTGAACTCATCATATACCGCTATCTCCTGAGGAACAAACCCGATGCCGTAGCTCATCTCTTTATTAACAAGAGCCGCGTTCTGTTCCCTGAAAAACACCTCTCCTCTGTCAGGCTTTATGAGTCCCGCCATTATGCCCAGAAGGGTTGTTTTTCCGGCACCATATGGGCCTACAAGTCCGTATATCTCACCTTTATTTATATCTATGCTTAAATTGTCTATAGTAACATAATCCTCAAATCTTTTGGTAATATTTTTTAGTTGAAGAATGCGCACTTTATCACCAGCCTGATTTCATGGTATAAAAAAACGGCAACCTTTAGTAGTGATAAAGGTCACCAATTTCTATCACTTAAGTCATCAAAAATTTCCCTTCAGATAGTATATGGCTATCTGCGTTCTATGCTGAAGTCCGGTTTTGCTCAGTATAGTTGTAATGTAATTCTTTACAGTACCTTCGGATATAAAAAGATGCTCGCTTATCTCTTTATTTGAAAGTCCCTGAGAGATAAGCCGTATAATTTCAATTTCTCTTTCAGTAAAAAGCTCTTTGTCAATTTTATTTTCTCTGTTCTGATCCGAAAGACCATTTTTTATCTTATTAAGCACAACATCCTGAAGAACTGTATGACCACTGTTTACCATTTTTATGGCTTCTTTTATCTTATCAGGAGAGTTGTTTTTAAGCAGATAACCTTTAGCTCCGTTTTTTACCGCATCAATTATAAATTCATCATCATCGAAAGTCGTAAGTATCAGCGGTTTAGTCTGGGTTGACTTAGATATCTCACCGGTTGCCTGCACTCCGTTCATAACAGGCATCCTGACATCCAAAAGGGCAACGTTTATTTCATTTTTTTTACAGCTTTCCACAGCACGTAAGCCATTTTCAACACATTCTACCACTTCAAAGTCCCCATCCATGTCAAATATGATTCTCAGACTTTCTCTTATAAGCGCATCATCGTCTGCGATAAGAATCTTTATGCCCATAATCTTACCTCCCGATTAAACAATTGGCAGAAGAACTATTATCGAAAAACCTTTTGAACCGTCTATAATAACTTTTCCGCCCATATTCTGAACTCTTTCCTCCATCCCTGTGATTCCAAGCCCCTTTTTTATTTTAAGACTTCCTATTCCGTTGTCCCTTATCTCCAGCTTAATAAACTTGTTCAGTACTTCAACCGTTACCTTTATCTCCGAAGCGTTTGAATGCTTAAGAACATTTGTAAGCGCTTCGTTGATGTTTTCTGTCATCACCTTCCACTGGAAGTACGATATCATATCAAGGTTTCCACTGTAATAAAGAAATGTCCTGATATGGTTGTTAACCATAAATTCATCAAGTATAAGCTTGAGCCTGTTAATGCCAAGCTGTTCGGCAGGAGGTTTTATGCTCCTAAGACTGTCTCTTATGTTTTCCATTCCTTCGCGCAGAACGCCTATGGTACTTTGGATGAGTCCGTTTGACTTTTCAGGATCATTCTTCATAACAAGTTTTGCGGCCTCAAGCTGCATAAGGCTTGCTGAAAGAGTGTGCCCGATGTTATCGTGTATTTCCTGGGCAATCTTATTTCTTTCTTCAAGCTGCGAAACATACTTTATCTGACTTTCATATTCATTGCTGCTGTTGATCTTATTTGTAAGGCTTATATTTTTTTCTCTCAGTGAAAAATTTTCTTCTGACAACTGATAAATTTTCTTGTAGTATTTAAACATTACTTTTGAACAGGCTATACATATAACAGAGATAAAAATATACTCATTTCTTATACTTTCCCATGCAAAAATTACAGATGCAGCCGTAACAATGTACCAGTATATCTCGGAATACGAAAAACTGCCGAAAAGCTCGCTCAGCAGTATCGGAAAAAAAAGGAAGAAGATTTCCGAAACATATAATTTTGAATATATTATTATTGCCGCACTGGCAACACAAAACCACAGCTTAATGGTTCTATTCCTAACCATGAGCTGTAAAAGATTAACCGCTGTATATATTAAAAGGAAAATGAGAAGCCGCTGAACCTGGTTTGCCGATAAATTAAGGTTTATTAGAACTACATAAAACATAACGGCAAACTTCATTATTATACTGCAATCCTGCATAACCGCCCCTTGAAATTCATCTTTTAAGCATCGTCAATGAGTAATATATCAGAAAAAAGGAATAAACCATATACATTACCGAAGGAATAAAAAACACTGATTTCTGGCCTATCTCGGTATTTCCGAAAATAGAAAGCCCAAACCAGTTTATACTGTATTTAAAAATAAGATACAGAATAAGTCCTGTCATACAGATACTGACAGCAAAACATATAAATGCATAAAGCCTGAAATTTCTCCCGGCA
>JAKJGQ010000176.1 GCA_022704305.1 Thermotogae bacterium | reverse complement strand
TATTCTATGTAATACCTCACTACTCCATTATTCCCGCCAAACTGACTATAGTCTTTGAAAAGATGCAGGAGATATGTTACGTCAACGGTTGCCGCGACAGGAATTATATATTTCCGCTTATTGGCAAGAGAGCTGCTCTTATAGGCCATGGAGGAAGTCCCAAAGAAATGGAACCTTACTATAGGACTTATATTCTAAATACCGTAGCTTCGGTTCTTAAAAGTGTAGGCGTTAAGATAGCTACCTATGGAGAGCAGAAGGATAACGGCGTAGTATTCGGAGTCACCGGTTATATAAAAAAAGAGGGGAAAGATGTACCGGATATGCAGATAGACTGGATTCAAGTAGAAGAAATGATCTCCGGATATGTATCAGAAACACTTTATAATATTATATGACATAAGTTTAAATCTTACTGGAGGCTTCAAAAGTATGTTTTTTATCTATCCTAGCTTTTTTTCCCGCATTTTCTGGCAGTTCAGAACATGAACGGAACAAACTCCAAAATACCAGAGTCTTTTGACGAGCTGGAGTATTTAAAGCTTATATTTGACTTTAATCCTTGTCTGATATGTATTACAGACTTGGAAACAGGTGTTTTCCTGGATGCGAATAAGAGTTTTATGATGAAGCTTGGTTATCAAAAACATGAGCTTTTAGGCAGTTCACCTTCAAAAATAAATCTTTTTAAAAGGAGATCGGATCTTGATATCTTCCTTGAACAGATAAAAGAAAAAAAAGAAGTGGAAAATTACGAGATTCTTGTTCAGGATAAACAAGGAAAACCTTTGTATATATCACTTTCATCAAAAATAATTCTGTTGAACAAACGTCCTTGTATACTGTCCGCCGGAATAGATATGAGCGATAAAAAAATTATGGAGGATGAGTTCAATGAATCTGTTTTCTACTCATACTCCCTTAACATGCTTATAAACGAAATATCTACTGAGCTTATCCAGTGCCGGCACGAAGATATAGAAAGCACCATAGATATTACTTTAAAAAAGATAGGCTCTTTCAGTAACGTTGACAGGGTGTATATCTTTGAGTTCAGCGACGGAATGAAGTGTCTTTCAAATACCTATGAATGGTGCGAAGATGGTATAAAACCACAGAAAGAGCAGCTCAAAAATATCTCAAGCACTACTATAAAAAGATGGATAGAACGGTTTAACGAAAAAAAAGAGGTTTATATCTACTCAGTCAGTGAAATACCGGATGAGTATGCTTTAGAAAAGGAGATCCTTGCTTCTCAGGATATAAAATCTCTTCTAGTAATTCCCATGATTTACAGCGGCAAGCTCATAGGCTTTCTCGGCTTTGATTCTGTAAAGGATTACAGGTTTTGGGATCAGAGCATTATAAACATGTTTTCTACGATTGCTGAAATACTTGCGGCAACCCTCATAAAAAGAGACTACGAAAAAGAGCTTATATCAGCTAGGGATATAGCTCAAATGGCTGATAAAAGAAAGGGAGAGTTCCTTGCCAGCATGAGCCATGAGGTCAGAAATCCTGTAAGCGTTATAGTAGGTCTGAGTGAGCTTTTAAATCTCAGAATAAAAGACCCCAAAGAAAAAGAGTACATAAACGGAATTATGGTTAACGGAAGAAACCTTCTTAAACTGCTCAATGATATTTTGGATCTTTCTAAGATAGATGCAGGCAAAACAATTCTACATATACAAAAAATAGATCTAGGGTCTTTTCTTGGCGAGTTTGAACAGATCTACGGTATGCAGTTCAAGAATAAAAATATATCGTTCATACTTAAGAGACATCCGGATCTTCCTCAGAATATATGGACAGATGAAGTAAGACTGCGCCAGATACTGATGAATATAATAGGAAATTCCGAAAAGTTTACATATGAAGGCTATGTAGCCCTTGAAGCAAAGTTTTTGAAAGTATCGAACGAATATGGCGATATGTGTTTTGAAATCTCTGATAGCGGAATTGGAATATCTCAGGAAAATATTGAAAAACTTTTCGAAGCTTTTTCACAAAATCCCAATCAGGACAGAAAATATGGAGGTACGGGATTGGGCTTGAGTATTTCAAAAAAACTTGTCGAACTTATGGGAGGACATATCTCCGTTCAAAGCACTCAGGGAGTTGGAACAAAAGTTAGTATAACACTGCACGGAATTAAATATTCCGACACTGCACGGAATTAATATTCCGATACTTAAGGAGAGCTTATGAAAAAACTCGTTTTCATTCAAACTGTATTCTTTTTATCTATGCTTCTTATCTCCTGCAGCGCTGAAAAAGATATTAAACCATTTTCGATAACTTCCGAAAAAAACGTTATCGTAAAGCCCATGCCTCTGAAGTATCTTCTCAGCGATACCCTTGAAGAGATATACCTTACCCAGGTAGCCACAAATGATATCTACGATAGAAAAACCTATGAATCAATTGCTAAAAACTTTCCCAAAATAAAAGAACATTTCGAATGGATGGAAGAAACCTATCTTCTCTTTTCAGAGGACATGAAACAAGAGCTTGAACTGCTTTACGGCAAAAAAAGAAAGGTTAATCCATGGTACCTGG
>JAKJGQ010000175.1 GCA_022704305.1 Thermotogae bacterium | reverse complement strand
TTCTTCTAAAATTTTCAGTAATTTAATATTTGCAGGCATCTATGGTATAATTTTATATAAGAAAAACTTTTATTATTATAACAAGGGGGAATACCATGAAGTTTTCGGCAAAACTCATTTTAATTGTTCTTGTGTTCGCCATACTTCCTATGCTTGTATTTTGGAAGGTATCTTCCGGCGAAACTCAAAAAGCTTTGAAAACGCTTACTTTATCTAAAGTTCAGCTTTTATCAGATAAGCTTTACGACGATCTGCAAGCTTATTACGCCGGGTTTCAGAAATCGGCAGAAACCATATCTAAAATAGACTTTCTTCCTATGCTTGCAAAAAACTACTCTGACTTATTTTCAGATAATCCCAAGATGATAGAATACGTAAAGAAGGTATATCTTGAGCTGAATCCGGAAAATGAAAAAAAAGTTTTGGAACGTCCATCCGTAGACACACAACAGCTTCTGGAGGAACAGTACGGTGATGATTACTATTCGATGAGTGATTATGATCTCTTTCACAGCAACTATCATAAGGTGCTTTTGAACTTCACTGCCACTGAAAAGCTTGAAGATCTTTACCTTATCGACAAAAACGGAAATATCATATATTCTGTATGCAAGGATAGAGATTTTGCCCAGAATATCTCATCTTCAGACAATCCTATTGGAAAGTTGTTAACTCAGCTCAAAGATCAGAACGCAGAAAACACTTTTCCCGTACTAGGTAACTTTTCTTATTATGAGTCTAAAAATAAGTATATGGCGTTTTATGGAATACCTGTAAAAAAGTACACTATAGAAGGATATCTTGTTATAAGCAAGGAAATAAAAGATATTGAAGATATCGTAAAAAGAGAAACCGATAAAAATAACACTCTGAGATTTTTTATATCAGATGAAACCAATACCGTACTGAATACTCTCAAAACTTCCGGAGAGATAAATTTTGGAGATCTGAGAAAAAACTACCTTCAAAATGACGGAACCGCAGAATATAAATCTTACGACGGTAAAGATGTTCTGACTGCGTATAAAAATCTTGTACTAAGCTCCGGTTCACTTATGCTGGCTGTGGAAATTCCAAAGGAAATCGCATTTGAAAGCCTTAGGAGAATTGATCTTATAAATACCGTAATAATTATAGTGGTTGGTGTTGTTGTTGTATTACTCATTACCTTGTTCTCCAGCTATCTCATAAAACCTGTGGAAAAAATAAAATCCTCTGTCGAAAACATTGCACGCGGCGATATATCAAAGCTTGTAATGATAAAGAGAAAAGATGAGTTTGGAATGATGGGAAAGCTTTTTAACCAGATAAGCGGATCCATAAAAGACATAATTCTGAAGATACGAACAGAAACAGCTGAGCTTGACAGCTCTTCGGTCATCTTAAAAGATAAATCGCAGGCAAATATAGAACTTTCGCAAAAGCTTAAAGAGTCTCTGAGTATGATTCAGAAAAATACAGAAAATGTTGCTGCATCTGTTGAAGAAACCACAGCAAGCATAGAAGATGTTTCGACAGGTGCAAAACTTATAAGCACTTCGGCATTAGAGCTTAACTCCAAAACAGATGAGATTGTAACTAAAATAGGCGCGAGTAAGAATGAAATAGCCGTTATGCTTGAAAATGCAGATAAGATCAAAAACCTTATGTCATCAAACAACCAAAATATTCAGGAACTTTCAGGAAAGACAGAATCAATAAAAGATATTACTCAATCTATCCACAGTATTGCAGAACAGACGAACCTTCTTGCACTCAATGCAGCTATTGAAGCGGCAAGAGCAGGAGATGCCGGAAGAGGTTTTGCTGTGGTTGCCGAGGAAGTACGAAAGCTTGCGGAAGAAAGCAAAGTCGCAGCGGCAAAGATCGAAGACAATATCGAATACCTTGTTAATGACTCCATGGAGGTTGCAAAAGAAAGCGAAGGAGTAACAAACAATGTAATCGGAATAGTATCGAGCATTAAAAATATAGGAAAAAGCCTTGAAGATGTTTTGGAATCAATCTCTATGATATCTTCCATGATAGATAACACAACATCAAGCGCACAAAGCCAGGGAGAAAACATAGAACAGGTTGGAAATGCAATGAATACTATAAATACAGCAGTAACCAATATAGTTGCGGAGATAGACTCCATAAACGAGGAAATAGATACCCAGTCTGATATAATAACAGAAGTTGCACATATCTCCGAAAGAATAAACAGCACTGTGCTTAAGCTTAGTGAGTTCGAGAAAAAATTTAGGCTATAAGGAGGTACCGATGTCACAGACTGCCGAATTTTTAGGATGGATAAATGTTTTTCTTGTAAGCATAAATACTCTTCTCTACCTAACCAGACTGATTTATAAAAAGATCGGTTTAAAAAAAACCACTGAGTTTTGGATAACCTATAAAAAGATGATGGCGGTTTTAAAAAAAGTACACATTTTCAGTGGACTTGCTGTTATAATCCTTGGCTTGGTACACGGAGTAATGATGCTTGGCGGCAGCTTGTATATGCACACCGGGTTGCTCGTCTGGATAAACATGCTCTTCCTTTTTGGCATATTTGCACTTTCAAAGCTTTCAAAAACTTT
>JAKJGQ010000174.1 GCA_022704305.1 Thermotogae bacterium | reverse complement strand
TTCAAAAAGAGGAGATCACTTCTCAGATAATTGCCTATAAAATTGCCCCCAAAATAAATGCTGCCGGCAGAATGGCTGATGCTTTCACTGCGTTCAAGCTTCTTATATCCCAAAATCATGAGGAAATCAGTAAAAATGTTTCATCTCTGATAAAACTTAACACAAAAAGACAGGCTAAAGAAAAGGAGATATACCTTTACGCTCTGAGTCTGATAGATGTAAATCCTGAATTGAAAGAGAGCAAAGTGATAGTGTTATCTGGAGAAAACTGGCATCTTGGAGTGTTAGGCATAGTTGCATCAAAGCTTTCGGCTCTTTATAATAAGCCGGTGCTTCTGGTTTCAAAAGACGAACATTCCGCAAAAGGATCTGCAAGAAGTCCGGCCGGAATAAATCTTATGGAACTTTTTAAAGAGGCCTCTAAGTACAATGTTTTCAAAGAATTCGGAGGGCATGAGCTGGCTGCGGGCTTTACAATTGATTCTCAAGACATAGATGCGCTTAGAATATCTGTAAACAAGGCGTATGAGGAGTTATACAAGGAACATGTACCTTATTACGAAGTATTTATAGATATGGAAATAGAAAATGTATGGAACAGTTTCTTTGAAGATATCGAAAGACTTGAGCCTTTTGGCTATAGAAATCCCGAACCGACTTTTCTTATAATGAACTCCCATGTAGATAATTTTAAGTTTTTTGGTAACGGAGTAGAAAACTTTGCAGCAAAAATGCGCAGTCAGAAAGATCTTATTATGGATGTGATAGGTTACGGTCTTTCTCAGAAGATGCTTGATCTAAGATATAACAGCCAGCTCAATCTTAATATGGATATGGTTGGCAATTTCAGAGTAGAAAAGATACACAACTCAAAAATAAGTTATCTTAAGTATTATCTGAAGGACTTTGAAATCAAGAATTTTGATGTTAATTCGTGCGAATATAAGAATGTTGAAACCAACATTATACTGAGAGATGAGATTATCCGTATAGGCAAGCTGAACGTTATTACCGATAATCTCTCTTCAGAAAAGGTAAGTATGTTTCTGCCACCAAGGATCAAGTATGCGACAATGCTGAAGAAGATTTCGGATTCTCTTTCTGCAAGCAGAAAAGTTGTTATAATAGGATCGTCACATATAGTTCTTTCGCATACATATAGTATAGTTTCATCTTATATTACTCCATCAAATATCTATTACAATAAAAAGTCACGAATAAACAGCAAAGTTCTTTCACATGAAAGTGTTTTTTTCGTTACGCTTCCTGCTTTTTTAAACAATCTGTCATTTTTTAACGGAGATAACTTTGACCTTATTGTGGACGAACCATATTACATGATATCGCATCCTGCAGTTCAGAACATGAATGATTATAATGAGTTTAAAAAGTTTATTTCAGTAAAAAAAAGTAATATAATGGTCATAGGCTCTCTTTTTACTGAAAATATCAAGGATTTTTTTAAACACGCAGGATACAAAGTCCTTCTGGCAAACTTTAATACCTTTAACTATGAAGTTACCAAAGAGGAAAAACCTCTTTTAAATATTCTTATGGACTATAATGGAAGTTACGGTAAAAAACTTATAGTCATAAATGAAAAAAGGAAACAGGAAATTATTTCAGATTTAATAACTGAAAAGTTTAGTATTGTAGAAGAATCAATAAAAAAGTTCAGCGGTGATATGGATTTTTCAAAAAAATTACTTCTAAGGGAAAGTATAAAAAAAGATTCTGTGAACTATCTGATTACTTCGTATTCCAATAACGGTATTGCGATGGATATGAAAGATTCGTTTCCTACCTTCATCCTGCTTGAGGTACCAAAATGCCGGCTGGAGCTTATAGATTTGGTGTCTTCATGGAATGTTGGGAAAAAAGGAAGCATAAATCTTGTACTGGCATATGATGACAAGTTTAAAACCAAGATGATGTATGAGCTTCAGCGCATGTATCCTCCTGCCAGTATTTTAAAACATACATATGATTATATAAAAAATAATCCAGGAATAAAAGAGAGCGAACTTATAACCAACTTGTTCAAAGGAGATATAGAATTTTGCCGGACGGTGTTTGATGAACTTTCTGATACAGGCATGGTTCTTAATGTATCAAACAAACTTGAAGTTTTTGAAGAATTTGATATTAAGAATATTCATAATGGTCTGAGAGTCAGAGAAAGTATTTTAGATACATACCTTATAAAAAACTCAATAAAGACTTTTGAAAGTTATGATTCCAGAAAAATAATGGATATGTTCAGAGTTAATCTTTCGGAGTGATATAAATGCTGACTACAAAAGATTTAAACTGTATCATCAGACCTGAAGGAACAGAACCTTTTGAGGTTTTCCAGATACTAAAAAGAGCAGGTGTATTTGTGAAAATATTTCCTGCTCCCAAAAGCATTTTTATGATCTGTGCTCCGGTTATTCTGATTTCCGAAAGTTCTCTTGAGCAAGTCAAAATTCTTTTAAAATCTCAGGGTATTAATTACGAAAGCTTTACTTTAAAAAACGATATAATTCAGGAGTTGCTTTGATATGAAAGTCTATGGAATTGATTATGGCACTGTAAGCACTGGAATTGCTCGAGGTGAAAGTATCCTTAAGATTGCCACAGGAATAGGCCAGGTAAAGACG
>JAKJGQ010000173.1 GCA_022704305.1 Thermotogae bacterium | reverse complement strand
GTAGTACGTTGGCAACTTCGTGCGAGAGTAGGTATCGCCCCTTCACTTTTCCCCAGTCTGAAAAAGACTGGGGTTTCCTTTTATTATTCCGTTTTTTCGTGTTTTGGTTCTTAATACGCTTTTTATACAGTTTATTTATGTTAACGAACATATAAAGTGAATTTTTTTAGTTTATCTCTATTTTGAAAAAAAATCAAAAAAGTTATAATTAGTATGATTAGTAAATGCGGGAGGAGAAATGGAAGAATTAAAAATTTTGAATAAACGCAAGATTCTCAAGTATATATTTTTAAAGAACAATGTTACAAGGAAGGAGCTTTCTCAGGTTACAGGTTTAAGCAGTAGTTCGGTAACCAGGTTGATTAACGATTTGATTGAAAAGCATCTTATAATAAGCAAGGATAAGGTTACCCAATCCCTTTACGGAAGGAAAAGTGAAATTCTTACCCTTAATCCATCTTCTTTACGAGTATTTATTATTGATATAGATGTCAAAAACACTGTGCTTGGAATGGGAAGCTTTGACGGTAACGTTAAGATACTTAAGACCATAACCACTAGCAGAAATATTGAGGAGTTCAAAAGTAATATAAAAAATTTTATTAAGCTTTTTAATTATAAGTATGATTATGTAAGTTTCTCCATACCCGGGATAGTAAATGTTGACAAGAATATAATAGTTACCGCTCCCAACCTGGGATGGTCGGATATGACGCTTCAATCTTTATGGGCTGAGGATAAGGCTGTTTTTGACAATGATTCCAATCTTTGTGTTCTTGCAGAAAAATTTTTTTCAGAGGATATGCAAGATATTCAGAACGCTATGTATATATTGATCAAAGACGGCATTGGAGGAGGCTTAATTCTTAATGGGAACCTTTACAGAGGAAGGTACTTCTGTGCAGGTGAGATCGGTCACAATATAATCGTAAAAAATAATTTCAAAAAAAGTCTCGAAAACTTTTTTGATTCTAGCTTAGATAAGAAAGAATCTCTTGAGGATCTTGCGTTGAATATTTCATATATTGTAAACATTTTGAATCTTGAAAAGGTAATAATTGGTGGTAAAATTACTAACATGTCGAATGACTTTTTTATAAAACTTAAAGATGCGATAAACGATAATGTTTTTGAAGCTAATAGAGAGAATTTAGATATAAGATTAACAAATTTCAATTATGAGCCAGCAAGTATGATAGGAGCATGTTCAAACGCTGTTTTATCTTTTATTGATACGATTATCTGATTAAATATTTTTCATATACTTTATTGTGGGTTAACTGTTGTCTGTGGTTGTCACAGACAAAATCACTAGAGGAGGAGTAGTATGAAAAAGTATTTGTGGTTGATTATTATCGTACTAGCAGTGGTTGTCGGTCTTGTTATCTGGAAAGTTTCATCAGGTTCTGCAAAGTCCGAACTTGAAATATTCAGCTGGTGGACCGGAGGAGGAGAAGAAGAAGGGCTTAAGGCACTGTTTACCAAGTTTAATGAAAAGTATCCAAAGGTAGATATTATCAACGCAGCGGTAGCCGGCGGAGCAGGAACAAATGCAAAGGCGGTTCTTAAGACAAGAATGCTTGGTGGAAATCCTCCTGATTCTTTTCAGGTACATGCAGGAATGGAACTTACGGACAGTCATGTGAAAGCAGATGCCATGGAACCGCTCACCCAAAAACTTAAGGATTGGGGTGTATACGATAAGTTCCCCGCAGGTGTACTGGACATATGTTCTTACAACGGAGAGGTCTATTCAATACCTGTCAATGTGCACAGAGGAAATGTGGTTTTTTACAATAAAGAAGTAGCTTCAGAGCTTGGGATAGTTTCAGCTCCTGCATCATTCGAAGAGTTCCTTGGCATGCTTAAGCTTGCTTCTGAAAAGGGATATGCAGCTCTTGCTATCGGAGATATGAATAAATGGGAAGCAGCACATCTTTTTGAGAACATCATGATTGCAAAGTTCGGTCCAGAAAATTATAACAAACTTTTCAAGAATGAAGTTTCATTTGCCGATCCAGCTATGGCAGAGTCGTTTAACGCTTTAGGAATGCTTATTGACTACTTTAACACCGACCATTCGGCGCTCACATGGCAGGATGCTGTGAAGATGGTTCAGGAGAAGAAAGCGTTTGCAACAGTAATGGGTGACTGGGCAGAAGGATATCTTAAAACTCTAGGCATGAATCCCAACGAAGGATTCGGATGGTTTGCAGTCCCTGGAACAGAAAACGCTTTTACATTGATATCAGATACATTTGGTCTTCCAAAGAAAGCAAAAAACAGAGAAAATGCTCTTAAGTGGCTTGAATTTATATCTTCTGTTGAAGCTCAGGATATTTTCAATCCGATAAAGGGTTCAATACCGGCGAGAACTGACGCTGATAAATCTAAGTACGATACTTATCTGCAGTGGTCAATGAATGATTTTTCAGCATTGGGAATATGTCCTTCTATAGCTCATGGTTCGGCCGCTCCTGAGGCTTTCAGCACCAAACTCCAGGATATAGTTAATAAATTTATTGCAGAGAGAAATACTGAAAACGCTGTTAACGAAATGATTGCTTTGGCAAAGGAAACAGGATACAAAGCAGACTAAGTGTATTAAAAAATTACCCGATCCGAAAGGACCGGGTTTTTTGAAAGTGAGGTTGAGATCTATGGC
>JAKJGQ010000172.1 GCA_022704305.1 Thermotogae bacterium | reverse complement strand
TCCTTCTTTTATGCCGTATATTGTAAGGAGGTCATTTTTGTCCATAAGTCTGATTTTGCTCAGTATGATTTCACGCATGTATTCAAAAAAAACCGGACCTTTTCCGTTTTCAAACTCGCTTAGTATTATTTCAAAGGATATCTCCGGAACAAGTTCTTTTAGAAATGCTATATTTTCCTCTTTAATTATATTTCTTATGGCAGTTGCACTTGCAAGACGGCTTGTGACTGTCTCATCATTGTATGCAGAACCTTCTCTGGCGATGCAGTGAGGCTGTATTGATGAGCCGTATTGTTTTAAATAATTGAGGTATTCAAGCCCAAGTATATCGTTTGACTTTTCCAGCAGTCGTATGTCCTCAACAGGAAAGTTATGACTGGTAAGATAATCAAGTATAGCGTATTTTCTAGCATTTGGGAAAGAAAGTCCTTCCTTGAGATATTTTTTCAGAATAACTGTATACTCATGGGGTTGTGAACTCAGTATTCCGGATATCTCATTTAAAATATTTATATCAGACGACTCACTTCCGAAAACTATATCCGTTACTATTCCTGTTCTGTGTAAAACCCCAACGGAACCGCATGCAAACCCTCCTGCATCCTGTATGCAGTAGACAAACGGAAGTTCAAATACGGCATCTGCACCGTAAGCAAGAGCCATTTTGGTACGTGCGAACTTATCAACAATAGCAGGTTCTCCCCTCTGGACAAAGTTGCCGCTCATTACTGCAACTGTGTAATCAGGGTTTATAAGTTCTACTGATTTTTTTAGATGGTAAAGATGACCGTTATGGAAAGGATTATATTCAACTATGAGACCGAGAACTCTCACTGTTTCACCGGAAATGGAAGTATATGTAATCACCTTCTTTTACCAGATAGTCTTTTCCTTCAGCATTGACATAACCAAGTTCTTTCAGTTTTTTCATATCAGGAATTTCACGTATTTTCTCAAAGTTCACAACTTCTGCCTTTATAAAACCTTCTTGGATATCGGAATGTATTTTACCTGCTGCTTGCAGTGCAGTACTTCCGTTTATGATATTCCACGATTTGGATTCTTTTTCGTTGCCTGTGATAAATGTGATAAGATTAAGAGCCTGCTTGCATTTTAGAATGAACGAGTCAAGAGCGCTTTTTTCTATACCGTATTCATTTAAAAATACTTTCTGTTCCTGTTCGTCAAGGTCGGAAAGATCGGCATGGAGCTTGGCATGAATTTCGGCAAGCTGTGCACCCCTGGAAAGAGCATACTCTCTGAAAGCTTTTATTTTTTGTGTAGTTGTTTCGTTGGAAGATTCGTCAATATTTGCCACATATATAACAGGCTTTTCAGTAAGCAGAAAAAGGGATTCGATAATCTTTTGGTATTTTTCTGTTCTTTCACCTCTGAGGAAAGTAATTGAAGGCTTTTCACTATTTAGATGTTCTTTTAGTGCGGAAAGTATTTCTGTTTCGGTTCGAGCTTCTTTATCTCCTACTCTTGCCATCTTTGAGGTTTTTTCAATTCTTTTTTCTACCGTTTCAAAGTCTTTGGCTATAAGTTCAAGGTTCACTATATCCGCATCGGCTATAGGGTCTATTTTTCCATTTACATGTGTCACATTGGGATCAGTAAAAATTCTTATTACATGAGCTATACAATCAACATTACGGATGTTTTCCAGAAACAGGTTGCCTAGTCCTTCTCCTTTGCTTGCTCCTTTTACAAGTCCAGCAATATCAACAAATTCAATGCTGGGATTTACCTTTTTTTCTGAATTAAGTATTTTAGTCATTAAGTCCAAACGTTCGTCGTTGTACTCAACAATGGCAATGTTTGGGTTTATTGTGCAGAAAGGATAGTTTTCGGCAGGAACATGCTGTTTGGAAAGAGCGTTGAAAAGGGTTGACTTCCCTACGTTGGCAAGACCTACAAATCCTACGTTAAGCATAATGTCCTCCTTGAAAATCTTTTTGTAATCATTTTTCCGTATCAATTATAACAGTAGAATTTATCTTTTTCTGTAAAATTTCTTAAACAAAATCATGTTAAAATAGATTAAACTATATAAGGGGGGAGTATCGAATGCCATATGCCTTTTCTTATTTTATTCCGACAAGAGTTTTTTTCGGCAAAGACTGTCTTAATAATAACTATGCCACTTTAAGCAGTTTAGGTGAGAAAGCTCTTATAATAAGCGGACGAAAATCAGCTAAAGCCTGCGGGGCTTATGATGAAACCGTTGAAGTTTTAAATAAACTGAATATAGAATCTGTTTTGTATGATCAAATTGAAGAAAATCCATCGTTTTCTTCGGTTCAAAAAGCTGTGGAGTTTGGGCTTGAAAATGATGCTGATTTTGTAATAGGTATCGGAGGAGGAAGTCCTATTGATGCAGCAAAGGCAGTTGCAGTACTAATTGCCAATCCATTTATGAAGATAGAGGATCTGTTTGACGGTGATTTTGACATAGCACTTCCGATAGTTGCAATTCCTACCACCAGCGGAACAGGAAGCGAAGTAACAGAATTTTCCGTTCTGAACTCTCCTGAAAACAGGAAAAAAAGTTTTAAAAGTGATGTGATTTTTCCCGATATAAGCTTTATAGATCCCAAATATACCCTTAATCTTTCATCCGAGCTTACAATAACTACAGCCTGTGATGCTCTTTCTCACAGTATAGAAGGTTCTTT
>JAKJGQ010000171.1 GCA_022704305.1 Thermotogae bacterium | reverse complement strand
GTTGTTATAAACGATCATACTATTCACCTCCGTCAGAATTTTATGCGTTCTTCCAAATTATTATTCGACATTTAGAAATGATTGCTATATGCGCCATACTACCAATGCTTAATAAAAAAAGAATGAGCCCGGTACAATACCGAACTCATTCACAAATGGTTTAATATTCAATTTTGTCTAAACTTTGGGATCGCTTCATAACGGAGAGTATTTTTTATTCCTGAGCTTTTTTGAGTGCATCTTCCAACGCTTTAAGATGTGTTTTAGATGTAAGCGTTGCTCCGCTTATAACATCCACCTGAAGTGACTGTGAACTCAATACCCGATCAAAAAGATCCTCAACTGTTTTACCGCCTGTCAGCTTAACAGGCTGACCATTCTTATCCAATGCTCCTTTTATTACCTTAATATCAGAAATTTTTCCTTCAGCTATACTAACCTGTAGTTCGGTATCTCTTAGATGATCTTTGCTTCCTATGTATTTTCCTGTGTATATTCCATTTTTGAACCGCTTAAAATCGATGCTTTCTATTTTCATTCCCTCTATCTCGCGCATCCCGGGAAGACTCCATAATATTCCAGCTGTTAGCCCGACTACAACTACTCCGATAATAACCGCTACCGTAATAAGCATTTTTGGTTTCCCCTTCCTTTTTTTAGTTTTTTTCATCGTCCTTCCTTCCTCCTATAATACATATTTCAGAATTTTGAACAGAGCTAAAAAAATCTTTCAATCCCTGAGTAATATAAATATTTAATTTTTCATCAATTATAATTATTTGAATATCTGCGAACTGCTCAATATATCTATGTACCTCACCAATCCCTGAAAGAAATATTATGGTTGAAAGTGCATCAGCCTGAACAGCACTGTGGGCGACAACTGTTACGCTTGCTATACCTGAGTTCATGGGGTAGCCTGTTTTAGGATTCAGTATATGGTGCCAGCACTTTCCATTTTCATCAATAAAAAACCTTTCATAATCGCCGGAAGTCACGATATGCTTACTTTCTGATTGGAGCACTCCTATAAGCTCCCCGGTTTTACGTGGATGCCTTATTCCAACACTCCATAAAGAACCTCCAGGTTTTCTGCCTATAAGGGATACGCTCCCGCCAATACTTATAAATGCAGAATCTATTCCCTTATTTTTTAAAAGCGCTGTACATCTATCCGCGGCAAACCCTTTTCCTATTGCTCCAAGATCAATTGCTTGTCCGGGCTTTCTGAGCATCACCGTCTGTTTTCTTTCATTCAGAATCAAATCCATATAGTTTACTAAAGAAACAGTCTTTTCTATCCTATCATTTTCGGGAACAGACAAAGAATTTTTATAGTCCCAAAGGTTCATCAACGGAGCAATAGAAATATCAAAAAGTCCGCCTGAAAGCTCTGAATATCTTTTAGATTCTGCAAGAAGCTCAAAAGTATCCCTGCTTACTTTTACGGGTTTTTTTCCGGCATTGCTGTTAATTTTACATACTTCGCTTTTCTTTACAAACCGACTGAGTTTTTTTTCCAGTTTTTTCAATTCATTAGTCACAAGGTCACTTTCCCGTGATCTTTCATCAGAAAATATCTTGCAGGTTACTTCCGTGTCCATGGCATACACCATTTTATCTCCCTGTTTTGTAGTCTGTATACTTATATGCCGTCCGTATATCTATTTTTGTGGTGGAGTTAAGCTTTGCATTATAAGCTCCGTTATGATATGAACCAACTGCGGAAAGTATTCCAGGCCTATTTCTTGCTTATGCGTATCAATATTTATTATTGAGGCAAAGATCATCATTATCATCCTGCTGTCTATATCCGCACGCATTTTTCCCTGCGCCTGCCATTGTTCTACTATCTTCAGAAAATCTCCGTAGAGAAAATCAACAGCATTCACTCCGTTTTCTTGCCTATATGTTTTTTCAATTTTTTCAAAAACAGCTTTGTTGTACCACTCCGAAAGTATCGTATTGGCTTTCATGCCCTGAAAATTAAGCTCCATCATTTGTTTTACAGTGTCCATAGGACTCATGGATTTATCAAGTTTTTCAAAACATTCCTTTTTTAGTTCTTTATTTTCATGCAGAAAAATTTCCATAAAAAGTTCTTCTTTTGAAGAGTAGTAATTGTAAAAGGTTCCCACAGAAATACCCGCACTTTGTGCTATATCAGAAATGGCCGTATCCTTAAAACCCTTGCTATAAAATAGTTTTCTGGCACAGTTGTAAATTAAATCCTTTTTGTCCTGCATACTTTCCTCCAAAAAATGAATGAATATTTTTTTATTCATTCATATAGTATCACAATGTTTTTATTTTGTCAATTTTTTGAATGTACCTAAGCTTTAATTTAAAAACTTTGCTATATATATAAAGAACATCCTTTCTTTTTAAGAAAGGATGTTTATTCTATTATGTCAAGCTTCATAGCTATCTTTTCCGCTGACCTGTTCTGAAAATCAACTATATACTTTGCATCCTGACTGAAAACTACTGCCCTGGAAAGAACGATCCTAAGAATACAGCACTCAGGATCATCTTCGTTCACATGCCTGTCATAGAATTTGAAAAAAACCTTTCTGAGAGTTCTGGCAAGCTCCAAATTTTCCGGTTTTTTGGGATTACCCATATTAACACCTTTTCCCCAGAACTGATGAATTTTATAACACCCTGCAACCCTTGGAT
>JAKJGQ010000170.1 GCA_022704305.1 Thermotogae bacterium | reverse complement strand
TCTTGGATTGAAGCCTCAGAAGTTTTTGGTTTCAGACTGAACCATGTTTCCCTGCCGGAAAACGAAGTTGATGATGCAGGAAAAAACTACTTCTTCTTTAATGATCTTAACGATATCATAAGCCAGACCGATGTGCTTCTTACCGATCCGCTTACAGAAAAGTACAGGAACGAAGAATACTACCGTAAATTCCAGATTACACTCAAGCTTCTGCAAAAAGGAAAAAACGATCTTTTATTTAACCCATGCCCACCTTTCTATAGAGGTGAGGAAGTTTCTAGTGATGCTATAAGTTCAGAATATTTTGTAGGATACAGCTTCAAAAAAAATCTGCTCTATGTACAGCAGGCAATCATGGCATATGTATCTGAAACAGTTGGAGGTTTATTATGAGAAAACTTGAAACCAAGTACGCTGAGCTTAGTACTGTTAAACTAGCTTATTCTGAGTATGGAAACGGGGAAAATCTTCTGTTGCTGCACGGTAATTCTGAGAATAAAAGTATTTTCGGTAAGTATCAGACTGAATATTTGAAAAATTTTCATACTTACGCAATCGACAGCAGAGGGCACGGAAAGAGCATATCTGTTGATGAAAAGTACACAATAAAGCAGTACAGCGAAGATGTCATTGAATTTTGCAGATACTTAAATATTGACAAAGCTTTTGTTTTGGGATACAGCGACGGTGGAAATATTTCATTATTTCTTGCTACACAAGACCCGAAAAGATTCTCTAAAATCTATGCCATATCTCCTAATTACCTTGCCTGCGGTACAACCGACAGCTCTTTAAGTTTTTTGAAGAAAATTTACCGCATGCTCAACTTTATGAACAGAATTGGGCTTAATACAAAAAAAGCCATAATGCGGTTCGATTTAATGCTTAATGATATCGGTTTATCCAAGCAACAGCTTCAGAGTATAAGCACACAGGTTCGAATTGCTTATGCGCAAAAAGATATGATAAAACATGAGCATATAATAGAAATAAGCCAATTAATTCCGGATGCATCCTTAAAAAAAATTGACGGCTGTACTCATATCAGTGAGTTTAAAAGCTCTGAGCTTATCTCTGATATGCAGCATTTCTTTGCAGTGTGACTCACAAACCTATAAGATCGGTCAGATTGGTTTTTGCTGTTTACAAGTAGTAAAGCCTAGTTTTCATGTTTTTTTATCCATTTTCCTATAAATGAGTATGCCTTAAAGATTGCTGAGCCTATCATTTCTTCAAAGTTCTCCGCTTCTACACAGCATACAATATATTCGCCTAATCCTTTTCCACACATACGGATAATCTCTATAACAATTCCATCGGCAATTAACGGAACGTTTTCTTCAGTATCCTTATAATCCAGTGTAAGATCAGGTTTTATAAAATGATTAAGAACTACGGGAAAGCTTCGGTACTCTTCTGGGGTAATTCCATATGCTTCTCTAAAGGCACGTGTAAAGTTTGCATGATCTGAAAATCCATATTCGACAGCCACATCTATTATTCGTATCTCTTTATCTTTAAGTATTTCAGAAGCTTTTGCGAGTCTTCTCAGTTTAATGTATTCGTTCAATGTTTTTTTTATTAAACGGCTGAACAGATGCTGAAAATAGTATACTGACAGTCCTGTTTCAGCAGCAATATCTTCTGCATTTAAGCTATCCTTTAGATGACATTCTATGAAATCCAGAGAATTTTGTATTGCTTCGTATGCATACACCTTACCACCTCCCTAGAGTATAGAATACCACATCTATTATTTTTTCGCTTGTCATCCAATGCTCTTTTAAAGTTTCTGCTGAAAAAACTGCACAAGCATTATCTTGTGCAGTAGTTGATACATATAAGTTTTTATAATAAAGCTATTTTTTCTCCAAACTCTACAGCTGCTTTTTGACCATTATTATCAGGATTCCATTGGTTTTTTAGTCCTTCATCTATGATGCTACTTAGAACTACATCGGCTTCAAATTTTTATTTAACCTTTCAACCATCCAGAGTATACGGCTTGTGCGCCCCGAGTCAGTTTTAGCATCATAATATGCCCGTGTATATGTCTTTTTTACAGATGGCGACATTGACAAAAAGTTCGTATAAGCCGGTTCATATTTTTTTAACACCTCAGATAAAGAAGCTATTTGTTCCTCCGTAACAGGCAGAACTTTAGGCTTGTCCCACTGCCCGTTTTTTTTGGCTTCCTCAACTTTCTTTCTACCATAATCTGTCATCTTCCCCTGTTGTTCAAGTTTTGCAACTAAAGTCTTATTCTTTTCAGACCATTTACTATCGGCACGCCGCCTGGAAAAATATTTTTTATATGTTTTTTCATCAAGATTTTTAAGTTGACCGTCAATCCAACCATAGCATAAAGCTTCTTCCAAAGCCTGGCTGGCAGAGAGCGTAATAGGTCCGCCATCTTTACCAAAGAGCAACCATACTCCTTCATTTTTTGAATTATTCTTATCCAACCATTCACGAAATGCCGTTCTATTTGGAAATTGCATTATATCGTTCACTATATCACCTTTTCTTATAAGTAAAATCTTTTTATTATTGATTATGTATACTGTTTCTTCAAAGGTTTTATACTCAGACCGCTTGCCTTGACCAACGCATATATATTCTTTGATTGAAACCTTTTATTTTTGAAAAGTTCTCACTTTTTCTGTTAAACTCTATGAAACCCATTT
>JAKJGQ010000016.1 GCA_022704305.1 Thermotogae bacterium | reverse complement strand
AGTGTAGGTACTTTTAATTCCTTTAAGATCACTACAGCCCCATAATGCAAGAGCACAGTCGGTTTTTTCTGCCAGAGCACATTGCATATCGTAAGTACTGTCTCCTATATAAAGGGTCTTGGTGTTTTCTGTATTCGATATTTCAAGATACTTACGCATTGGTTCCCCATTAGGCTTATGTTTTAGAGTATCTTCAGAGCATACTATGTTTTCAAAATACTCTGAGATCCCAACAGGAATAAATTGTTTCTCGTACTCATCTCTAGTTCTGGAAGTAATTAATCCAAGTTTGATATTCATATATTTTAGTTTTTTAAGAACTTCTTCTATTCCGGCAAACAATTTTATAGCTATACTACTGTTTTGCATATATTCATTCCAAGTCTGCAAAGTTTTTCCGTTATCGGATACTCTCAAAACCTCAAGAGCTTTTGGGCCTGTTATTCCAAGGGCAAATCTCAGATTCTCCTTTTTTTCATTTCGGTTGTGCAGATCTTTTAATACTTTCTGCAAAGAGTTTAAGATAATATCTTCTGTATCAATAAGGGTTCCGTCTATATCAAAAACAATATTGGTATACTTCATATAAATACCTCCAAATATAATCATCAGAAGTATATTATAACAGTTCTATTTCAAATTCGCAAAACTCATCTCCTTTGAGAGCAGATCTTATGATATTGGCTTTAAGCTTTCTTCCGAAAATCTGTTCGAATGGTTTTTTTACAAATCCTGCACTACAATGGCAAAATTCTTCTGAAACTTTTGGAATAAGATTTTCAGATAGTAGAGACTCTCGTGCCCAAGGACAGTGACACACATAGTATCTTTTTTTGTCAGGGTCTTTTTCTTTAAGCCATTCATCTGTTCTGAAAGGTATTTTTACAATACGTAGTTTGTTTCCGTTTACTTTACCGCGGGTGATTTCGGGAGATGACTCAAGAAATACGATAACCTCATCTGTAATTTTCTGTCCGAAAAAGAGTTTATTGTTTTTTCTAAGATCATACATTTCTTCAATAAACTCTTTTTGTTTTAAATCCAGATACTTTTCAATATTGCCAGCCTGCATATAAAGTTCTTTATCATGCTTATAAAGTTCATCCGGAAGATCTCTTAAACAATCAGAAAATAATTCTTTTCTGAACTCTTCATTTGTCTTTTCTTTAAGCCTTTCTATTACTGTCTGCATTAACTGTGCACGCACAGTATTAGCAGTGCCTGTTGTAGGTAAATGAACATCCTTGAATATTACTTCTGCAGCTTCTTTTCCTGAAAGATTTTCTAATTTGTGGTAAAGATTATCCATAACTTCACTTCCGTCAAGCTGCACAAGCATTGCAATATAAAGAATGTCATTGCCGGTGATATATCCGTACCTAGCTAAAGAAATAATTCTAAAGAGGTCATCTTTACTGGTGTCTACGAGTTTTTTCAGATAGTTTTTTACAATAGTCTCATTAATATTATCAATATCATATCCGAGAACATTAAGAAAATCTTCAAAATTTTGAACAACATCTAAAGCATTTTTAATATCTTCTTCAGATTGGCCTCTCTTTTTCAGATACTCAACAAAAATATCTTTTTTCATTATAAGCCACCTCCTGAGATTTTGTTCATTAAGTAGTAAGAACTAATCTCTCTATAAGTTCAAGTTATATTAATATCATTATAACACAGTGAATGAAATAATTCTTAAGAAGTTTGGCAAGCAAAAATAAATAATTGGAAATTTGATAGTAAGATTGACATTTGTGTATTATTTGTATTATAATACATAATACAAATAATACACACTTATGTGAGGTGTTGGGTATGACGATCGATCTGGATATGACAAGCAGTATTCCAATATATTTGCAGATAAAAAACCATATAGTTATAAGCATTGGCAAAGGTGAATTAAAAGCAGGAGAGTATCTTCCTGCTGTCAGACAGCTTGCATGCGATAACGGAGTTAATATGATGACTGTTTCCAAAGCTTATTCAGTATTGAGAAGTGAAGGCTATATAGAAATAGACAGAAGACATGGAGCAAAAATATCTGGTACAAAGCTTAAAAATGAAGAGTTTAAAGTCAGATTAAGCTGCGAGCTTCTTCTTCTTATTGCTTCTTCTAAAGCAAATGGTCTTGATAAGAATGCTTTCATACAGATGTGCGAAAATATATTTAGTACAATGAATCCACAAAAGGTACAGGGCATAGTATAATGACGGTAATAATCGTATTGGTAATGATAATTATTCTGTGGGCGGTTTACTATTCATCATCATTACTGTGCAAATATGCTAAAAAAACAGTGCTTGGAGTAACTATCCCTGATTATGCAAGGAATGATAAAAAAATAAAAAAAATTATCTCTGCTGCTAATAAAGAGATAAGAATTTTTCTTTTTTTATTTTTTATAGAAATCTTTCCCATACTTTTATTTTACAAATATCCGTCTCTTATAATAACATATTTATTTATATGGATATTCTTTGTTTTTTTTACATTTAACAGGTTGATAAGCAGACATCGCAGAACTCTTATGAATATAAAGGAAGAAAATCAGTGGGTTGGTGAAAATCTAAAAACAATTTCGATTGACTCAGAAGTAACAAGGCTTAAAGATACAGTTCCTATAAAAAAGAAGAACTTTCTGATTCCTTTTCTCATAAGTACATTACCTGTTTTGGTCTTTGTTTCAGGCAGCAAAGATCTGGTTCTTCTTTTTTTGAGTTCTATATCTTTTTTAAGTACATGTGCCTGTTATATTGTATATTCTTTTTTAAGCAGCGGTGAGTCTGTTGAATACTCCCATAACACTTCAGTTAATCTCATGTGCAACAGGATCAGAAGATATTGGAGCAGTTGTGCGTGGTTTGTTATTGCTATAGCAGAAAGTTTATCTTTTGCTGGTCTAAGTCTGTTCATAAATAATAAATTTCTTTTTTGGAATATTTTTTCTATAGTATTGAGTGTTTTAGTGATTTTTGGAGTGATAACAGTAATGTTGGTAAGAAAAAAATCAGAAGATATGTGCAAACGAATACTAAAACTTGAAAAAACATCTTTTATAATCGATGACGATTATTACTGGAAAGGTGGAATGCTTTTTTATTGCAATTTTAATGACAGAAGAGTATGGGTAGACAATAAAACAAGTTTGGGATATACATGCAATCTGGCATCCAGAAGTGGAAGACTTTTTGTTTATCTGTCGTCTGTTCTGAGTATTATAATTATAGTAAGTCTCATAACCCTATTTTTAATTTTGGATTTTACAGTATTTGATATGAAATTTCAAAATAAAGAGATAGCAATATCAGCACCAATATACGGATATTCATTTAGTGCAAAAGATATAAAAGATATACAACTTTCAGACAAGCTTCCGCAAGTTTTTAAAATAAACGGAGCTGCAACTGAACGCTATCTGCTTGGCAATTTTGATGTTACCGGCTATGGCAGTTCAAAAATGTATGTATATAAAGAAAAATCCCCATTCATTATAATAGAATTAAGTGGAGGATATGTATTTTTCGGCTCACAGAATCCTGAAAAGACTATGGAATACTATGAACGTTTATCTAAGATCATTTTGGAAAAATAAAATACCCGGCAGATTAAATCTTCCGGGTAAACTTATCAGTTTTCGATGCCCTTCCTTGCTTGTACTCCCTGTTTATAATAATGCTTTATTTCTGTCATTTCAGTAACAAGGTCGGCTTTTTCAATGAGTTCTTTAGGAGCATATCTTCCGGTTATTACCACCTCTGTTTCCGGATGTTTTTTTTCTAAAACATCCAGTACTTCTTCGATAGAAACCAGTCTGTAGTAAATTGCTATATTCAGCTCATCAAGAACAACTATATCGTAACTTCCTTGTGCAATAATTCTGCCGATCTCTTCAAGCCCTTTTTTCGCAAGTAGCACATCTTCTTCCGTGGGTTTGTTAAAGATAAAACAGTTTCTTCCAAATTGATGGATTTCAAAGTTCTTAAGGAACTCTGCCGCAGACAGCTCGCTATACTTCATTCCTTTTATAAACTGTCCGAAATAAACTTTTTTCCCGGCACATACAGCTCTCAAAGATAGACCCAGAGCGGCCGTGGTTTTTCCTTTACCGTTTCCGGTATAAACGTGAATATAACCTTTATCCATTTTTTCCCCCATGATTATACTTCTATAGAGTCTCCCGCACATAATAACAAACATCTTTCTTTAAAACACTCTTTCATTTGAACCATTGCCTTAATTCCAGTGCAGTGCAAAGGTATCAGGTATTTAAGATTCATACTTATAAGATAATCAATGGTTTTTTCGATTCTAGTTTTACTTGCATTTTCAAGATGCATTCCTCCAACTATTGCATAGATATTTGTTTCAGGAATTTTTAGTCTAATGTTTTCTATAATATTAACAATTCCTTTATGACTGCATCCGGTAAAGACAACAAGACCTTCCTGTTTTTTCACGATAAGTATCTGCTCATCATCCATGTTATCGCGATGATAGTCCTCGCCGGTATAGAATCTTATAGATTCGTTTTCAAAATCAGTTATTTCTGAGATGTTACCCATAAGGAAGATATCCTCCGATATGCTTTCATAGCCTTTCACGTTATGTTCTTCCCCTGTGAATACAATACTTGAAGATATGCTGCTGAACTCTTTATCGTTAAAAGAGATACCAACTTCCCTATACTGAGGGCTTATGGTGTCAGAGGAGTACTTCTTCTGAAAGGCTCTTCGATTTACATATATAGGTGGAAGCTTCCCATCAGAAGGAAAGAAAGGTAATCCCATGCAGTGATCATAATGCCCGTGACTAAGAACTATAATATCGGTTTTTCTTAAATCTAGATCTATTTTCTTGGCATTATGGCAGTAAACATTACTCTGCCCTACATCAAATAAAATATTTTGCTCTCCGTGAGTAATATATAGAGAAAGACCATGCTCTGCAAGTAGTCCACGTTTTCTTACCCGATTGTCAGTTAATACTTTGATTGTCATATTTTCATCTCCAAAGCTTAAAAATTGTTTCTTTGTTCTCCTCTTCTGCAATTTCCAAAACCATAGCCTGTACGACATCCTTTTTCACAAACTACTTTAATTGATTCGCATTTGGGGCATTTAATATCTGATTCAAGAACTGTTTCAAACTTTTCATAATTTTCTACCCATCTATACCCACATTCAGAACAGATCAGCCGACAGATATTTTGAGTTGCCTTTCCCCCGCGTACCTGAATTCCTTTTCCATTGACAAGACTATCGGCTATTTTCTCCCGTGCGCTCAGAAGTATTCTTTGAAAGGTAGGGCGTGAAACTTCCATTTTTTCAGCGCATTCTATCTGATCATAGCCTAATAGATCTTTCAATCGTATAGCCTCAAGCTCTTCAAATTTTAACACATTAGTTTCAATCTGAATATTCTCATCCCGAACAGGTATAAAAGCGGTTTGTCCCGGGATGTTTTCAATTTTTCTCCATTTAATGGGTCTAGGCATACTCCACCTCATTGCTTTGAGTTTGACTAAGGCAATATCACTAACGATAGTATCACTGACATTGATTCATGTCAACATTCAAAAAAGACCAAAGACAAGATCTTTGGTCTTTTAGGTAACATCAGATTTTTTTATCTGTTTGCTCAATACGTTTCTTAAGATCGACAATCTGATTTTCATAAAATCTTAACTGTTCTTCAAGCTCACTTCTCTCAACGGTCTGATCATTTAAGAAAGCAGAGTTGTAAGAAAACATTTCGCGATTATATCGACCGTTATAACACCTTCCTGATATTCTTCCACCTGTCCTGAATCCAAATCTTCTGTTGCACATGTATCCTAACCCTAAAGGTCCTGTACCGTCTTTTCCTGGCATTTTATCACCTCCATAAATAATTATTGACATATGCTCATAATTATTTTATCATAATTATGAGCATATGTCAATAATAAAATAAGTTTTTGTATAAGTGTGTTTGAAATTGATTACTCCAAAATAATAATCAGTTTATTTTTCTTTGAAAAATAATCAGTATAAAAAAAGTGCCCATCTAAGTGGACACCTTACTTTTTAAAATCCATGATCTGCTACATGTTCTATGAATACTTTCAATCCCAGAAGTATAAGGATAAGTCCTCCAGCTACTTCTGCCCATGAGCCGACAGCGTCTCCAAAGCGTTTTCCTATTCGTACTCCGGCAAAACAAACACCAAACGTTACGAATGCAATTATTCCTACAGAAATAAGTATATCCGACTGCATTGCGGCAAAACTCACTCCTGCTGCTAGCGCATCAATACTTGTGGCAACAGCCTGAAGCAACAGTTCTGATTTTCTTAACCCTTCAACCGGACATTGTTTTTTCTCTTTGTGAGAAGGAAATAGTTTTTCCAGAATCATTTTTACACCAATAAAGGTAAGGAGTATCAGCACAATATAATGGTCAAGATGTTTTATTCTTTCAATGAAAACCTGTCCAAGATAGAATCCTAGTAAAGGCATCAATCCTTGGGCCGCTCCGAAAGAAAAAGCAATAATAAAGGAGTCGGAAAGCTTTATCTTTTTAACGCACATTCCGTTACTGACAGAAACCGCAAATGCATCCATTGAAAGTCCTAAAGCCAGGAGAAGAAGTTCAGCTATATTCATAAAGTCCTCCGGTATGCAAAATAATCAGGCAGTTTCTATTATAACGCATAATATACAGTTTCCCAAAAATGTAACACTATAATCAAATGAAAAAAAACGGATTATAAATATCTTTTTTGAAGGTTTTTAATGCCATACGGTACATTGCTTTTGCATGTATTCTGTCGTGCCATATGAATCTCCTCAGAGCTTTGTGAACAGACCAAAACTCATCATAACTTCCAAGCAGAACTTTATTCAGAAGAAAATCTTCTTTTTTTTCTATTTCTTGCAATACATTCAATCTGTTTTTAAAGATGTCAGGATCGTTTATAAAATCTATTCCTATTTCCTTGGCGTAGTAACTTGTCACGTTATTTGTATGTTCATACATTTCTCTTGCTGTAACCGGAACCTCTCCATAAAAAGTTTTTCTTGTCTTAAGAACTGTTTGATCTTTATCCGGAATACTTTCATACATATTTGAAAAATCATATGCAGAGCGCAGAACAAGTTTTTCCAATTCGGAGTATTCTGAATAAGAAAGCGGTGTTTTTTCAGATTCAAATATTATATCAGAATCAGCATCATCAATTTTGAGAGAGCTTTTTTTTTCTTGAATTACCTGAGGTTCTATAGAATCTAGCAAGATATTTTCATCCATGCAGCTCCATTTCAGGTAAGAGTCAAGCTCCTGCGAAATTTTTGAGAATGCTTCCTCTTTGGTTTTCCCACGTACATATGCACCAGTATACTTTTTAAAATAGAAAAGATACCCTTCATCATTATACTCCATTATAACCTGAAGCTTCATGACTTCCCCCCTTGAACTTAGCTATATAATGATCTGACTTATATAATTATACATTATTATGAAGAACAATAAAGCAGAAAAACGATACATTGTTTTTTTAATGATAAATAAAAACTTATGGCCTGACCTATTATTTTTGACTGCATAATCTCATAATATCTTTATCAATTCTTTCGGGCGTATCCATAGGACTATATCTGGCTATAACCTCTCCATTTCTATTTATAAGAAATTTGGTGAAGTTCCACTTGATTTTGGTTCCTAAAATACTACTTTTTTTGCTTTTAAGGAATGTAAACAAAGGAGACTCGTTTTCGCCGTTTACATCAATTTTTTCAAACTGTCTAAAAGATACTCCGTACTTCATAGTGCAAAAATTATTTATTTCTTCTGCTGTTCCAGGTGCCTGTCCGCCGAATTGATTACAAGGAAAATCAAGTATTTCAAATCCTTCACGTTTGTATTTTTTATATAAATTTTCAAGACCTTCATACTGTGGTGTAAAACCACAGCCTGTCGCTGTGTTTACTATTAGCAATACCTTTCCCTTATACTCTTGCATTGTCACTGTTCTACCGTACATATCCCTTACCTTTATGTCAAAGAATTCCATATATACTACCTCCTCAATATAATTAATTACTTACAATTAAATTGTATGCAATTTTAATTAAAATGTCAAGGCCTTTGCTTGAAAAATAAATATATAAATTGTAAAATCTAAATACTTATATTCTGTGAGGTGGACTATGAATGAGAATGAGTATTTAAAACTAGACAATCAGATTTGTTTTGCTTTATATGTATGTTCAAAAGAAATAATAAAAAAGTACAGACCCCTCCTTGAACCATTAAATCTTACATATACCTCATACATTGCCATGCTCAGTTTATGGGAAAAGGATGGAGTTACCGTTAAAGAGCTTGGAGATACACTGTTTCTTGATTCAGGAACACTTACTCCTCTTCTGAAAAAGCTTGAGATAACTGGTTATATAAGCAGGAAAAGGGATACGCATGATGAAAGAAATTTAAGAATATATTTGACAGAAAAAGGAAAAGAGCTTAAGGTAAGAGCTGAAGAAATTCCCGGCAATCTTTTATGCTCAATTTATACGGGGAATTACTGTGACAGCTCTGAAATGATAAAGCTTAGAGATACTCTTCATAAGCTTATGCGAAAGTTTTTAGCTTCTGAGAAATCTGATAAAACCTAAAACTATGCCAATGGCATAGTTTTTATTATTTATAGCGAATCTTATGGTAAAGTAACTACAGGACATATTGACAAATTTCGATATGAAAAGTATAATTTATCATATCAAAAAAAATAGATATGAGGTGATCTTTTGAAAATATCAAACCAAAAGTATGCGAAAATATTTAAAGCTTTCTGTGAAGAGCAGAGACTGGAAATACTGGAATTACTTCGAAGTGGGGAGAAGTGTGCATGTAAACTTCTTGAAAGTATTGATATCGGACAGTCCTCTCTTTCGTATCATATGAAGATACTTATTGAATCGGGTATTGTTGAGAGCAGAGAAGAGGGTAAATGGACTTACTACAGAATTTCTGAGAAGGGAAGTAAGAACGCTATTGATATTTTGAAAGAGTTAACTACACCTAACAGTGCTGATTCAAATGAAGAAACTTTTAACTGTTTTTGCGAGAAATGAATAAAAATTAATCTATATGAGAGGATGAAAGAACATGGAGGTACTTAAAGGTTTATGGGATTTTTTTCAAAATCAGATACTTGGCATGAAATGGCTGAACGAATTAATAGGAAATGTTTTGTCAACTTTTGGATATGATTTAAATAATCGTTGGATAGGTAGCATAAATTTTTTTATTTATGACGTAATAAAAATTGTTATACTGCTATGCTTTTTGATTTTTACTATAAGTTATATTCAAAGCTACTTTCCGCCTGAGAGAAGTAAGAAAATATTAGGACGTTTTCACGGATTAGGAGCGAATATAATCGCTGCCTTGCTTGGAACGGTTACGCCTTTTTGCTCATGTTCTTCAATTCCTCTTTTTATCGGATTTACATCAGCTGGGCTGCCTTTAGGAGTGACTTTTTCTTTTCTTATATCTTCTCCCATGGTGGATCTAGGCTCTTTGGTTCTTCTTATGAGTATATTCGGACCGAGGGTTGCATTAGTATACGTTGTTGTAGGTATTATTATAGCTGTACTCGGAGGTACTCTTATTGAAAAGCTCCATATGGAAAAGTATGTCGAGAAGTTTATTCTCAATGCTGCTGGAGTAGATATAGAATCTCCGGATTTGACAGTAAAGGACAGGCTTATCTATGCAAAAGAGCAGATGGGTTCAACCTTCAAAAAGGTCTTCCCTTATATACTTATAGGAGTTGGTATAGGAGCGGTTATTCATAACTGGATTCCACAAGAGTGGATTTCTAAAGTTCTTGGAAGTCATAATCCATTTGGAGTGATAGTAGCTACATTAATAGGCGTTCCTGTCTATGCAGATATTTTTGGTACCATACCAATAGCGGAAGCTCTATTTTCTAAAGGAGCACAGCTTGGAGTTATACTTTCTTTTATGATGGCAGTTACTACTCTTTCTTTACCGTCAATGATAATGCTTAGCAAAGCAGTTAAGCCTAGACTTTTAGGTCTTTTTGCAGCAATCTGCACCTTTGGAATCATAATTGTCGGTTATCTATTCAACATATTTCAAAATTTTATAATATAGAAACTAAAAAACGGTAGTCATATTATATGAGGAGGAGTTACTATGGCTTTTTTTCAAAGAAAAATTAAAAAGGAAGAAACTAAATCTTGTAGCTGCGGCGGAAAATGTGATTCTGAAAGTATTGACAAAGCAGAAACTGTTAAAGCTCAAGAAGCATCCGTAAAAATACTGGGAAGTGGATGCATTAAGTGTAATAAACTTGAAGAAGCGACAAAAGAGGCTTTGAAACAGCTTGGAATGGATACGGCTGTTGATCATGTAACTGATTTCTCAAAAATAGCAGAGTATGGAGTTATGAGTACACCTGCGCTGGTCATAGACGGGAAAGTGGTATCTTGCGGTAAAGTCCTAAAGACAGAAGAAGTTGTAAAAATTCTGCAGAAGTTCAGATAACTGTTATAAATACTTATTTAAGATGATGCTGTATTAAAGATTGAATCAAGCGGCGGGGTTATCTTTGATTAAGATTGACCGCCGCAGTATTCTGTTAATTAAAATAACTACTTGTTTTCGGGATTAATTACCTTGTTATAATAGTTGAGGTCTTCTCTTTTTTCCCAACCCTGGTTTTTCCAAAATGAGTTACCGATAGTGTTGTTTGAAAAAACTACAAGAGCTGCTTTATTGATGCCTTCTTTTTCAAGAGAGTCGTAAACTTGTTTGAGAAGCAAGCTACCTATACCTTTTCTACGATAGTTTTCTGCCACGGCTGCGTGATATATATATGCGCGTCTTCCGTCATGTCCGCAAAGTATACATCCTATAATACTGCCTTCTTCTTCATATACAAAGCAAGTATTTGGATTTCGATTCAAAAATTTTTTAATACCTTCCTGTGAATCATCAAGACTTCTCATTCCCATTCCCTTTGTTCCTGTCCATAAAGCATAAACCTTTTCATAATCTTTCACAGACATAAGACGAATCATATGCATCCTCCCTGTAGAATAGTAAATAAAAGACTAAGTATCAATTCGCCCCCCCGAAAAGATATCATACCACATTAACTTTCATTTTTGTGCGTTTCAGACATAACCAGTGTTTTTTTAATCTTTTCAGCATGAAAGTGGTGTATCTCAGATTAAAAATGAAATATTACCAGAATTTCAAATTGAACTTACAGGAAAATAATGCTATTATACAAGTATGGAGGTGAATACAATGATGCAGAAACAATTTGAAAAAATGCGTTCAGGCAAAGGCTTTATAGCGGCACTTGACCAGAGCGGAGGCAGTACACCCAAAGCACTTGCACTTTATGGCATTACAAAAGATTCATATACAACCGATGAAGAAATGTTTGATTTGGTACATCAGATGAGAACTCGCATCATAACAAGTCCTTCTTTTTCATCAGAACATATTCTGGGAGCCATACTGTTTGAACAGACTATGGACAGAAAGATAGAAGGAGTTTTTACTGCAGATTATCTATGGGAAAAAAAGTCTGTGATACCGTTTCTGAAAGTAGACAAAGGTCTTGATCAGGAAAATGAAGGTGTTCAGTTGATGAAACCCATCAAAGAGCTTGATCTGTTGCTAAAAAGGGCTGTCAGCAGAAACATATTCGGAACAAAAATGCGTTCGTTGATTTTGAAAGCAGATATCAATGGCATAAAAAAGATTGTAAGTCAGCAGTTTGATATTGCAAAAAAAATAATCGATGCAGGACTTATTCCAATAATTGAGCCTGAAGTAGATATTAAAAGCATTGATAAAAAAGAATCAGAGGAAATTTTAAAGTCTGAAATACTTAAGCATCTTCAGCAGCTTGGTAAAGAGAGTCATGTAATGCTTAAGCTTTCGATACCGACAGTGGATGATTTTTATTCAGAGATCATAAAACATCCGAGAGTATTGAGGGTAGTTGCTCTTTCAGGCGGATATACACGTGAGGAAGCAAATGAAAAGTTAGCTAGAAATCATGGCCTTATAGCCAGCTTTTCAAGAGCTTTGACCGAGGGTTTAAACGTTAAGCAGTCTGACAAGGAGTTTGATGATTATCTTAAAGCGTCGGTGGAAAGTATTTATAAGGCATCAATAGTATAAATAACTGCCGGAAATCCGGCAGTTATTTTTTTCTCATATAGTGTATGCAAACAAATTATCAGCACTACTCTTCTGAATGCTCTTCAAAATAAAAAAATGCTTTAAAAAGTCTGCTTGTCTTTTAATCGAGGTTATAGGAAAAATATACCTTTGATTTTTATGGTTTTACAGTTATAGTATGATTTTTGAAAAGAAAGAGGTTTATACCTGTCTATACAGGTATAAACCTCTTTAAATACTTAAGGATATCTTTTGAATATACTATGTACTGTTATAAAATAAAAACGTTGTGGAGGAAAAATACTTTTATTTACTTTAGGAGGTGTTATATTCATGAAAAACTTTTCCAAGTTATTTTTAGTTGGTTTTATCCTCATATTTTCGTTAGTTGTTTTTGGAACAAGGGAAGTAGTTTTTTGGCACGGGCTTTCGCGCGATCCTGATAAAAGCAGCATTGATGCAATAATCAACTCGTTCGAAAAAGAAAATCCGGACATAAAAGTAAAAATGGTTCTGGTTCCTGCTGCAGAAACGGACTCATCGAAATTGTTGACGGCCGTATATGCCGGAACCGGTCCGGATCTTGTGTACATAGACAGGTTTACTGTCTCCCAAAGAGCCGCAAACAATGTCCTTGAGCCAATGGAGGATCTTCTTCAAAAAAACGGAATTGATATAAATGCTATGAAAAAAGAGTTCTATGATTTTGCTATAGAGGAATGTATTTTTAGTAATAAAATGTGGGCACTCCCTTTTGATACTGATGTAAGGGTGTTGCTGTACAATGAAAAATTATTAAACAGTGCAGGTCTTAAAGAGCCTCCCAAGGATATATACAGCATGATAAAGGCTGCTGAAAAGCTTACAAAGGAAGGAAAAAGAGGAAGATATGATCTGGTTGGCTTCATTCCGTGGTTTGCTCAAGGATGGCCATACACATGGATATATGCATTTGAAGGTAATATATTTGATAATGCGACAGAAAAATTTATTTTTGCAACCGATCCGGGAATAATAGAAGCATACGCATGGCAGAAGGAATGGGCAGATAGATTTGGATATGAAACGCTCAACGCTTTTAGTTCACTGTCAATAGGCGATTTAAATCCTTTTACTGCAGGTAAGCTTGCAATGATCGTGGATGGAAACTGGACAATATCAGGTATAAAGCAGTTTGCACCTAAAGATTTTAAGTATAAAGTCGGAGGAATTCCTACCAAAAGCGGAAAACCCGTTACATGGGCAGGAGGATGGAGTATAGCTGTTCCAAAAGGAGCCAAAAACCCTTCGGATGCTGCTAAGCTGGCATATTACTTTGCCACAAAAGGGCAGTTACAGTATAGTGTTGATACGCTTCATATTCCTACTTACCGCAATGCTGTCGATGAGTTTCTTAAAGCGGATCCTTCACAAAAAAGTTTTATTGAGCTGTTAGAAAATGCCAGAACAAGACCTCCTCTTCCTGTTGGTGCACTTTTATGGGATAAGCTGGTTGAAGCAAGAGATTATGTGCTTACCGGGAAGAAGAGCGTAGAAAAAGCGCTTTTGGATGCACAAAACGAAGTACAGACCGAATATAATAAGGTTATGAAAAAATAGGGGTGGTAGACATGAAGAGAAAATTCTTAGTTATCTGTATTTTTGTATTATTAAGCATAGTATACGCACGTCTTCCTGAATCTTCATACTGGTATCCCAACGATATTATAGACTGGGAGTATGAAGCTGATGCAGATGCAATTTACAACAGAGCATCTGTCCCGCTTGCCAATAGAATGGTGGCACAGGCTTTAGTTCCTTCTGCCGATGAAAGAATTAAAGTTATGGCGCTATCTATAATGAACTCATCTACCAGCGGAATGCCATCACAGGGTTTGATAGGTTCAATGAAGACATATCCTTTCACTTTTTGGCAGTATATAGATTATCTTGTTGCATGGGCAGGTTCTGCAGGAGAAGGAGTGATTGTGCCACCCAGTGCCGATGTGACAGATGCCGGACATAAAAACGGAGTTCCAGTTCTTGGTACGATTTTTTTTCCTCCCAATGTCTACGGAGGAAGAAGAAACTGGGTTGATCAGCTGCTGCAAAAAGAAGACGGTCATTTTATAGTTGCTGATAAGTTAATTGAAATTACTAAATACTACGGATTTGACGGATGGTTTATAAATCAGGAGACTACAGGCTGTAACGAGACACACGCTAAACTTATGAAAGAGTTTATACAGTATGTGAAGTCATCCGCTCCATGGATGACGGTGGTATGGTATGATTCAATGACCAGCAATGGAGATATTGAATGGCAGGGAGAAGTTACAGATAAGAATGCATTTTTTATGAAAGATCTTTCCACAAACAAAAAGGTAAGCGATGAGATGTTTGTAGATTTTAGATGGCAATCAACCAAAAGACCTGATACTGTGGTTAATTCGATCAAGAATCTTCAAAAATACGGTATAGATTCCAGCAGTATTTTTGTAGGGTTTGATCTTCAAGCAAGTGGATATCTTACGGCATTTAACTGGCCCAAGCTTATTGCAGACAATGAAAAGCTCATGCTTTCCCTTGGACTGTACTGTCCGAGCTGGTCATACTATGATTCCAAAACTCCTCAAGAGTTTTGGAATAAAGAAGAAAGCTTGTGGATAGGAGAGCACAAAGTTCTTGAATATAACGCTAAAAAAGAGTTCTCTCAGATAGATTGGGGAGACTATAAGCAGTACAGGTGGAGAGGGATAGCCAGTTTCGTAAATGAAAAATCACCTTTAACAGGGACATCTTTTTCAACCTCCTTCTGTGCTGGTCATGGTAAGTCTTTCTATATAAACGGCGAAAGAAAATCTCAAAAAGAATGGTACAACAGAAGTCTTACCGATGTGTTCCCGACATATCGCTGGAAAGTTTCAGGTAAAAGTGTTCCTGAGATTACTGTTGACTATGATGATGCTTTCTATGGAGGAACATCGCTTAAGTTCCAGGGGAATATAGGAAATAATGAATCTTCAGAAGTTAATCTTTACGCTGCTAATCTTGAAATAAAAGCTGATTCTTGTTTTAAAGCAGCTATAAAAGCAAAAGATAATGTTGTAGATGTATTTTATATTTTAAAGCTTTCTAACGGAAAAGAGATTTCTATAAAAGCGGATCATCCTGAAGGAATGTGGAAAGAAACCAGTACTTCTCTTTCAGAGTACATGGGAAAAACGATAACAGAAATAAGTATAAGAGTAGTAGGAAAAGAAACAGCACAATACTCTTTAAATATTGGAAAGATTGCTTTAGTACCTCAGAGTAAAAAAATCATATCTTCAGTTAAAGGAGTACAGATCGACAGTATTGAGTTCAGAGAAGGGCTTTATGCGCAGCTTCTCCTGCATTGGCAGGAAAGCAAGGATGCTAAGTTTTATGAAATATACAGAGTTTTACCAGATCAGACACGTGAGTTTGTGTGGGCTAGTTATAATAACTATACGTATATTTCCGAGATAAAAAGATTCGGAAAGGAAGATAGTTCGGCACTGGAAGTAGTTGCGGTTGATGGTGGTATGAACAGAAGTCTGAGGGAGTTTGTTGTATTCAATTGGCCGAATTATCCAGTTCCAAAAGCTGATTTTGAAATAAGCAATACAATAGCTATGCCTGGTGAAAAGATAAGACTTAACAGTCTGTCCTCAGAAGTAACAGAACAGCTTGTATGGATACTTCCCGGAGCAACTCCGGAAATATCTTATGAAGTCTCACCTGAAGTTGTATACGAAAAGGAAGGTATATTTCCAGTTACTCTTAAAGCCATTAACTCCGAAGGAGAAAGTGTAAAAACAGTAGATCCGCTTATTGTTATCACTAAAAAAGCTGCAAACGTTAAGAATATGGCATTGAACAAAAATACTTATGCAAGCTCTAACGTGCCCTCTGAAAAACCTTCCATGGCTGTTGACGGAACTGTTGAAAATAATAGCAAATGGTGTGCTGTAGGTGATTTACCTCATTGGCTGGTTATTGATTTTGAAAAAGAGGTAATCATAAACAGAGTTATCGTAAAGCATGCACAGTCAGGAAATGAATCACCGGATATGAATACTCAGATCTACAAGATACAGGTAAGCAATGATGCCCAGCAATGGACTGATGTTGTTTCAGTAGATTCAAATAAAAAAGGAGTTACAGAAGATTCGTTTGCGCCTGCAAAAGCCAGATATTTAAGGCTTTTCATAGAAAAACCCACGCAAGGCGGAGATAAAGCAGCTAGAATTTATGAAGTAGAGGTTTATGGATTAGAAGCTTATTGAATGAATTTTACATTCCTCCGCATGGATTTTCCATGCGGAGGCTTATGTAAGGAGGGTTTTTACGGATGAGAAAGAATAACTCATTAAATTTTTTTAAAGGAATTTTTTTTATTTCTCCATGGCTTGTAGGTTTTTTGATTTTTACCCTTCTGCCGTTTATTGCGTCTTTTTACTACACATTTACACGTTTCAGCATAACCACAAAGGTGCAATGGACAGGCACAGAAAATTATGTAAATATGTTTTCTGACCCTCTTTTCTTTAAAAGTCTTATGAATACAGTATGGATGACAGTAGGTCTTGTTCCCATAGGTCTTCTTGTTGCTCTTGGAACAGCAATTTTACTGGATAAACCACTAAAAGAAACTTCTTTTTACAGGGCAGCAATTTATCTGCCTTCTATTGTTCCGGCGTTTGGTTTTTCAGCGGTAGTCACATGGTTTTTCCATCCGTATATGGGTATTGTAAATGCATTTATTGAACTTTTAGGATTCGAGGGACCACTCTGGCTCAGCAGTGAAGCGTGGGTTAAGCCTACAATCGTGCTTGCTGCTCAATGGGGCGTAGGCAGCTCTATGCTTATATTTTCAGCTGCAATTAAAGACATCCCAAGAGAATTTTATGAGTCAGCCAGAATAGACGGAGCTAATAGATTTGTCGTCTTTAAAAAAATAACGTTACCTCTTATAACTCCGACAATTTTTTATTATCTGGTGACTTCTACAATAGGAGCTTTGCAAATATTTGACCTTCCTATGCTTCTTTCCAACGGAGGACCAGCGAATGCAAGTATGTCACTGTCGATGTATATATACAGACATGCCTTTACATATACAAATATGGGTTATGCATCTGCAATGGCATGGTTTTTATTCGGAGTGACATTTATACTCACTATTTTTTATTTTGTTTTTCAAAAAAAGTGGGTTTATTACCTGGGTTCATAAATTAATAAAGAATGGTGGCGATTATAATGAAAAAAATAAAACTTTATATACCCAGAAGAATTGCCTTAATAATTATTACTATGATATATCTTCTGCCTTTTTTCTGGATGATCGGAACATCATTAAAGCCAGACAGTGAACTTATGATTTTTCCTCCCAGAATATTTCCTGAATCTCCTGATTGGTCAAATTATGCCAAAGCACTTAATAAGTTTCCGTTTTTTATGTATCTCAAAAATACAGTTATAATTACCGTATTTAATCTTATAGGAGTTGTTTTGTCTTCTTCTTTTGTGGCATATGGATTTTCAAAGATCAAATGGAAAGGAAGGGATTTTTTCTTTGCGGTTATGATGAGTACTGTGATGCTTCCGGGTGTTGTGACTATGATACCTGTTTTTATGATTTATAAACATCTCGGATGGCTGGATACCTTCCTGCCTTTAATTGTACCTGCTTTTCTTGGGGGCGGAGCTATGAATGTTTTTCTGGTGAGACAGTTTTTCAACACTATTCCCAACGATATACTTGAAGCTGCCAAACTTGATGGTGCGGGAGAGTTAAAAATTTTTTTTAAAATTATGCTTCCACTTTCAAAACCGGTTCTCGCGCTGATTAGTCTCTTTACCTTCACGGGGTCATGGAACAATTATATGGGGCCGTTAATCTATATTACAAGTGAATCAAAGTATCCTTTGGCGCTGGGTATGCCCATGTTTATGAGCAGATACGGTACATTCTGGAATCAGGCAATGGCGGCATCGGCGCTTACGATTCTTCCAACGATAATATTTTTCTTTTTTGCACAAAAGTATCTTATAGAAGGTATTAAGCTTTCGGGCTTAAAATAAACGGGAGTGATTTTATGATAGCAGATTTTTCCATGAAGCCTAACTTTCCCTGGGAAGATAAGCCTGCCGGATCTGATGCATTGTTATGGAGGTACTCTAAAAATCCTATTATAAAAAGAGATCAGGCAAAAGCAGCAAACAGTATTTTTAACAGTGCGGTCGTGCAGTATAAAAACGGATTTGCAGGTGTTTTCAGAGTTGATGATACCAACAGAAGGATGAATATAAGAAGCGGTTTCAGTGATGACGGGATTAACTGGAAAATTTCCGATGAGCCGATCCGTTTTATTAACGAAACGGATGATTTAATAGAAAGTGAGTACAAATATGACCCTAGAGTTGTTTTTATAGATGACCGGTACTGGATAACCTGGTGCAACGGTTATCATGGTCCTACTATAGGGATTGGATATACCTATGACTTTAAAAGTTTTTATCAGATTGAAAATGCATTTGTGCCATTCAACAGAAACGGGGTACTTTTTCCAAGAAAGATTAACGGAAAATTTTGTATGCTAAACAGACCATCTGATAATGGTCATACTCCCTTTGGAGATATCTTTTTTAGCGAAAGTCCTGATATGGTTTATTGGGGGAAGCACCGTTTTGTAATGTCTCCTGGTTATTCGCCGTGGCAGTCTTTAAAGATAGGTGCAGGCCCTTGTCCTATAGAAACATCGGAAGGATGGCTGATTATTTATCATGGAGTCCTTCTTTCATGCAATGGATATGTTTACAGTTTCGGAGCGGCTCTTACTGATCTGGAAAAACCGTGGAAAGTAATCAAAAGATCATCTTCGTATCTTCTTTCCCCTCAGCAGCTCTATGAATGTGTTGGGGATGTCCAGAATGTTGTTTTTCCTGTTGCTGCTCTTAATGAAAAAGAAAGCGGAAGGATAGCTATTTATTATGGATGTGCAGATACAGTTGTAGGGTTGTGTTTTGGATATGTTGAGCAGATATTGGAATGGCTTAAGCACAACAACTAATAAGAAGTGTATTTTTTATAGCAAAATGCGATAAAATAAAGTAATTTAAGAAATTTTATCTTTTCAGGAGGTATCCTAATGATTCCGCTGTATCTGCAAATAACAAATTATGTTGAGGATCTTATCCTTTCAGGCAAGTATCTTCCCGGGGATAAAATTCCTTCTGAAAATGAGCTTGCTGAGAAGTTTGATACTACAAGAACCACCGTAAGAAAGGCTTTAGATGATTTAGAAAAGAAGGGTTTGCTTACAAAAATTTTCGGTGTAGGAACTTTTGTTACTGAAATCAATATAGTATCGCAGAAGAAAATAGGAATAATAGTACATAATTCACAAATTGTTTATGGAATAATAAAATTTTGCTCCACTATAGGGAGCAAGTGTTTTATAGCAGAACATACACCAGGGCTTGCCCAGGAGAAAAAGGCTATAAGTGAGCTTTTATCAATGGGGGTAGACGGTATAATAATGGAGCCGACAGTTATTTCATTGGCCGATGATCTGCTTAAGGAGCTCATTAAAGAGAACTTTCCTGTTGTTTTTGTTGACAGGAGCATTGATATGGGTTTTCCTGTTCCGACTGTTATTACGGACAACAGCCAGGGTGGGAGACTTTTAGGTGAACATATGAGGAAAGTTCATAGGATTGAGTCGGCTATTTTTGTTACCAGTGAAGATCTTAATATTTCCAGTGTAAATGAAAGGTACGAAGGGATAAAAACCGGGCTCAGATTTTCTCCCACCATAATAAAAGTACCGGTGATAGACGGGGATTATAGCAATCTTATAACTCATCTGAAGAAAGAACATGAACAGGCTATTTTCTTTTGCAATGACATGATGGCCGTAAGAGGATACTCATTCCTTCTGAATAAAGGGTTTAATCTCCCCAAGGATGTTAAAATAATAGGGTTTGATAATGATTATGTTTCGAAAATCCTTGAACCTAAACTCACAACAGTTAAGCAGAATCTTCCGCAGCTTGGAGAGTATGCTGCTTCGATAATGGTTAGACTTATTAAGAAAGAACATGTAGAAGATGAAAACAGAATACCGGTTTCGCTTATAGTAAGAGCATCATGCGGTTGTATGGAGAATAAGGAGGATATCCATCGTGAATAAAAACAAAAGCAACGATATACAGCATTTAAAGCATATGCTTGCAGAAGTACTTCCTTACTGCATAGTGGAGTGCCAGGATATAAAAGAATGGATGTTTAACAACAATAAGATTAATTTTAATTTTAATTGGGAAAAGGAAACCTCTCCAGTAAGCTTTCAAAAACAGATTCTCCTGGAAAAATGTGAAAAAAATTACTCTGTCTATATGAGCGGGTGGTTTGGAGGAGAAAGCCTTGTAAAAATTGACGGAAAACCTTTTGGAGAGATAAATGTTTTTCACAAAGAAATTAATCTGTCTTCTTTTGCTGACGGGAAGGAGCATGTAATACAGGTTTTTACCGTACCCAGAGGTCTTTTCGGGACAAAAGAGGAAGCTGTCTTCAGATATGCCCGTCTTGTGAAATACGACGATGAGCTTAAGAAGGCTGTCATATATGTAAACAATATGATCAATATTTCTCAGGAAAGCGAAAATGATAGTCTTTCATTAAAAATAATTGAATGTACCGATGATTTTCTTTCAAGTGTTTATGTTCCCAGAGATACGGATAAGTACCTTCTCAATATCCTGGATAATCCTTCAATAATTTCTGATGTAACAAATGTATGGACACATCCTGAGTTTACAAGACATTCTCACAGAGATAATTCAGAGGTCAAAATGAACTTTTTTGGAAAATTTCCGGAGTATAAAAACGCTTTGGAAAAACTAAAAAATCTGTTTCCAAAGACAGGAAAAGTATATGTTATGGGACATGCGCATATAGACTATGCGTGGTTGTGGCCGGTTGACGAAACGAAAAGGAAGATTGAAAGAACCTTTTCAAATGCTATCCAGCTTTCAGCGAAGTATCCGGAGTTTATCTACAGCCAGTCTTCAGCTCAGATGTATAAAGACATAAAAGAGCTTTCTCCGGATGTTTTTGAGAAGATAAAAAAACTTGTGAAAGAAGGAAAATGGGAGCCTGCAGGAGGTATGTGGGTGGAATCAGATTGCAATGTTCCTTCTGCAGAATCTTTGATCAGACAGTTTTATTATGGTCAGACATTCTTTGAAAAAGAGTTTGGGAAAAGAGCCAATAACTGTTGGCTTCCGGATGTTTTCGGCTTTTCATGGATACTTCCCCAGATACTTAGGCAGGCCTGTATAAAGTATTTTGTGACTACTAAGCTTTTCTGGAACGATACAAATGACTTTCCATATGATGTGTGCAGGTGGAGGGGAATCGACGGATCAGATGTTCTGTATTACAGTTATAAGAATATGGAAGATGGATATAACGGCAAGATAAGTGCAAAGTCAATAATTAATACATGGAATAATTTTAGACAGAAAGGGGAGCTCTCATCAATTCTACTTTCTTTCGGATATGGCGATGGCGGAGGAGGCCCGACGGAAGAAATGTGCGAAAATTTTCATCCGCTTTCCCAGGCGGCTGGTATACCCCAAGTAGAGTACTCAAGCGCATCAGATTTTTTTGACAGGGTAGAAAAGGAAGTAGATTATTCAAAACTTCCGGTTTGGGATAGTGAGCTTTACTTTGAGCTGCATCGCGGAACCTACACCTCACAGGCAAGAACCAAAAGATTTCACAAACTAGCGGAGAACGAACTAAGAAAAGCCGAAATTCTAAATACTTTATTTAACTGCAATAATCAAAATTTTTTGGATAGTCAGTGGGAAGTGCTTCTCAGAAATGAATTTCACGATATTCTTCCGGGATCGTCAATCAAAGAAGTGTATGAAGATACCGAAACAGAGCTTAGTCAAGTAATACAAAAATCAGCAGAGCTATCTGAAAAAATAATTTCTGAAAAAGCTTCTGATAAAGGTCTTGCTTTGTTCAATCCGGCAAGCACCCATAATTATATAGTTTTTGAGCATGAAAAGAATATGAAAGTATTTTTTGAAGGTAAAGAGCTTTTAAAACAGAAAACTTTTGAAGGAAGATACCTGTACTTTATAAAAGAAAAAATCTCTGCTCTGGATTTGGTGAATCTGAGTGCTGTTCATGCAGATGAGCATAGCGAGAGTATAGTTTTTACAGATAGCAGACTGATGGAAAATGAGTTTATAAAAGCCACGATAAATGATGACGGAACGGTTGATATATACCATAAAAAAACCGGGAAAACAGTTTCTGACCATGGAATGAACAGACTTATGCTGTACAAAAACATACCGTATTACTGGGAAAACTGGGATATCGATAAAAATTACTATAAGTCGGGAGTTCAATTAAAGGCACAAAGCATAGAAACAGTTGAAGAAGGAGATATAAGAAAAGTAATCAAGGTTGAGTACCAGATAGAAAGTTCTAAAATAGAACAGTACTACATACTATATAAAACTGCCCAGTATATAGAAGTTGTTTCTAAAGCTGACTGGCACATGAGAAGAGCGCTTCTTAAGGCCATTTTTCCAACAAAGGTGCTCAACAGATATGCAAAGTACGATATTGATAACGGTTATATTGAAAGGCCTACCCACAACAATACCGTTTATGAAAAAGCAAAGTTTGAAGTACTCGGTCACAGATGGGTTGATATATCGCAGGAGGATTTTGGAGTATCAGTCATAAACGACTGTAAATATGGGCATTATGTTAAGAACTCCGAGATCGAACTGTCTTTAATCAAATCTGGCATATATCCTGATTTTTTTGCAGATGAGGGCAGTCATGAGTTTTCATATATTATATTCTCCCATGAGAGCTGCTCGATTAAAGACGTATCGTTGTTAGCCGAACAGTATAACAAAAGGCCGGAGGTTTTTAACGGAAGTGTCAATTATGAGTATCCTAAAATAAAAATAGACTCTGAAGCTTTTAAGATTTATTCATTGAGGAAAACTGATGAAAAAAATATTTATCTCAGAATCGCTGAGGTACTTGGAACATCTGGAAAACTTACAGTTAACTTTGAGAATACTCCTATAAAAGCAGTATATCTAACCAATATTCTTCATGACATAGAGCAAAAACTTGAGGTAAAAGAAAATACTGTCAGTTTCAGTTTTGACCCTTTCAAAATTTTTACTCTGATGATTGAGACAGCGTAGCTTTTTCTCTTTCACATATTTTTATATTAACAAAAGCCAGGCTTATGATTGCCTGGCTTTTGTTAATATGTTCTCAGTATTTTGTTTGTAGAGCAGCTGCTTTAAAAGCTTTCCAAAAGTCGTTTGAGCACCTGGGTGTCTCTGAAAAGCCACGTATCAAAATCGGGATTTACCGTTATAATACGTTCGTTTTCTGCGAGAGCTTCTTTTAAGCTTATAAAAACAGGGGTAAAACCTAGTTCTTTTTCGTACGCATCTAAAGATAATTCACAGAAGGTTTTTTCATTGATACTGCACTTTATGAATACAGTTTTCATAATAAAAATTTTTGAAGGATCATAGATATCGGCGCGCTTTTCATAAACAACTCCTACTTCATCACTCATGTGTACAACAGAGAACCCCGTTTCTTCTTTTATTTCCCTAGATAAAGCTTTTAAAAGGTCTTCTCCGGTCTTAACTCCTCCGCCGGGGAATTTATAACCGTGATGGTAAGTTTTTATCATAAGCATTCTTTCCGGATGTCCTACTACTCCTTTTGCTGCGATTCTGGAGATACTATCAAAATCATTACTTTGCATTGGAGAACCAAGGCTTAGATAAAAGCTCATGGTTATTCCTCGGTATACTCTTTCTGCCAAGCCATCTCAAATCTTTTATAGGCAATATTATAGGATATTTTTTTCTTTTGACCGTCACTCTGTCCTAAGATTTTAAAAAAATACTTGCCAGGAGTCAAAGAGATCCTGATGAGCTTAGTATCTTTTGATAGATCTGAAATGCTGACTATTTCATTTCCGGATTCTGTGTATATGGCTGCGTGCATATCAGACAAGCCAGATATTGAAGTAAATACCAGCTCAGTATCTTTTTTTGCTTCAAACTCCATGTTAGTCTCAAGATTTCCGCTGAATACAGAGTTAAATTCATCAAGTATATAAAAATTATAGTAGTTTGGGAAGTAGTAAAATGCCGTAAATATAAGAACTATTACGCTGCATACAAGAAAGATCAATCCTTTTTTATTCATTTTATTCCTCCTAGTATTTATACTCTGAACGCTTCATAAGATGATTGGTAATAAAGTACAAAATTACAATAGCTGCACCTGCAAGTATAAGAAAAGCTGTTTTGCCTTCACCAAAAACAATAAATTTGAAAATATGGTTATAACCTGCCATTATAAAGCAAACCGCAAGAATATTTGTTCCCACCACATACTGCCACCCAAATCTTTTTCCGAGCATGGCAAGGAAACCGGTGTAAAAAACTACAAAGTATAATATGGAAATTATGGTTATGGCCAGACTAACTCTCCCAAAAGGAACATCAATAAGTAAAAGCAATAGATTAACTATGGCTCCAATTACAATAGGAAGAACAAGAAGATATATATTTACCGCATATCTTATATGTTTACGCGGGGTAGAAAACATCAGCAGCATGTTGATTGTCTGTGCAAATAGAACAATTACTGAAACAAAAGAAAAAAGCAAGAGCATTCCAGAAAAATTTATTGCCAGATTAGATTTCAAAGTGTGAAAAAAAGCGTCCAGACCGACTGCATCAGAGTCGAAAAAATATCCCATAGATGTATTTGCAAGAACTATAACCGCTCCAACCACAAGAAATATATAAAAACTTTCCTTTATCATGCTTATGATGACTTTAAAAGCCTTTAAAACATCTTTACTCATCTGCTTCGTCCTCCTTAGTCAGGTTCACAAGTATTTTCTGTATATCCATCTTTGATACCTGTATATCGTACTTTGACAATTTATCATAATCAAGCTCATTGAGTTTTCCAGTTACAGCATAACTTGCAAGTCCTCCGATTTTTTCCTTCGAAAGAATCTTCAGTCCGTCAAGAACCTTTTCAATGCTGCTTTCTTTTCCGCTCAGGTAAAAGTACTTCTGCTCTATGCTTTCGAGCGTATCATCAATTAGTATTCTGCCCTTGTCAATCATTATAATGCTTTCAAAAAGTGTTTCAAACTCTTTTATGAGATGTGAGGATATTATCATGGTACGAGGATTGTCCATATAATCTTTGTTGAGCTCTTCAAAGAATATATCTCTTGCCACAGGATCCAGACCGATGTATGGTTCATCAAACATCGTTATCTCTGCCCGGCTTGCAAGGCCGATTATTATGCCTACTGTGGTTTTCATGCCCTTGGAGATTTTGTTGTAATATTTTTTAGTGTCAAGACCAAGTCTTTTTACAAGATGCCTGGCGTACTGTTCATCCCAGTTCTTAAAAAGAGTCCCTGCTATTTCAAATATCTTTGATACCTTTATAGAAGTATTCTGTTCATAGTATGCTCCTAGGGTTTCACGGGCAAGGCAGATCTTATTTACTGCTGTTTCGTCTTTACGTGTGTCCTGACCGAAAATTTTTATATAACCGGATTTATAATATATCTGACCTGCAATTGTTTTCATAAGAGTTGTCTTTCCTGCGCCGTTTCTGCCAATCAATCCGTATATTCTGTTTTCCTGTATGGAAAGGGAAATATCTTTCAGTACATGGAAGTTATCGTAAAATTTATTAAGAAGATTAATTTCTATTGCCTGATTCATTTTTTCTCCTCCTTGTAGCTTTCTATCATTTCAATAAGCTCTGATTTTTTTATTCCAAGTTTTTCTGCTTCAGTCATAAGTTTTTTTATAAAGTCGTTCAAGAACTCTCTTCTCCTTTTTTCTCTTATTTTTGTCAGTGCTCCCGAGCTTACGTACATTCCAAGACCTCTTTTCTTGTAGAGAATCCCTTCATCCGTGAGGATTGAAAACCCTTTTCTTGCTGTGGCGGGATTTATATTGTAGGTCTGCGCAAGCTGGTTGGTTGAAAAGATCTGGTCCTCTTCTTTAAGCGTCTGCTGAAGAATCATATCTTCAATGAGCTCCGCTACCTGCAAGAATATGGGCTGAGTTGATGTTTCATCGAATTTCATCTGTTCACCTCCATTTCTTAGTTAATTACTCAACTAACTAAGTACATGAGTATTGTACTATTTTCTTTTGATTTTGTCAAGCAAAAAAAATGTCTTTTGAAAAAAATCTTCAAAAGACATAATTACTGAAGCTACCACTTTCCAAAATGTTCTTCGGAACAGCCGCTCATATTCTCTACAGAGATTTTCTGCCCTGTTTCGTCTTTTACATATCCGTTGAAAACACCGATCATCTGATGGACTTCAGATTCAAGAAAAAGCATTTTAGATTTGGCGACTCTTTCATACTCAGGAGTAAAAACAAGATTAACCCTGTCCGATATGGCGGTCTTAAGGTTCCAAGCTTTCATAAAATTATTTTTATCATACTCAAAAACAGCATTTTCACTCAGTTTTATACATTTACCATCAATAAAAATTGCATTTTCTGTCATTCCTGTGCCGTCGGTCCATTTTGCTCCAAGATTAACAGCCACAGATCTGCCATTAAACTTTCCGCAGCCGCTTGCCCAATTCCAATTTACCTTGTATGGCCATACTCCCCTTCCAAAGTCAAGGCATGCAAAAGAATCCTTTGAGTTGAAAAAATATGTTTTGTCTCCCAAGGTAAGGGTTCCTTCTACGGGCAGACCTATTTGTTTGGATGTAAACTGAAAAGTTCTTTCATTCCATGGAATAACTACATTAAGTGTTTCTTGATCGTTATAAGGTTTTATGACAAACTCGCCAAATATTTTTTCTTTTTTAAAATCAGTATCTTCGAAAAAAATATGTGTATCTGTTCCTTCTGAAAGTATTTTTACTTTAAGTAAAGAATTCTCAAAAGTAACAGTTTTATTGACTTGGCAAGGCATTTTGCAGCCCATTCCGAAAGGAGTCATAACAGTTTTCTCTATAAACCGTCGTGTTTTTCTATCGTAAAAATAAGCAAAAACCATTCCGGCGTAATCAATATTGGATACTGTAACCGAAAAAAGACAGTCTGAACCCATGATATACCAGTAGTTCCATTTCTTTTTCCGTAGCCATCTGCCGGAAAGATTGCAGTTGATAACTGAATTTCTTGCCCATCCTATACTTTCTCTGTTAAGTAAACCATCTTTTCTACATAAGTCTACTTCTTCAAAAATCTCTCTTTCCTGATAAAAAAGCTGTTCCATCTTCTTCCCCCCTGTAATGAATCTAACCTAATAATCATATAAGCCTATTATAAACTCCCATATCTGTCTGCTTTTGCATATGCTCTCTTATTTGAGGTACAAGTCTTAAGAAATGGTCTGAGGATAAGTGTCTTTCAAGATCTTCTTTCGTTGCCCATTCTTCTATCATAGCTATGCTTAAAGGATCCTTTTCATCCTGATAAAGCTCGTACCTGATACAGCCCTTTTCTTTCCTGGTAAGTTCTATAAGTTCCCTATAAAGTTCCACAACTTGTGCTAAATCGTTTTGACGAACGTAATTTTTTGCAACTACCTTTATCATAGTAGCACCTCTTTTTCCTTTCTTTTACAGTATT
>JAKJGQ010000169.1 GCA_022704305.1 Thermotogae bacterium | reverse complement strand
GGGAGATATAGGTCACATTCCTGATGAAAGATTTTTTAATGAAATGGGAAAGGTTGATATACTTATGATTCCTACAGGAGGGATATATACGGTCGGTCCTGAAAAAGCATTACGAATAGTAAACAGAATAGAGCCAAAAATTGTTATTCCTATGCATTATAAGACTACCCATGTTGGATTTGCCCTTTCACAGGTGGATGAATTTTTATCAGGTTCAAGAATGTCCGGCATAAAAATGAAAGAATTAGACACAGAAAAGTTTATGGATATAAAAAAGCCCGTATGTATTATATTTGAACCATTCGGAGACTGATGGAGGAGCAGGTTGAAAAAAAGTATTTTTTTGATGTGGCTTACTGTTGTTTTTTGGGGTGTTTCATTTGTTGCCACCAAAGTAGTTGTGGATGCAATAGATCCTGTAATTGCTGCTTTCATAAGATTTAATATTGCATGGATTGTTATGCTGGTTTTTATAAGAAAGTTCAATAAATATTCAAAAAAAGATCTTGCTTATCTTTTCTTGGCCTCTTTTTTTGGGGTTACTGCATATTTTTTGTTTGAAAATTCTGGGCTAATATATACTACACCTTCAAATGCCTCGCTTATAATATCTGCTACGCCTTTGGTATACCTTCTGGTTTCAGACATATTGAAAAAAAAGCTTTCTGGAAGAATAAGGTATGCAGGGACTGTGGTTGCTTTTGGCGGAGTAGCTATGTTAGTAATGAACGGGAGGTTTGTTCTCAAGCTTAATCCTATGGGAGATCTTCTTATGTTTGGTGCAGTTGTTTCATGGGTTATCTATACTATTGCCGAAGAAAAACTCCATCATCTTGATAATAAAATAGTTTCAAGAGACATTAACTTTCTTGGTGCATTGTTTTTTATACCTTTTCTTTTTTTCTCGGAAAATAAGCTCCATTTATGGGTAAGTAAACAGATAAGCTTTCAGACTGTAGCCGGACTTATATACCTTGGGGTTTTCTGTTCAGCACTGGGATATATTTTTTGGAATAAGGCCATACGAGACTGTGGTGCGAAGACAGCTACCAACGGTATTTATTTTATTCCTGTCGTGACAGTTATCGCCGACGCTGTGATACTTGGTAATATCCCGAATATATACACAATAGGCGGAGCAGCTCTGGTTCTGGCCGGAACTTACATTTCGGAAATCAAAAATTAACGGTAAAATTACAAAACCGCCATGGCTTTAAAAAAATAACGATATAATCTATATTGAATTATTAGAATGGAACTTAGGAGGAATTAAACTGATGAAAGAACCAAAAGAAAAGTACTGCTCCTTTTGTGGGCGCAACTCAACTGAAGCCGGAACATTAATCGCAGGACCGAACAGTCTGTATATATGTGATGACTGTGTGGGACTTTTTCATGACCTTATAGAAGACAATAAGAAAAACAATGTCCTTTCGAAGAACTCAGAACAGGTAAAGTTAGCTACTCCACGGCAGATAAAGCAGGAACTGGACAAGTATGTAATGGGACAGGAAAGCACTAAAAAAGCCATATCAGTGGCAGTATACAATCACTATAAACGTATTAAGGGTATTACAGATAAGACTCTTCTTTCCGATACAGAAATAGAGAAATCAAATGTTCTGATGATTGGGCCTACAGGTACAGGAAAGACTCTTATTGCAAGGACTCTGGCAAAGTTTTTAAATGTTCCTTTTGCTATAGCCGATGCAACTCCGCTAACTGAAGCCGGATATGTGGGCGAGGATGTTGAGAACGTTATATTGAGGCTTGTCCAGGCAGCAAATTTTGATGTTGAAAAAGCGCAGATGGGAATAATATACATTGATGAGATAGATAAGATATCAAGAAAATCGCCAAATCCTTCAATCACACGTGATGTTTCTGGAGAGGGTGTGCAGCAGGCCCTTCTTAAGATAGTAGAAGGAACTGTTTCTAATGTTCCTCCGCAGGGCGGAAGAAAACATCCTTACCAGGAGTTCATAAAAATTGATACCACAAATATTCTGTTTATCGCAGGCGGTGCTTTTGACGGACTAGACGATATAATAAAACAAAGGACTCAATCTTCTACAATGGGATTTGGTAAGGAGATCATGAGCAAAAAAGATATACGTAAGGGAGATATCCTTAAAAATGTTGTTCCAGACGATCTTGTCCATTATGGTCTTATACCGGAGTTCGTGGGAAGATTTCCGATTGTTACTACACTTTATGATCTTAGTGAGGACGATCTTGTCAAAATAATGGTCGAGCCTAAAAACGCAATTCTCAAGCAGTACAAGCAGCTTCTTGCTCTTGACGGACTTGACATACAGGTTACGGACGAAGCTCTTAAAGCTATAGCCCGAAAGGCGCTCAATAGAGGAACCGGTGCAAGGGCTCTGAAAAGCGTATTCGAGGAGATAATGTTGGAGACAATGTTTGATGCACCTGATCTTTCAAAAAAATATACAAGAATAGTTATTGATGAAGAAGTGGTTAATAAAAACAAAAAGGTTATTCTTGTTGAAAAAGAAAGTGCCTGAAATATGAAAGGAAATATACTTGCAATAGAGACTTCCTGCGATGAAACGGCAGCGGCAGTATTAAAAGACGGAAACGAGCTTTTAAGCAACGTGGTTTCTTCTCAGATAGATATACACAAAGTATTTGGTGGAGTAGTGCCTGAAATTGCCGCAAGAAAACATACAGAGCAGATAAGACTTA
>JAKJGQ010000168.1 GCA_022704305.1 Thermotogae bacterium | reverse complement strand
GTTTTTCTGCCATCTCGTCAATCTGTTGAAAAGTAATGTTAAGAGCCGGAAGTAAACGGATTATACTTTTCCTTACCAGATTTAGAAGAATAAAATTATCAACTCCTTTTTTCAGAAGGTTTTCCATCGGTTTTTCCATAACAGCTCCCAGCATAAGGCCCATTCCCCTTACTTCCGCTATATTTTCACAGGTCAAAGGCTCAAGCTTTTTCTTTAGATATTCAGATTTTTCATTTACTCCTTCAACAACTTCAGGTATTTTGTCTGTTATAACACGGGCTCCGGCAAGAGCAACAGGATTAGGAGCAAATGTTGAGCCATGATCGGGATCTTTGAGGATATTACCGCTTTCTTCAAGAAATACTGCTGCTCCCAGAGGAAGACCTCCTCCGAGTGATTTGGCAAGAGTAATTATATCTGGGTCAAGAGGATAGTTCTGATATGAATAGATCTTTCCCGTCCTTCCAAGTCCGGCCTGAACCTCGTCACTTATAAGAAGAAAACGGCACTCTTTATGGTACTTTTCTATTTTTTGTGCGAACTCCCGTGTAAGAGGAAGCACCCCTCCCGAACCCTGTATGGGTTCAACAAACATAGCTGCTGTATTTTGAGCATTTTCAAGCATATATTTATCAAGTTCTTCACAGTCATTTATATTCAGGCAAACTGTATTTCCAAGTAACGGCATAAACTGTCCGGTAAGATTTTCAAATCCGTTCACGGAAAGAGCTCCGAGGGTTCTGCCATGAAACCCGTTTTTAAAAAAAACTATCTTGTTTTTACAGGCAGTACTGATTTTTTTTACTGCTTTTAAAGCTGCTTCGGTAGCTTCGGTACCAGAGTTGGTAAAAAAAACTTTTCCTTTTTTACCGGAAAATGAAACCAGCTTGTCTGCAACATATATACAATCTTCATCCAGAAAGTAGTTTGAAAGGTGTGCATATCTGCTTATTTTATCTATGAATGCAGCCGAAACCTCCGGATGGCAGTGTCCCAGACTCATAACCCCTATTCCCGAAAATGAATCCAGATACCTTCGGCCATATCTGTCATATATATAAACTCCTTCCGCACGTTCCACCGCTATATCGAACGGATGATACATTTCGAGAAGGTTTTCATAGTTTTTCATAGATCAAACTCCTTTACAAGGGCATTGACTATGTCATCTTTATATCTATTTTCAATAAGACAGGAGATCTTTATATCTGATGTGGTTACAAGTTTCACCGGAACACTGTCCATGGCCTTAAAAAAAGAAGAAGCTACACCGGTACTTGTTTTCATGCCTATCCCCACTACAGATACTTTAGTAAATCCCTTTTCATACGTTACATTGCAGTTTTTAAAATCCATGAGAAACTTTTCAAGTATATCCTCAAGTTTTTTCTCATACTCCTGTATAACGGTAAAAGAAAGTTTTAGTCCTTCATCAATGCCTATTATAGAAATCATATCAACATTCAGACCATCTTTTGCGACTCTTTCAAAAATTTTATGTACCAGCTTATAATCAAGCGGCAGGTTTGAAATCACGACCCTGGTCTGATTTTCCATTACACTCAGACCGCTGACTACAGGATCTTCTATGTTAGTCTGCATTACGTATGTTCCCTCCTCTTCACTGAACGTTCCGGCGCAGTAAAGCACCACCCCATATTTTTTAGCTATCTCGACTGATCTGTCATGAAGTACTTTGGCACCGGAGTTAGCCATTTCAAGTATCTCATCGTAAGAAATGCTTTTTAATTTTTTGGCTGATGGGTGAAGTTTTGGATCAACTGTATATATGCCTTTTACATCAGAGTATATTTCACAGTTGAACTCCAGTGCTGCAGCAAGCGCCACCGCAGAAGTATCCGAACCTCCTCTGCCCAGAGTGGTCAGATCACCATTGTCTGTTATACCCTGAAAACCTGTTACTACAACCACATCATAGTCCATGAGAAGTTTTTTTATCTTTTGCACATCAAAGTTCTTTATTCTTGCACAGTTGAAATCAGATGTGGTCATTATACCTGCCTGAAAGGCATTTATCGATATGGAACGGACCCCGGCTTGCTTTAAAGACATGGAAAGAAGTGCAACCGATATCTGTTCGCCTGTTGTAAGAAGCATATCCATTTCACGTGGATCTGGAACAGAGGATACTTCTCCTGCAAGCTTTATAAGATTATCCGTGGTCTTACCCATTGCAGACACTACAACTACAATCTTGTCGCCTTTGACAGTCCTGTCTTTTATTTTCATGGCAACTCTTTTTATTTTTTCGGTATCAGCTACCGAAGAGCCGCCGTATTTTTGAACCACAGTCATCTTTGCTGTCCTCCTTATAATCTCACAGCTTTCTCAGTTCCTGCAGAATCTGCGACTTTCCTCTGGTTTTTTCATCAACATGTTTTATAAATTTTGCCGGAACCCCTGCAACAAGAGTGTTGGGAGGAACATCATTTATAACAGCCGACCCGGCAGCAACTACCGCTCCGTCGCCCACCTTCACTCCCTCAATTATTATGGCGTTTGCTCCCACCAGAACATTATTGCCTATAACCACAGGCTGAGCACTCGGGGGTTCTATAACTCCTGCAACTACGGTTCCTGCACCTATATGGCAGTTTTCACCGATCACGGCTCTGCCTCCCACAACCACATTCATATCTATCATGGTGTTTTTTCCTATACTGCAGCCTATATTCAGAACTGCTCCCATCATTATAACGGCATTTT
>JAKJGQ010000167.1 GCA_022704305.1 Thermotogae bacterium | reverse complement strand
GAGGTCTCCGCACAGGATGTTATGTTTATACGTAAAGTATCGGCAAACGGTACTAAAGGTCTTCCTTCTCCTCCTGTCTACAGATTTTCTGATTTTATACTTCCTTTTTCCACCGGAGTTCTTGAAGATGTAAAGCAAAATACTATGCTTAGCCAGATTAACTCTCCTTTTATACTTTCAAAAGATATTGTTATAGAAAAGGGTAAAACGCTCTTCATAGAATCTGGTACTAATATCAGGTTTTTCAACAATTCAAGAATGATTGTAAGGGGAACCGTTTTTTTGATGCATGGTGCAGCACGGTCAAGACTTTTTGGAGACGGTGAAATATTCGCCGACGGCGGTAATATTATTCTTTCCAATGCAGATATTGAAAACATAAAAATTACTTCAAAGTCAGCAAAGTTTATTTTTCTGGAGGACCTTTCGTCTGATGAAGCTGTCGAAGCTGAACTGACAAATTCATTGCGTACATGTATATACAATGTCAGAGCCGATTATATAAACTTCACAGTAAAAAATTCTTCAGGCCTTTTTATTGATAACTCATCACTGGGTTCTGTAAAAATATCAAACTGTAATGAAGCTCTTTTCTCATCATCATCAGTTAAAAATCTCGGTTTTGACATAAATTCAAGGGCATGCTTTAGTAAAATGAAAGTTAGTAATCTTTCCAATCTTAATTTCAGTTACATATACATGTTTGATTCGGATATCGGTAGTTTAACCAACAGTTCTTTTTCTATGGTAACCAGTAACTCTTCAAGAATATCGCAGATAAAGGAAAATTCCGGAGTGATAAAGAGTGAGTGATTATTTTGCTCAGGAGTTTGACACGGCGGACAGAGCGTTCAGAGATCTTTTAATAAATGCTCCCTGCACAACTCATGGAATTAATCATGCGACTGTTTTTATCGGAGCGGTTTTTTTGCATATATATGAGCGGTACAATGGGTCTGTAAAACGTGTTGCAGAGTTGGGTAGCGGCTGCGGTGCGTTGAGTCTTTTTTTGGCGAGACAATTTCCTTATTTCAAATTTTCCTGTTATGAACTTCAAAAGGAGCTTCATGATTATGCCATTCTAAATTCTCAGGAAAATAATATACAGAATGTTGTTTTTAATAACGTAGATGTTTCGCAGCTATATCGGAAAGATTCGGAAAATGTTACATTTAATTTACAAAAAGGTAGTTTTGATATTGTGCTTTCTAATCCTCCACACTATATAAGCAGTATGGGAGTAACAAGTGAAATGTCTGACAGGCGTATTGCCAGAACCTTTGACTCACCCCAAGCTATGAGTGCTTTTTTTGTGTCTGCATATACTCTTCTTCGTAATAAAGGAACAGCTATTTTTGTTTTACATCCAAATATTCTTATTGATGTTTATGAATTTTCCAGAAAAAACGGATTTGAACCTTTTGAGCAGTATAATGCTTACAGCTCGGCCGGAAAAGATGCTCAGTTATCGGTTGTGCTTTTCAGAAAAAATGGCGGAAAAAACTTCATATTGAGACCTCCGGTATTTCTAAGGAGCTCATCGAATAAAAAGAATTTATAGATACGGAGGTATTCAGAGATGCTTATTACCTTTGAAGGAATAGACGGCTGCGGAAAGTCAACCATCTCCAAGGAAGTATTTGAAGAGCTTAAGAAAAGAGGATTTGATGTTATATTGAGCAGAGAACCTGGGGTTACTGCAGTGGGACAGAAGATCCGTGAGATGGTTCTTCTTTCAAGTGACTCAATGGATAACATGACTGAGGTCCTTCTTTTTGCCGCTAATAGGTCTCAGCATGTAGCTGAGGTTATCGCACCATCTATTTCAGAAGGGAAAATAGTCGTACTAGACAGATATGTTGATTCTTCAATAGTTTACCAGGGATATGCAAGACAAGTTGGAATGGAAGATGTGTATGCTATAAACAGGTACGCTATAAAGGGATTTCTTCCGGATATTACGGTCATAATAGATACTCCGCCTGAAATAGCTATGAAGAGGATGAAGGACAAGAATCCTGACAGGATAGAAAAGGAGGGTTTATCTTTTCAGAAAAAACTTCAGAAGGGATTTCACATGCTTGTGGAGTTTTTCCCGCAGAGGAACTTTCTTTTTGTGGACGGATCATTACCTGTATCAGAAATAAAAAATGAAGTTATGGAGTATATAAAAAAAATTGCGGGCTTGTGAAAGCCCGCAATTTTTATCCTACTTCCTGTTCTTTGGTTTCTTCTATTATATCTTCTTTGTCTTTAGATTCTTCAAAAGCAAGGTCGGAGTATATTTTTAGACCTGTTCCTGCAGGAATAGGCTGACCTATGAGAACATTCTCTTTCAGACCTTTAAGGAAGTCGTCTTTTCCTTCTACAGCTGCTTCTGTGAGTATCTGTACTGTCTGCTGAAATGAAGCGGCCGAGAGCCATCCTTCCTTTTCAAGTGAGGCCTTTGTTATTCTCAAAAGCTTTCTTTCATACTTTACAGTTTCACGCGGTCTTATCAGATAAGTCTTTGTCATTCCTGTTGTCTGAACCTCGCCGTTTTCTGTTTCAATCTTTTCAAAGTTTTCGTAGACTTCAACTTCGTTTATGTTGCCCTGAATAAGTTCTTCAAGGATTTCAGACGTAATTTCAGTTTCCTGGGCATACTCAACTTCCTGATCTTCTTTGGCGATAATCACTCTCTTGGCAAGTCTCTTGTTCATGACTTCCTTTTTGTTATCTTCAATTTTTGA
>JAKJGQ010000166.1 GCA_022704305.1 Thermotogae bacterium | reverse complement strand
TGATTGATGTTTTTCAAGGGAGGCACATTTTTTGTACTTTTTTCATTTTACCCCTTGACTTTTAATAGTTAGTCTCCATTTATATTAAGCCTTTTAAGGGCATATCTGAAAATACCTGTAACTATGGCTGAGTATATTATAATGTTTATAATCTGATAGCCTATTACTTCAAAAAAGTCTGTTCCACCAGACATAAATAGTTTTGATGGTGCATAAAGAATATACTGAAAAGGCAGAATCTGAGCAAATCCTTTTATCCACGAAGGAAAAAACTCCAGAGGCACAAAAAGCCCTCCGACTGTAAACAAGAACTTCGAGTAAATGAATACAAAGGCACTGTTGTCTTCAAACCAGAATGAGGAAAGTCCTATCAGAAAGAAAAAAAGAAAGTTCAGACTCAACCCCAAAAAGGCGCTCACAACTCCCCTTAATGTTCCAAGCAAAGTGAGGGGACATGTTCTTAGTATCATAAAAAGCAGCAAAGAACCCACAAACATGTTCATAACCATTCTTACAAGCGCTGATGACATGAACTTGCTATAGCAAAACAAAATATATGAGTACGGCTTGTTTAAAGTATAAACGATATCTCCAGATTTTATGGCATCGGACATCTCTCTGTGCAAAGCTGGCCTTGAAAGCATTATAGATTCTGTGAACATGAAGTACCAGAGCATTTTGTAAAAATCAAATCCTTCAATGCTGGTCCTTTCTGAATAGACCGCACTCCATAGCTGTGAAAAAACATAGATAAATAGTCCGAAGAAAAGAAACTGGCTTATAAAATTTCTGGAATACTTTATATCGTTCAAAAATGTGATACTAAAAATTTTAAAGTACTTCTTGAGTTTGACCATCTGAATCATCTCCGGTATAGATCTTCCTTATTACATCTTCCATAGGTGTATCGGAAATATTCATATCCTGAATACCAGTTCTGGATAAGATATCCTGTATAACTGACTGTATCTGAATCTTAGATATATCGACCAATAGTTTTAACCCTGTGCCTTTTGATTTTAGAACGCTTATTCCGTCCATCTGTGGTATATACTCGCTGTCAAGCTTTAGTGAAAGAATCTTTTTTTTCAAAAATTCATGCTTCAGCCTGTAGGTTGTACTTTCAAGAATCACTTTCCCTTTATCGATTATGAGTATCCTTTTGCATAACTTTTCAATATCGCCTACATCATGGCTTGTAAGAAAAACAGTCATACCGGTTTTAAGATTCATATCATGTATAAGCTCGCGTATCTGATTTTTTACAACTACATCCAGTCCTATGGTAGGTTCGTCAAGGAAAAGAATCTTTGGCTCGTGAAGAATACTTACTGCTATTTCACATCTTATCCGCTGACCTAGGGACAGCTTTCTCACGGGAATGTTCATTATTTCATCAAGCTGAAAATCTGTAATTATTTTTTTAAGCCGGTATTTATACTCAACTCTGTCTATCTCGTATATATCAGCCATCAGGTCAAACGTATCGTGGGCAGGCAGATGAAACCAAAGCTGCGACTTCTGTCCAAATACAGTTCCAATTTTATAAGAAAGCTTCAACCTGTCTTTATACGGGCATAAGCCCAGAACACTTATCTCTCCGCTTGATGGCACAAGAATTCCGGTAAGCATTTTTATAGTAGTTGATTTTCCTGCTCCGTTGGGGCCGATAAATGCAACAGCCTCTCCTTCATCAACTTCAAAAGAAACATTGCTTACTGCATTGACCTCACTCATAACAGGAGAAAATATGCTTTTCAGGCTTTCCTTGAAACCTGGTTTTTTGATTTTTACCGTAAAACTCTTTGAAAGATTCTTTGTACTTAATACACTCATAAATCACCTCATATAAATAAAAACCGGTGCTCTTATAAGCACCGGCAATTTGGGATATGTCAAAAGACACAGCGGCTGCCGGCGCTGTTGATAATGACCATTACACATATATTAAAATTAAGTTCTTTTGCAAAATTCGGACTGGTTAAAGATAAAAACATAACGATCCTTCCTTTTTAAGATTTTCATTAATTTTAACAAATTACAATGTAAAAGTCAACTTAATTTATACATTTTCATTTTTTTGATTAAGCATTATGTGATAGAATTTTTATACTCTCCTATCAGGAAAAAAGAAGTGACTTGTGAATACTCTAATCAAAACTGAAAATCTTATTCTTTCAACTATGAATTTAAAAACAGTAAGGCTTTTTATGGAAAATAACTTTGATACTCAGAATATTCTTGGCTGGCAATGCAGCCCATACTGGCCGACTATAGATATAATGACAGAGCTTTTTTCTATGGAAAAACTGCTTTGCTCCAATCCTTCCCACGATATCTACGGAATATGGATGGTTATTCTCCGTCACAACGGAGTTATAATAGGAGATGTGGGCTTCAGAGCAACTCCTGATATAAACGGCACACTTACAATAGATTACGGAATAGTTCCGGATCAGAGAAACAAAGGTTATGGTTTTGAAGCAGTCTCAACTATATTTTCATTCATGCTGCAAAATCCGGCAGTTTCTGTAGTAAAAGCAAAATGCCACTGTGAAAACATCTTTTCTCTGAAGATACTTTATAAAATAGGTATGACTGTCGAAAGCCAAACAGGAAAGATTATAAGCTTGTCGTATGTAAAAAATTTTATTCCGCGTGCATGCTGACGGAGGATACCATGCAAAAAGATACCGGTTTTTTCAAACAAGTTTACTCTATTGTGTCTAAAATACCTCAAGGCAAAG
>JAKJGQ010000165.1 GCA_022704305.1 Thermotogae bacterium | reverse complement strand
AAGTTAAAGGATATAAAAATGTAGGCGGTCTGTTTGGGATTATTCAATCAGGTACTGTTCTAGAATCAGAGTTTTCAGGAGGAGTCAGCGGTAAGGATTATACAAAAAATGTCGGTGGAGTATGTGGCTGGGGAAATTTAGCTTTGATAGAGAGATGCGCATCTTATAACTTTGGACTTGCCGGAAAGATTGAATCAAGTACAATTAAAAACAGTTATTCCTCTACTAATAAATCATATGGAGGTGCTTTGATTGCGTATGATGCAGAAAGTACAAGAATTGAAAACTGCTACTCTGAACAAACTTTCATAAGCTACAGATATAATGGCTGTACAGGAACTTCAAATTATTACACTTACTCTGATGTTTCTGCAGAGCTGGCACATAAGAAAACAGAAGCTGAGATGAAAAATCAGGCAACCTATGTAGGCTGGGACTTTACAAACATATGGAAGATTGATCCTGCCCAAAACAATGGTTATCCTACCTTAAGGTAAAGATTCAAAAATTAAGCCTCCCGAAAGGGAGGCTTTTTATTGACAATATATATATTAATAAAAAAATAAAATTTATTTAGTTTCAAAAAACAAAATATTATGATATATTTTTATATGGATAAAAAGTTTGAAAAGGAGGAAGTAATGTATAAAATTTTATATAATAATGAAGTAGCCAAAGGTATATATGAGATGCGCATCCTTGCTCCGTTGGTTGCCAGATCGGCCAAGCCCGGACAGTTTGTGATTCTCATAATTGATGAAAAAGGCGAAAGAATACCGCTTACTGTTGTTGATACCGACCCCATTGAAGGCTGGGTATGTGTTGTTGTTCAGTCAGTAGGTCATTCTACAAACAAGTTGACAGCTTTGAAAGAATCTGATTATATAAGGGATTTTGCGGGACCGCTTGGTAAGGAGTCGGAGTTTGTTCACAAAACTTTGGAAGAACTGAAAGATAAAAAGATAGTATTTGTTGGAGGAGGAGTTGGTGCTGCTCCGGTATATCCGCAGGTAAAGTATCTGTCGGAAAGAGGTATAAGAACTGAAGTTATACTGGGTTTTAAAAGTGCAGAGTACATAATTCTGGAAAAAGAGTTCAGAATGCTGAATGCAGCTGTTCATATATGTACAGATGACGGGAGCATAGGGTTCAGAGGCCTGGTCACTCAAAAGCTTAAACTGTTGCTTGAAAAAGAGCACATAGATGAGGTAGTGACTATAGGTCCTATGATTATGATGAAAAATGTTTCACTTCTGACTAAAGAATACGGTGTTCCAACTGTGGCCAGTCTTAATACTCTTATGGTTGACGGAACAGGAATGTGCGGAGGATGCAGAGTGACTGTAGGAGGGAAAACATTGTTTACTTGTGTTGATGGTCCGGAGTTTGATGCGCATCTGATAGATTTTGACCAGGCGATGTCCAGGCAGAATATATATAAAGATGAGGAAAAGCACAGCTGCAGGCTGGACGGTGAGATAAAATGAATAAGTCTAGAGTTCCAGTAAATGAGCAGGATCCATTGACACGAAAGGAAAATTTTTCTGAGGTATGTTACGGTTATTCATTAGAGCAGGCCTTTGAAGAAGCGTGCAGGTGTCTAAACTGTAAAAATCCGTTATGTGTAAGTAAATGTCCCGTAGGAATAGATATCCCCGGATTTATCAGTCACATTAAGAATAGAGATCTTGCTGGTGCATATGAGGTTATCTCAAGATATACTTCTCTGCCTGCGGTCTGCGGCAGGGTTTGTCCTCAGGAGGAACAGTGCGAAAGCGGATGTGTTCTTGGGAAAAAATCTGAACCAGTTGCCATAGGCAAGCTTGAAAGGTACGTTGGGGACTGGGCGCTTGAACATGATGTAAAATCCATGCAGCCAAAGGAAAAGAATGGTCATAAGGTTGCAGTTGTAGGAAGCGGTCCTGCAGGACTTACGTGTGCACGGGAGCTTGCAGCCATGGGATATGATGTAACTATATTTGAAGCACTTCACGAACCGGGAGGAGTGCTGGCTTATGGTATACCCGAGTTCAGGCTTCCCAAAGATAAAGTTGTGAGGAAAGAGATTAAACGTATACAAGAGATGGGAGTAAGAATAGAGACAGACGTTATAATAGGAAGAACACTTACAATAGACGAACTTCTAACGCATGAAAAGTTCGAAGCTGTTTTTATAGGCTCCGGGGCAGGTCTTCCAAGGTTTATGAATATAAAGGGTGAAAACAGCAAGGGAGTTTTTTCTGCCAACGAGATACTTACCAGAATTAATCTTATGAAGGCGTATAATAAAGAGTACGATACACCTGTACATCTTGGAAAAAAGGTTGTAGTGGTAGGAGGCGGCAACGTTGCGATGGATGCTGCACGTGCAAGCTTAAGAATGGGTTGTGAAGTAACAGTTGTTTACAGGAGAAGCGAAGAAGAGCTGCCTGCAAGACTTGAGGAAGTTCATCATGCAAAGGAAGAAGGCATAGTATTCAGATTGCTTACCAATCCTGTAGAGATTATAAACGATGAGGACGGCTGGGTTACAGCAGTGAGATGTATAAAGATGGAGCTCGGTGAGCCAGACAGTTCCGGTAGGAGGAGACCTGTACAGGTAAAAGGCTCTGAATTTGAAATACCGGCCGATACGGTAATAATGGCAATAGGTACCTCTCCCAATCCCCTGATAACATCTGTTACACCAGACATACAAATTAATATGGAAAGATGTATTGTAACCGATGAAAGGTGCAGAACATCCAAGGCTGCCGTTTAT
>JAKJGQ010000164.1 GCA_022704305.1 Thermotogae bacterium | reverse complement strand
CCGAGAAAAGATGCTTTTGTACAGGATAAAAGTATGGACATTATAAAAAGACAAAAAAGGTATGATCTGTCCATTATGACAGTAGACGAAGCGGTTCTTCAGATAGATATGCTTGGTCACCAGTTTTTTGTTTTCAAAAACGCAGAGACCGATGAAGTAAACGCAGTCTACAGAAGAAACGACAATTCGCTTGGTTTGATACAGTTCAATGACTAATAAAAGGCGGCTTAAGCCGCCTTTTTTATTTTATCGAAAGTAACCTGTCAATCTTGCTTTTATCAAATCCTATTACTATATTACTGCCTATTTCAAGAACAGGTACCCCCATCTGACCGGTACGCTTCACCATTTTTTCTGCCGCTGCCTTATCTTTTGAAACATCATAATCACTGTAGCTTATACCATGTTCTGAAAGATATCTTTTTACCCTTGTGCACCATGGGCACGAAGGAGTTGAATATACTGTCACTTTTGCCATAACTATCACCTCACATACCCCTATAGGGTATAATTTTATAATATTATATCATACATTATCTATAAAATCAATATACGGAGGGTTCATATGTACATCTATGAATATGAGAAAAAACAAACAGAGTATCAGATAAACATGCAGGACGGTTACAAAACAGTCCGATTCGGTGCGGGATATAAAGATGAAAAATGCAAAGCCAATGAAACTGTACATCTACATATTTTTGAACCAAAAGAAGTGAAGGGCGATATCCTTTTCCTCCACGGAATAGGAAGAAGAAATATTGCTTATCTTCAATGGTATGGAAGGTTTTTTGCACGGTATGGATACCGTACAACGTTTCTTATACTGCCATATCATCTGGAACGTTCATCCGGTCTTGGCAAAGACGGAGAACCGTTCTTTTCATCCGAACCGGATGAATGTACTGTACTCTTTCACAACACAGTCAAAGATGCCAGACGATCAATAGACTTTTTAGAAACCCAGGAAGGTTTTGACCCAACCCGTCTTTTCCTTGTAGGAGTATCTTTTGGCGGAATGCTCGGTGCAATGACTATGGCGCTGGACAAAAGAATTAAAAAAGGATGTCTTATGATCACAGGGGGGAACTGGAGATGGATAAACTTTTACTCTCCCTATGCGCAGGATATAAGACAACAGTATCTTACAGTATCAAATCACTATGGATGCAGAAACGAAGAAACCTGTGCGAAGAATTTCAGAGCAGATGCCTGTGCTTTCGTAAAGAATAATTTCAAAAATATAAACGATATCTTTGAAAAATCACCGATAACCTGTTATCATTATGATGCAATATCCTATGCGCCTTTTATCGCCCAGCCTGTACTTATCATAAACGGAATTTTCGATAAGATTATGCCTAAAAGAGCTTCTCAGGAACTTAACTCACTGCTGAAAAACAAAAAAATAAAACAGATTCCAAGCGGACACAAAAGCAGTATACTTTTCAGAAGAATTATTGCCTTATGGATCATGAAGTATTTCCGCTAAAAACTTGCAATAAAAAATATTTTATTGTATAATTTGTTATGAATTTCATATTATCCTTAGGAGGTTTTGAAATGTCTATACTAGCAGTAATCATGACTATTGTTCACGTGATACTATGTGTCGGAGTAAGTTACTTTGCTTTAAAAAGAATGCAGAAAAATGCAGAACTCGGAGGAGCTTTCGGATCAGGTTCGGCTCATACCATGTTCGGAAGAGAGAAAGGTCTTGACTCAGTTGCTAAGCTCGGAATGTGGTTCGGAATACTTTTTATGATATCCTGTTTTATCACCACAATGCTTATTATAAAGTAAAGGCGGTGTTTCCCATTGGATCCTAATGAACAACTAAAAATACTTATAGACAATACTGTAGACCTATTTTCCAAAGAAGAGCTTTTAGAAAAGCTTAAAAAAGGTAGACCGCTCAGAATAAAATTAGGAGTAGATCCTTCAAGACCGGATCTACATCTTGGTCATTATGTTGTGCTGAGAAAATTGAGACAGTTTCAGGAACTAGGTCATCAGATCGTCCTTATAATAGGAGATTTTACAGCACGTATAGGTGATCCTTCAGGAAGATCCAAAACAAGACCCATGCTCAGCATGGATGAAGTCAGGGAAAACGCAAGATCATATGCCGAACAAGTTTTTAAAATTCTCAGTAAAGAAAAAACAGAAATAAGGTATAATGGAGAATGGTTCGATAAAATGAACTTTGAACAAGTCATACGTATCTCATCCAAGTATACCGTAGCCAGAATGATGGAAAGAGATGACTTCAAAAAAAGATATGACAGCAACCAGCCTATAAGCGTTGCCGAGTTTTTGTACCCTATAGCACAGGGATATGATTCGGTAATGGTAAAGTCTGATGTTGAAATGGGAGGTACAGACCAGCTTTTCAACCTCCTTGTCGGACGTAAAATGCAGGAAGAGTATGAGCAGCTGCCGCAGGTGGTTCTTACCATGCCTTTGATAGAAGGAACAGACGGTAATCTAAAGATGAGCAAAAGCTACGATAATTACATAGCTTTCAATGACACCTCCAGAGATATGTTCGGAAAGATAATGTCCATTCCCGACACTCTTATAGTAAAGTATATGAGACTGCTGACCGACCTTGGAAAAAACGAGATAGATCTTTACGAGGCACAAATGAAAGACGGTCTTGTAAATCCCAGGGATATTAAGATGAAGCTCGGACGTGAGGTAGTGGCTGTCTTTTATGGTCAGGAGGAAGGAGTAAAGGCACAGGAAGAGTTCATCAAAATATTCCGAAAAAAAGACCTTCCC
>JAKJGQ010000163.1 GCA_022704305.1 Thermotogae bacterium | reverse complement strand
GTTATAGCCCCACCATTTCTTAAGCTGTCAGCTACTGTGAATATTCTTTTAATATCCTGAATGGTCATATCTGTGACTCTTATAAAATTCATCTTATCCTCCGTAATAAAAAATTTTAGTAGTTCAATTTTATCATAAGCCTCAAATATTTTTTAAAATTCCGGATTTAGTGCTAATATTATATTAATGCTGTTCAAAAAGAGGAGGAGTACTGTTGAAGCTTATAAAACCATGTGAAGAACTAGCGGCTGAATACCTGGAGATCTGTATTGAATATTCGCATGAAAATAATTCAAGGCACGGTGGTATAAATACTCTGGAAAAGGCAGTACAAAGAATAAAAAAGGATATCTGTCTTGAAGATAGCAATAACCATTCAGAAGAAGTTAAAACTTCAACCAGATGGTTAGTTGATCAAAAAAATATGCTCATTGGGACATGCAGACTTAGGACTGAACTAAGGAATGTTGAGTCTAACCTGGACGGACACATAGGATACGATATTCGTCCTTCCTGCAGAAAAATGGGGTACGGAAAAATTATTCTAAAACTTGCTCTTGATGAAATACAGCTGTATGGACTAAAAAATATTCTTATAACTTGTGATGAAGATAACATAGGCTCACGAAAGATAATAGAAAACAATGGCGGAATTTATGAAAGAACAGTTTTTGATGATTCTGATCACAAGAATGTGAGAAGGTACTGGATCAATCTGGAAAAGTAAAGTATTTAAGTGTACCTTAGTGTTTTAATCAGTTGTTATTTTCATAGATCATTTCAAACAAACTTTCTATATTTTCATCGCAATTGTGGTACTTGGTTTTTAAGGCGCCAATAAATCTTGCACCGGTTTTATACAAGCAGACCCGTGACATAGATAGTGAATCGGATTGTTCAACGTTTTTTACGGTTTTTTCAATGATCTTGGTTTCAATATACTCGGCAAAGCCTTCTTTCCATTCCTGCCATGTCATGTACTCATAATTTGCAGATCCAAGACTGTCTTTTATAAGCTTTCTTTTTTCTGTAAGAAATTGAAGCAGATTGTTTTCTGTATTGCAGTAGCTTATAAACTCCTCAGAATTGTAAGGGAAATTATAATTTAACTCCCACATGTAATTTTTTTCCAGCAGTGCTTGTTTGTAAACAGAAAGCCTTTGCTTTAAACGGTTCTCGCATATCTCGTACTGCTGACAGTGTATGAACTCATGAAAAACAACAGCATAACCGTTCGGTTCATCAAAGACATCTTCTGTAATAATACATACAGGCCTCTTTCCATATGATTCAAGGGGAAAGGAAGCGCGGATTTTTGGTATGTGACCAAACTCATTTTTTTCTGTTTTAACCAGAGTATACCTTTCTTCATCGGCTATATCGTAAATATCGAGCTTATCATAGCTTGAAACAACTATGGGAAAGCATTTATCCAACAAAGGATGTATATCCTTTATTCTTTTACGGAACTCAAAGATATAGTTCAGTTTTTCTGATAACGGCATAATGTTCTCCTTTCGTTAGCTTTATATAATTCAATTCTATCATATCCGGCTCAGCAAAATAAATACTATGGCTGGATAAAAATAAAGTATAGAGGCATAAGCCTCTATACTTTATTTTATATTTGCAATCTTTTTAACGTTTGAAGATGAAACTTTAGGATTCACTATAACTCCGGGACCGGCTATACATCCGCCTTCACAAGCCATTCCTTCAATCAGGTCATACTTTTCTTTTTTTGCAAGGTTAAATGTTTCCTTTGCCTGAACCAGTCCATCCATCTTCAAAGTTTTAAGTTCCTTTTCCAACCTTAACTTGACAGCGTTGGTAACTCCTCCAGAAACCGCAAATCCCCATCCTGATTCAGAACCTTGAATATCCTCGTTTTCCATTGATGACGGTTCAATGCCTTTTGCCACGAAAAGAGTGCCAAGTTCTTCAAATGTCATAACATAATCAATTTTTTTGTTTAGGAAAGCTTCCATTTTCTTTGCTATACACGGTCCTATAAAAAGTACTTTTATGTCATCATTCTCACTTTTCAATTTTTGTGAAAGTGCAGTCATAGGAGAAGGAGCAGGAGATATTTTAGGAACAAAGTCCTTCTGATTTTTCTTTATATACTCTACAAATGCCGGACAGCAGGAGGTTGTAACCGTATCGCATGCGTTCTTTAGAAACTCGGCTTCCTCATGGGCAACCATGTCTGCACCTATCGCTACCTCAACCGAATCATGGAATCCGATCTTTTTCAGCGCCTGTTTTATCTGTCCTATGCTAACTTTAGGCCCAAACTGTGAAACTATTGCAGGTGCAAATATAGCTACTATTTTTTCACCTTTTTTTATTCCGTGCATTACCCTCAAAAGGTGCGATGGAGTCTCCATTGCTCCGAAGGGGCATGAAACAAAGCATGCACCACAGCTTACGCATTTTTCGTAATCTATCTGGGCTGCTTTTTTCTCATCTTTTCCAATTGCATTGACATAGCATGCTCTTTCACAAGGTCTTTCAAGCTTTACAATTGAGAAGTAGCTACATGCCTGTGCACACATCCCGCATCCTACACAAAGATCCGGATTTATTTTAGCTCTGGAATTTTCTATGGTAATGGCCTTTTTAGGACAGACATTCTGACATGAGTGAGCCACACAGTTCCTGCACAAGTCTGTTACATAGTATCTTCCTGACGGACATGAGTCACAGCCCTCCTTTATGGTCTGAACAAATTTGTCTGTAGCACAAAGATCTGATTTTGCAGAAAGTATATCTTCCAGCTTATCTTTAAGCTCATAAAGTTCATAGTCTTTGGTTGTATCATAATCCATCCCAAGATATA
>JAKJGQ010000162.1 GCA_022704305.1 Thermotogae bacterium | reverse complement strand
TTAAAGCCCCAGGTCCTGTGCCACCAAAATTATCTTAAATCTTCCGGGTGTTCTTACTCCGGTTTCTACTATCACCTGATGAACGCAGATTCTTTCTGATGACTCACAGTTTATGCATTCTCCTATTCTGGTGCATGGAGTTTTTATATTAAGCCTTTTAGCATTCATAGGGGATATAAATCGTATTCTTTCCTGAGCTGCATCAACGGAAGATACTATTTTATTCATACCAGCAACTATTATTACATTTCTTGGTCCCCATATCATAGGTGCCACCCTTGTACCTGTTCCATCCAGCTGAACAATTTTTCCATCCAGAGTTATAGCATTTGCACTGCAGAGAAAAAAATCTGTTTCAAATGCCTGTCTGTTTATTCTGATAGATTCTTCGTGATTTTTTGCAGAGTACCTGTCATAGAACTCATAGTCCCTGTTTCGTAGAAGTTCAAGAATTCCGCATTCATTTAAAGTTATGCTTCCGCCTACAGCAACTTTCGAGCCTGAGGGGATAAGGTCTTTAACTTTTTGAATTACGTCCTCTTTTTTTTCTACAAGATAAGCATCGTGTCTTTTTTCTTTTAGTGTGGAAACAACTTTTTCACCAAGTTCCATGTACTTCCATGTGTAAAGTTCTGTTCTCATTGGTCACCCCGGTTTAAGTAGTTATTATCAAGATTTTACCATAATTATGTTAATACAGTTTTTTTCCTGAAAAGTATAAAGGTAAGGATAATGCCAATAGCGGCAAAGAACCACAAGGAGTTGATCATAAACTCTATATTGTTACCAAATACTGAGGAAAAAGCCATGACTATCAAATTTCCGCAAGCCCATGCAAAACCCATAAGAGCTCCCGAAGCCACACCTCTGAACTGCGGAAGAATCTTCTGTGCATAACTCACATTGGCAGACATAGTGAAGAACATGAATATATCAGCAAGTACAAAGGATAAAGCTATGAAAATCATATTTTTGCTTAGTGCAAACATAAGAAGAAAAACAGTGTATCCGCTGAAGGATAGAACGTTAAGTTTCTTGATTCCATGCCTTTCATAGATCCTTGCACCAAGCATATTGCTGAACATCCCGGATATAAGTGCTGAAGATAGCATAAGTCCACCAACGGTCAGGTCGTAGCCCATAGAGTTGGTACGTATTGGTCCATACATATGAAATAAAGAAGATATGAAAGATCTGCATACTGTAAGTATCCAGATTGGATAAAGAACTTTAAGACTCTTTATTACTTGGAGCAGGGAGGCTGGATTAGAAGACGGTTTTAATATTTCATTGTTTTTAAGATATTTATAAGCATAAAGAGTTAAAATAGAAAACATGACAAACATGATCAAACCTATTGCCCATGTGTTTTCTATTCCAAAATTCTTTACATACCACGTAATAACAATGGGTCCTAAGCCTGAACCGAAAGTTCCACCAAGAACATAGAAAGCTAATGTCAGACTTTTCCCTTTTCCAACATGGCCGGCAATGCTTGCGCCAAGAGGATGTTGCGCAGCGTTGGCAATATAGCCTATTAGAAATATGAAAAAGAGATAGGTGAGATTGGGGGCATAACCCATAACAAATCCAGGAAAGATTGAGAAAACAACAAAGAAATAAATAAGAATAAGCTTTTTTGAAGATCTGTCAGTATAGTATCCTATTATAAGCTGACTCATAGAAGCGGTCATACTTAATACTGAAGCCATAAGAACAAGTGTTTTCGGCTGGTCGGTTATTGCATACTTTTGCATAAAAAACGGAATCAGGGGTTGAAAAATATCTGCAAAAAAATCAACGGTAAAATGAGCTATTGACACAAAAAAAACAAGAAAGTTCATATATTACCCCCATAAATTAATTTGCTTTGCTGACAGATATTGTACTTTTTAAAGTTGTACTGTCACTGCAGCAGATGTAAATTTTGTGTAAAAAGGAATAATATTATAAGAAAATACTTTAGGACAAGGAGGGGAAAAGATGAAAAAACTTTTTATTACGCTATTTGTTATTATGACAGGTGTTGTTATGCTGGCAGGACAGCAGAGATATACTTTTGTTTTTAGGGATGCGCTGGTAACGTATTTGCAGTATGACGAAAGTACATTCAGCATACCAGATAACTTTAACCTTTTATGGGTGAGTGGTGCGAAGAGCTGGTATGTGGATGAAGAAAACACGGCTTTCCCTTTTAAGCTAGTAGATATAAACGATTTTTCACAATTTTCACTTAAGGAAATATATTCCAATGTTTTTGAAATTGAAGGAAGGCAGGACATCTTGTTTTATAATTCTAGGATATCTAAATGGTGTCTTACAGATAAAAAGAATCTTGACAGTATAAGATCCAAAAGAACATTGATTCTGGATACTCAGGGTAAGACATTCATAGGTCTTTATGCTAGCGGGAACTGGAAAAATACATACGAGATTGATAATATGGGAAATTTCATAAGTAAACTAGAGATTAACGGTGTTCCTGTAGGAGAAACAAGACTTTATCTTGTAAACTCTTCTGTGAATATATCTTCAGGATACTATCAGCAGGAGGCTCTTTTGAGAACCAAAAGCATTGCATATGCCGCTGATTCTTCAAACTCATACGAAGCACAGGTGCAGTCCGATACACTTTTTTTTGATCTAGGGATGGTTGACATGAACAGTGAGTATATGGCTTTGACTGCCGATAAATACAAGCTTGCTTCTTTTGAAGACAGATATACTGTCAATCCAAACCTATATTCAAATATCACAGATCCTCAGCCGGCAAGTATAATCAGATATTTTGACAATACCGTTTCAAATGGCATAGGAAAAGATCTTGCTTCAGGAGAAGTATGGCTGATGGA
>JAKJGQ010000161.1 GCA_022704305.1 Thermotogae bacterium | reverse complement strand
TTAAGATACGGAAGCCGGAAAAAGAGATCATCAGCCAAGCTATAATCTGTCCAAGAAAAACGATACGTTCCTGAAAACTCGTCAATGGAAAAAACCGAACTGTCAAGTGTAAAAGATATACCCAACTTCTGGGGAGTTAAATTGAAAGTTGAAACATTTATTTTTATGGCTTGATTGCCTGAGATTCTTTCAATAACGGCAAAAATATCGTAAAGTATTCGTGCCAAAGCATGAAAATCGGAGATAATGAAATCCGGTACCATATCGCTGCTGTTTTCCATGGTGATGTTAAGCTTGCCTATCTTGGGTCTGTATGCCTGGGCGGCTGCTAATATCGCATCCTTAAGGTGGAACGTGCTTTCTTTTCCGTCCGTAGAAGACCACGAAAAACCATTAGCTTCATAAAGAGCATCTTTGTTTTCAGCTGTCAGGCTGCGAAGCTGAAGCTTCATATACAATGCCGCAATTAAGTTTATATCAAAGAGATTGGAAAGTGAAATCTGTACTTTCAAAGAGCTTTCATCATTTTCAGAAAAATTCTCTATTTTGCGCAATGAACATACTATAGCGTTCGGAGAGCCATGGATATCATAAAGTAATTTGGAGTTTACAGCGGCATAGAATATCTTTCCTTTTGAGGTTTTAAGGCAGTACTCTCTGGAAGTTATTTCAAGGCATGACTTTAAAGCAGCAAGATCGTCAGAGGCATCTTTGATACTTTGCGGTTCAATAACCTGGGTAATCTTCATTTTTGAAAAGGATTCCAAGGTATAATCAAACAGTTGAAGAGCCTTTTTGGATGCTGTCCTAATCTCTCCCGACAGCCCCATAATTATACATGGATCGGGCAGGATATCAAGAAGCTGGCTGTAAAATCCTTCAACGTTTGTCAGTCTGTCCTGGGTAATGTTCATGATATTTATCAGTTCAAGTTCTTTTAAGCGTTTATAGCCAACCTGGGCTATCATAAAGGTCAAACTTGTCACGAACTGAACTATAGCATTGATTTTTTCATGAGATATTAACGGAATCTTTTTTACGGCAAGAATATATTCGGGCTCATTAAAGCCGTAGTTCCTTGCCTGTTCCATGAAGAAGTTTATATCCGGTTTTTCCGTAAGGAACTGTCCGACAACGATGCTTCCCATGAAAACATTATCGATGGTTATCTTTGAACCCAGTTCAAGAAGACCGTTACTGCATTTTTTTAACACCTGAGAATTTTCCTTGAGCATTGAATTAAAAAGCTCAGAATCACTTTCCGCACATCTAGCGGAAGAAAAAGGATTTTTCCTATGGAATTTTGTACAGATATCAATCCAGCCTATGCTTATCAGAGGGCGGCCGGCAGAGTTTATCAAAGTTACCGGAACTTCCGAGAACTCATAAAAATTGGTAAGCACTTTTTTAAGTGCCGATATATCTAAGAGATCTTCAAGAAGATACTTCATTATGCACCCACCCTGAACAAAAAAATAAAAGCAAGCTTATATAATATTTTACCAGATTATTAACTAAAAAATAAATTTTGTTTTCAAAGCATACTAAAAAGATAGCATCATAAAAATAAACAACCCCCTTTTATCAGGTGAAATATCTGGTAAAAGGGGTTTTTAGATGTGTCAGGAAATTAACTCGGAAATTTTTTCAATAAAAGACGAAGGATCTTCAGGTGCAAGTCCCTGAGATATAAGCGCCTGCGCATAAATTACATCTATAAGATTCTTAAGCTTCTGAGAGGTTTTATCCTGTTCAAAAGATGCTTTTATGGCGGCGTACATTTTATGATCGGGATTTATTTCAAGAATTTTTTTAGCTTTTAGTTCAGATAGATCCTGATTTTCACCCATCTGTTTGATCAACTGTTCAACAGCCATACTTATTCCATCTTTGCTGCTTACTATGCATGAAGGACTATTCTTTAACCTGGAACTTATACGTACATCTGAGACAGTATTTTTAAGATGTTCCTTTATGAACTGCAATATATCTGACTGCTCTGCGTTTTCTGTCTTATCCTGTTTATCTGAAGGCTTTTCCTCTTCCTTACTGGCTGACTGAATCTTTTTTGTATTAAATTCCGACATGAAGTCGAGCACTAGCTCATCCATATTTTCATATATAAAAAGTACTTCAAAGCCCTTATCAATCAAACCTTCTATTTGCGGAAGCTTTTGTGCCGCACTTCTGTCTTTGGCAAAAGCGTAGTAAATATACTCCTGCCCTTCTTTCATACGCGAAACATACTCTTTCAGAGTTGTCAGTCCTACATCCGATGAACTGTCAAACATAAGCAGCTCCGAAAGTTTTTCCTTGTTTTCATAGTTCATATAAATTCCGGCTTTTATTGCTCTTGAAAACTCCTTCCAAAATCCTTCATATTTTTTTCTGTCATTTTCAAGCATTGATTTTAACGCCTGAATAATATTCTTTTCAAGAGATTTTTTAATTCCCTGGAGCTGTTTTCCTTGTTGCAGAAGCTCTCTGGATATATTTAGTGAAAAGTCCGGCGAATCAACAAGTCCTTTTATAAAGCCAAGATACTCAGGAAGAAGATCTTCATACTTTTCCATTATAAATACATGCTTTGAATAGAGACTCACACCTCTTTGAAAATCCTTGGTATAAAAATCATAAGGAGCTTTAGATGGAATATATACAAGGGCAGTAAACTGAACCGTGCCTTCACCTTTGAAATGCACAACCTGTATTGGATCGTTCCAATCATGGAAAAGATCCTTGTAAAGCTGGTTGTACTCATCCTGAGATATATTTTTTTTATCTTTTTCCCAGAGGGGAAGCAACGAGTTAAGGGTTTTAGGAATTTTTCTTGTAACGGTTTTTTCTTTCGTACTGTCAGCGTCATCCTTTATTTTTTCCTCTACTTCATAGTCCATA
>JAKJGQ010000160.1 GCA_022704305.1 Thermotogae bacterium | reverse complement strand
CGGTTATCGGCGATATACGGTTTGAAGATACTGTTTTTTTCTACAATTCAAGATGGATACGCCTGAACGTCCGTTCAAGCTGCGGCTATCCTGACAGGGGAGCTAATTATAAAACTTATGGACTAAAGTTCGGCAATATACGTTTTGGATTTCAGGACTCAACAGTATATGTGGGAAGAAGTTTTGATGAGGAGCATTTTTTAAGCCCAATTCCCGGATTCTTCACACAGTACGTAAATACCTCCCAAGGAAAGCCATGGAGCGTAACGGGTGACGAAAACTCCATAATGGGCTTTTTTATGGATTACAAAGACAGCCTTTCTTATTATTACTGGCAGATTCTTGTAGACGACCTTAATGTCAACCGCTTCATGTTTCCAGACAGATATCAGAATCCGGACAAGATAGCCTGGTCTTTAGGCGGAAATAAACAGACAGTTATAGGAAAAATAGGTTTTTATCATGCCGGTTCGACCAAATACACTTTTGAACCTTCCGGAGGAGCGGCTGTTGATACAAAATACGGATATACCTACTATCCGGATACCGTATATACTGCCGATTCCAAAGAAAGAACCATAGAGTATGAGGATAATTATATAGGCTTTAAATATGGTGAAAACACCGCCGCATTTATCCTGAACTATACAAATACTTTTGACCGTTTCAATCTTTATGCTGACTGTGAATATAGAGTTTCGGGTTCAAAATCACCCGCCAATCCATGGCAGGAGTATCTCACTTGGGATCAGGGTGGGCAGGGAACCCATTTTCTGGACGAAAGTATTCTTGAAAAAGCTTTTTTGAGCAGGATAAAGCTTTCAACAGTTCTTTATGGGTTGAAGATCAGTGCCGGCTGTGATCTTGGGATGATATTTAATAAGCTTGAGCTCACAGATATACCGCCCGAGTATTATAATAGTGCTGTCAATAAAATAAAGTACTTTAAGCCATCATCAAATAATGAAAGTATTTTAAAATTTCATCTTTCACTGGAGTACAACCTGAACTTACTTTAAAAAGGCGGTTTTTATAGATGGCGGAAAGCGCACGTACCTTTCTTAAACGATTTCTTGGATTTTCCATTGGTCCTTTGGTCTCTTCTGTAATAGGCTTTTTCACTGTACCGATAACAACATGGTTTATAATGCCCGATGAGTTTGGAAAGGCTTCGATGTATGCCCTTGCATCTACCTTTCTTGCAATGGTTATATTTATGGGAATGGATCAGGCTTTTGCAAGGGAGTTCCATGCACGTACGGATAAAAAAACTCTTTATTTTAACGCCGTCCTCATTCCGCTGTCACTTTCCATTATAGCCGGTTTTTTCATTCTTATCTTTTATAAACCTTTTTCAATGCTTTTATATGCAAGTGTCCAGCTTGATGCAATGATCATGCTGGCTGTTTCCCTGCCAGTTTCTGTATTTTACCGTTTCAACCTTCTTCTTATAAGAATGCAGGAAAGAGCAAGGCTATATTCACTGCTTAATATTCTTGACCGTGTTTTGGGTTTTACTTTTCTGATGCTTTTTATATTTCTGTATGAGAAAAGTTTTAAAAGTATAGTGCTTGCAAATTTTTGTTCCTATATCTCCATATCTGCAATAAATGTAGCCCTTACAAGTGATTACTTCAAAAAAGGAGTCCACATAGACAAAGCTTTACTTAAAGTTCTTGTCAAATTTGGACTGCCTTTGATACCTACATCTCTTTTGGCATGGGTTTTTGAATCCATGGACAGGATAGCCATGCGACAGTGGTCTGATTTTACTCAGATAGGGCTTTATTCAGGAGCTTTTAAGATTGTTACCGTTTTGCAGCTTTTCAGCAGTGCCTTCAATACTTTTTGGGCTCCTACAGTTTATCGATGGTATGAGACTAATGTAGAAAAAGATCTTTTCCATAAAGTAAGTACGGTTCTTTTTGGCATGATGAGCATATGCTTTGCTTTCATCGTTCTGTTCAGAAACATTATAATTATGCTTTTGAGCAAGTCGTATGCCGGCTCTGCCGTACTGGTACCCTTTCTTATATATATCCCCATAATGTATACCACATCGGAAACAACCGGAATGGGTATCGGCTTTACACGAAAAACCTCATACAGCATCATTGTTTCTGGAGTATCAGCCGGAATCAATTTTATAGGGAACTATCTGCTTGTGCCTAAGTATGGGGCTCTTGGCGCATGTATATCTACAGCGGTTTCGTATATGTCTTTTTTCTGGGTAAAGACTATGATCTCCCGAAAGCTTTGGTGGAAGTTTAATTTGAAACCATATATACTTAACTCATTTTTCATGGGAGTTTATTCTTTCATAACCCTTTTTACCAACAACTTCTTTTTGGAGCTTCCTCTTGCTTTACTGATTCTTATATACAACTTTCCAAGTATAAAGTACATATATGCCGTGGCCTTCAATAAAAAAACGAGGTACAGACCATGAAAATACTTCATGTCATTTTTGACAGCAACTATACAAGAACCTTTTATGCTTTTATACAAAAAAATTTCCGGTCATGTGAACATGATTTTCTGATATATGGAAGTATTTCTAACGATTCTGTTTTCATGGGAAAGGAGTTTCACAAAATCACTTCTTTCAGAAAAGATTCCAAAAGACTCCGATTTATTTTTTCTAGAGCTGATAAAATAATATTCCACGGAATGTTCTCCGAAAGTCTCAATATTTTTCTTTTTACACATAGAAATATTCTTAAAAAGGCTGTATGGATGATCTGGGGAGCAGATATATATCCCAAAAATTATTCTGATAAGTTGAAATACTTTATTTTTGAAAAGGTTATAAGAACTTCTGTAGTCCGTTCTTTTCATACCATTTCGGCACTTGTTCCTCAGGATTACGAAAAACTGAAAGAAATATACAATACCAAAACACCCTATATACAAGCTTTTTATCCTAATCCCGTTGATTTTGGGATGTTTAGTGATTATAAAGTCCAATCC
>JAKJGQ010000015.1 GCA_022704305.1 Thermotogae bacterium | reverse complement strand
GTTGAGACTTCGCGGTTTATACGCGAGTATATTGTAAGGGAAAATCTTGAATCTAACACTACGGTTGTAATTTCTTCCCACTATATATGGGAGGTTGAACAGATAGCTTCTGAAATAGGAGTCATAGTAAACGGAAAACTCGCAGTCAACAAAAAGTCATCGGAAATATTTTCAGATTATAAACAATTTCTCAGAATTTTTGAACTCGCGTTTCCGAAAGAAAAATTTTCTGAAGTATCTGGTTTTTTAGATGTTAGTTCGGGTGTTTCGAATTTCAGGCAGACAGGACATGATAAATTAATTGTTCAGACTGACGGATCTGAAGTTGCTTTTCCGGATTTTGTATCTGTTACGGAAAAAGAACTTTCATTGGAAGATATATACTCGCATATAGTGAAAAAAGGAGCCGTATGATTGAGACTTGATAAGTATATATGCGATTCTTTGTCGATAAGCAGGAGTGAGTGTAAAAAAGCAATTTCAGGAAAAAAAGTTAAAATCAACGGAACAGTTATAACGTCCCCAGACTATAAGATTGACGCATGTGATGTGGTTATATTCGGGGAAAAAGTTGTTTCTGCTTGGGAGGATGTTTATATAGTCCTTTACAAACCCAGAAGTTATATCTGTGACCGTGATTCTGTAAAGTATCCATCGGTTTTTTCACTTATAAAAGAAAAAACACGGAAGGATCTTTCAGTTGCAGGAAGACTTGACGTAGACGTTCATGGACTTGTAATTCTTTCCACTGACGGAGAGATGGTTCATAAAATAATATCTCCCAGGAAGAATGTGTATAAAAAGTATGAGGCTCAGTTCTCTGGCAGTTTAACTCAGAAGGCTCTTGAAATGCTCAGAAATGGAGTGGAATTTGAAGACTTCACATCTAAACCCGCTCTTATTACCATGCTTTCAGATAATCTTATGCAGATGGAGATAAGTGAAGGAAAGTACCATCAGGTAAAGAGAATGATGGCTGCTGCCGGTCTATCGCTGCTCGATCTGAAAAGAACAGCTATTGGAGGAATTACTCTAGGAAAGCTTCTTCCAGGGGAGTATGAATATATTACAAAACAGGAGATTTACGATAAATTGCTATATAAATAAGGAGTTGATTTAAAATGCTGGTCAGACTCGATAATGTTTCGCACAACTTCAGCAGTCAGGATCTTTTCTTTGACGTTGATCTGACTGTATATGAAGGCGACCGCATAGCCCTGATCGGGCAGAATGGTTCGGGAAAAACCACCCTTTTTAACATAATTTCAGGAGAGGTTGAACCTATAGAAGGTAACGTTATACGTAACAACAGTTTAAATATCCGTTTTTTGAAGCAGTTCAGGGCAGATAATGCTGCCGAAAACCTGGTTCAGTTTCTTAGAGCAAGTATTGTTGAAGAAATAGACGATATAGTTATAAATAAGTCTATACGTTCGATTCTCATTGGATTGGGTTTTGAAGAAGCCCAATGGGAAAGACCGGTTTCAACCTTGAGCGGAGGGGAGCTCACACGGCTTGCATTAGGAAGAACTCTTGTAGGCTTGAACAATAATATGGATAATTTTATGGTTGAGAAAAAAATTCCCTTGCTCCTTCTTGATGAACCTACCAATCATCTTGATTTATACTCTATAAAATGGCTTATTTCTTATCTAAGAACTTTGAGAGTGACTATGATTACCATATCGCATGACAGAAACTTTATAAAAGAGCTTTCTAATAAGTTTTGGGAAATAAACAACTATAAAGTCTGGGATTTTTCGGGTGATTATGAAACATATATGAATCAACGCGAAAATCTTCTTCTTTCTATACAGGCCAGAAAAAAGAATCTTGAACGTGAAATGGAACGGTTGGAGAGGATGATAGACCGTTACAGAAAATGGGCAACTGAGAAGATGGTAAGACAGGCAATAATCCGTGAAAGGTCTCTTGAAAAGCTCAAAAAGGAGTATCAGGAAATAGAATCAATGCAGGAATTAAAATCAATAAAGATAAAGATACCCGAACCCGAAAAAACGGGATATGTTGTTCTAAGAGTTGAAAAGCTTAGTTTCGCATATGAAGAAAACTCTATTCTTCAAAGCATATCTTTTGAAGTCGGCGAAGGTCAGAAGATTTCTGTTATAGGCAAGAACGGCTGCGGAAAAACTACCCTTCTTAACATACTTCTTGGTAAGCTCGGACAAAGCTCTGGCACATATCAATGGGGCCACAATATTAAGATCGGGTATCTCGACCAGGTAATATCTTCTTTCAATCAGAAGCTTGATCTTATATCTGAGATATGGAAGCTGGTTCCTGACTGGAAAGATTTTGAAGTCAGAAAGTATCTCGGAAGATTTGGTTTTGAAGGAGAGAATGTCTTCAAAACAATAGGGGATCTTTCAGGAGGGGAACTTACGAGGCTTGCTCTTTCAAAGCTTATCCTTGGAAAGCCAAATGTCCTTATACTTGATGAACCAACCAACCATCTTGATATTCTTACAGTACAGACTTTGGAAGAAACACTCAGGGAGTTTTCAGGTGCCATAATTCTGGTATCGCACGATGAAAGATTGCTCAGGAACATCTCTGATAAGTTTGTTTTTATAAAAGACGGAAGATCAGAGACTTCTGATAATCTTGACTCCTTTCTTCAGGATATAAAAGAGGATACCTTTAAGCTTGATAAAAATAAAAATAAGGATACCCAGTCATGGGAGGATTCAAGAAAGCTTAAGAATAGAAGAAAGAGCCTGGAAAACAAGGTTCAGCTGTTGGGTGAGAAACTTGAAGATCTGCTTTATAAACTGGATAAAGTAGAAAAGGATATGGTTACAAATGGAAATAACTATCAGAAAGTCATTGAACTTATGAAAATAAAGTCTGAACTTGAACAGGAACTTCTATCTACTGAGGAACAGGAAAAAATTACTGCCGAAGAATTGAAAAAAGTAGTTTCTGCGGAGGTATAAGATGCTCAGATTATTTTCTGATCAGTCTGAAAGGTATCTTTCACCGGTACAGCCAAAAAGTAATGAGAAAGTAAGTATAAGGCTCAGAGTTCCGAAAAGCCTTGGTCCCACAGAAGGAAATGTTTACTTTTTACCACAGAAGAACCCTGGCTATTATAAACATGCTCAGATGGAGCTTATAATGGAAACCAAACATTTTAAGTTCTTTGAAGCTGTTTTTGTCATGCCTGAAAGGATAATAAGGTATCATTTTGAAGTAAGGGTACTCAATAGTGAAAAATCTATATTCTATGATGCTGTTGGAGTTGTAAAAAACAGAGCTGTCGAGGACTTCATACTTATTCCGGATGTACGGTATCCTGAGTGGGCCAAAGGAGCCGTTTACTATCAGATCTTTGTGGATAGGTTTTATAATGGTGATAAGAGCAACGATGTTACCGATGGAGAGTATATATATGACAACTTTCCGGTATCAAGTAAAAAATGGAGTGATATGCCTCAAAAAGGCAACGGACACAGGGAGTTCTACGGAGGAGACATTCTTGGTGTAATGAAAAAACTTGATTACATCAAAGCTCTTGGAGCCGAGGTTATCTATCTTAATCCGGTATTTGTTTCTCCCAGCCCTCATAAATATGATACCCAAGATTATAACAGCATTGATCCCCATTTTGGGGTTATTACCGAAAATCATGGCTCATACCGCGAGATAACTAAAAGCAGGAAGAATCTTGATGCAAGCAACAGATTGTTTTCTGATTTTATGAAAAAATGCCATGAAAACAATATTAAAGTTGTTCTTGACGGTGTTTTTAACCATTGTGGCTCTGAAAACGAATGGCTTGATAATCCTCAATACAGGGATTTTTTTTATTGGAATAAAGAAAATGAATATGAAGGGTGGTGGGGTTACCAAACCCTTCCTAAGCTTAATTATGGTACACTTAAAGTGTGGCAGGCGATATCGGGTATAGGCCGCAGATGGGTGGAAGAGCCTTACTGTATAGATGGCTGGCGGCTTGATGTAGCATCTGATTTAGGTAAGAGCAAGTACCAGAATATTTCATTCTGGAGGTACTTTAGTAAGCTGGTAAAGAAAAGTAATCCGGATGCTGTTGTTTTTGCAGAAATGTACTCTTCACCGAAAGAATGGATTGAATCTAAGGCATGGGATTCGGTGATGAACTATAACGGCTTCATGGAACCGGTCAGCTTTTATCTTACTGGGATGGAAAAGCATAATGAGTTTTTCAGTCCGGAACTCTATCTTAATGCCGGAAAATTTATAGTCTCTGTAATAAAAGCATACGCACAGCTTCCGATGCAAAGCAGATTTATTGCATTGAATCAGCTAAGCAACCATGATCATTCCAGGTGGATGACACGTACAACCAAGGTCTTTGGAGCTCTTGGAGAGAAGAGTCATTTACAGGCTTGTGAAGGTGTAGATATTGAAGTATTCAAAACTGGATTGATCATGCTTTATACATTTCCTGGAGCCAAAGGGCTTTACTACGGAGACGAAATAGGTATGTCCGGCTGGACAGATCCTGACAACAGAAGACCTTTCCCGTGGGATAGTATGACGGATGAAAATATATCTTTGCTTGAGTTCTGTAAAAAAATAAACGCTTTTTACCTCCAAAATACTTTTTTGCGTACGGCAACGTTTGAATTTACTTACTATACAGAACATTCTCTGGTGTATATATGCTATAGCAAGGATGATTTTGTGGTTGTGGCGGTTAATCCTTCACAAAAAACTGAAGATCTTCAGATAGATCTTTCTGTGATTGATGTTGAGAATATTTATCTGGTATCTGAAATCTCCAACAACGGAAAGAAGTATTCTTTAAAATATGAAGGAGAACCTGTTACTTTTTCTTTAGATGAAAGAACATCTGTTATTTTTAAAAAATCAAAATCTATGTTATAATTTAAAGTAACTTAAAAGTATTTTCTAAAAGGAGGTAACTCTGATGAAAAAAGAGATAATGGGTAATACTGGAAAGGTTTACCTTGAAGGCAGAGTAGACATAACTAATTCAGCCGATCTGAAGAATGTTCTTTCTGATCTTAAAGCATCGGGTGTAAAGAGAGTAATAATAGATATGAGCAAGCTGGAGTATATTGACAGCAGCGGACTGGGAAGAATATTTTATTTCTTTGCGGACTTCAAGAAGGATGGCGGTGAAATGGAGATTCATAACATCAACAGTCCCAATGTAAAAAAAGTTGTAGAGATAGTAAAACTGGACAAGATAATAGCCACAAAATAATAATAAAGCTTTTGTTACATAAAACGCACCCCGGTTATTCTGACCGGGGTGCGTTTTATGTAAGTTTAATTGCTCTTTTCTTTTTTCATTTCTTTTTCGGCATTTTCAAATATTTCCTTGAAGGTTTCAAGAGTCTGTGGAAGATCAAAGTCTATTATGTCCGAAAGATCTACAGAATCTTTTTTTTCCTGGGAGCTAACTATCTGGGATACAACTTTTTTTATCTTATCTAGCTGTTCTGGAGTATGGATAGCCTTGCCGAAAAACATCTGATTCTCTGCAATCATTATTATATTTATCATTGCCTGAAAACCTTCAGCTACAGCCTGAAGCATCTCATGCGACTGCTGGCTGTCCAGAAGAGCCTGCCGGGAAACACTGTCAAGGTTCTGTTTAATTTTATTTATATAGTCTTTTCCGCTTTCAAAAAGGTTCATAAGCACATAATTTCTGTCTGAAAATTCAAGTTCGATTACTTCTCCACCCTCGAAAAAGGATGTTTTTATTTCATCATAAAACTTCATAGGAACTTCTTTTTCATTTATTATGATCTTGGTTAGCACGCCTCCGGTTTTATTTATATATTCTTTAACCAGACTGTCGAAATCCTTATAATCTGAAGTTTCTATTACATTGATACTTGGCAGGACTCCTGTTATTTTGACGGTAAGTGATTTTTTTTCTTTTTCAGCCATATCTGACCTCCAAAATTAGTTTTTGCTTATAAGTCCGCTCACAGCGGTTCCTTTTTTACTGAAAATTTTTCTGTACCAATTCTTATATTCATTTATTTTCTTTTCTTCCGAGATATCGTAATAATTCGATAGTTTTCCGTCTATTTCTATGACTGAAAAAATTTCTTTAACATACTTAATGTTCTTATTTACTTCTTCTATGCCATAAGCATTTATAAGATCAACGATGAGCTTTTTTTCAAACTCTTCTTTGGTATCGTTCTTCTTACTGTAGGTATATATTTTATCTTTTACTTCAATTAAATCCTCTATAATTTCTTCTTTTTCCTCTTCTTGAGCTGAGAAAAAGAAATTATCCATTATTTCCATGAAATCTTCTTCTATTCCGGCAAGAATATCGTTAAAATCCATATCTGCATCATAAGCCTTGATATCATGCTGAACAGTATCTGGTACAGCATTTTCGAGTATCTGTTCAATCTCTGATTCCAAATCTTCGATGTCGTCTATTATGAAGCTCACCTCTACCTCGTCTTCATCCTGTTCATCGGGGTCTTGCGGGTCATCACTGCTTTTTTCGTCATATCCGTTTTCTTTCATAAAGTAAAGATAATCAACGAACTCTTTCAGATCTTCCGAGGCATCAATTTCATTTACAAACTCAGACAGATCAAGACCGTATATATCGAAATACTCATCTTTTATCTCCTTTATTTCATCGTACGGAATAATCTTTATTCTTTTATCTATAAGATCCTTCATATCAGTAAGACTGTCAATGACAAGCGGAAGAGTGCTCAATCTGAAATTGTTGGTTTCTATCAAAAGATCTTTGTAAAAACTTACAAGTCCTTTTTTATCTACTTTCAAGGATATATTAAAATAGTTCTGATAGTCGTTGTTTGAAAAAATTATATTGTGTTCGTAAAATCTTCCGGCTTTTTTAATATTGACTATCACCACCTCAGAGCTTTCAGAAAAAGTAAACAGAAGAGCTTCCTTGGAAATTATCTGGGCGGTCTGATTGTCTATGTCTGCGCACAAGACAGAAGACATATTCTTTTTGGATGATTTCAAAAACATATTTATTCTCAGCAGAGTGAGAACAAGGGGGTTGTATTCAAAATCTATGGAAAGTTTGTCTATGCTGTTACTCTTAATAGCCGAGAACTCATTGTTAGTCCATATATAGTTTCCGGATTTTACCTCTACTTCGTATGAATACCTCTCAAGGATATCTTCGTTGTTATCGTTTATAACAATTTTTTTTATCCCGACAGGACGGACAGAGATATAATCTCCGCTGGTTCCTTTTAAAAAGGCCAAAAGCCACACCTCACTTACTTATATGTATAAAGTCTATATTTTATACCGATATATAAAAATACTACCAAAGAAATTATAACACCAAAAAAAAGATTATTCCAACTAACATTCCCTATTACTCCAAAAATTAAAGCAAATACATACATTATTAACGAACTTAATTTTACCGAAACACCTTTTAATCTTGAAAGTTTATCGTAAAGGTGATCGCGGTCACCGCTGAACGGCGATTTTCCGTTAGCCATACGCCGGAGTACAGCAAAAAAAAGATCGGTGAAGAAAAGCCCGCAGAGTATGATTCCTTTGATGTAGCCTTCAAAATGAGTTTGCCTGAACGACTGGACCAGATAGAAAAATAGTGAAAAACCTAAAAAGTATGATCCTGCATCCCCGAGAAATATTTTTGCAGGATTGAAGTTGAAAATAAGAAATCCAGATAGTGCGGCTATAAAAAACAGAATTCTCCAGTCACCCGTTAAAAAGTAGAAGGAAGCAAGGGCTATCAGGACTGTTCCTGTACATACTCCATCCATACCGTCGATCATATTGACAGAATTTATAAGAGCCACGCCGGTTAAAACAAGAAGTATAAGCCAGAATGGATTTGTTTCTGATGAGTATAAAACAACGAAAAGAGAAGTAGTCAAAAACTCAACCAAGATTCTTATTTTAGGATTCAGGCTCTTTATGTCATCATACAGTCCCAGTATCAAAAGAATGATCGACGGAATGACAAAATGAATATCTGTTATATAAAAAAATATAACAGAAAAAAACACGCCGATTCCTCCCATATAAGGGGTTGTCCTTGCATGCGGTTTTAGAAAGCTGTCCGGACGGTCCACTATATTTAACCTGACTGCAAGTTTTATCATAGCAAAAGTAAGAAGTATAGAAAGGAGTAATGTTCCGGTTAAGGACAAAATCATTTTTCTCCTCCTCTGATAATACTCACGAGGGTTCCTGTTCCATAAGAAATATGAAGAATAGGAAAGATAAATAAATTAAAGAAAAACTGTAAAGGTTCTTTTGCAATTCGAGCCTGAATGAAAGAAAAAAGTATATCCATGCCCGTATAGAGAAATAATGGTGCACAGATAATAAGAGAAGTTTTTAATGGGACAAAAACTCCTGTTACTATACATAAAAGTATATACAGTACAAATAAAAATGGAACAAAATGTCTAAATCCGATTCCTTTCTTTGAAATTTTTAAGGTAATATAATTCCAGTATCCATTGGAAAAATTTTTTAAAACGAACTTGATAAACCCTTCCGGAACCTTGTATAAATTATCTATAGGCAGGACGTATATCTTTCCTCCGGTTTTGGTTATGCGGTAATTAAACTCTATATCCTGATTACGAATAAGCGATTCGTTGAAGTAACCGTATTTCTGGAAAACTTCCCTGCGGTATACAGCATAAGCGACAGTGTCGGCTGAAGTTATCTCTTTTGCATATCTGTGCAGTGACCCTCCCACTCCGAATACACTTGAGTATACAGCACAAAAGGATTTTTGCAGGGTATTGCCTTGAACAGAAAAAGCCGTTGCCACACCTCCGGCGGCTTGTGCTGCTGGATTTTCAGAAAGAAAACAAACCGTTTGCTTTAGGTACTCTTTATTATAAAGAGTATGTGCTCCGGCAATCATAATATAATCACCCTTAGCTTGTTTGATGCCGATATTGAGACCGTGTGGAGCATACGTTAAATGATTCTTGCATGGTTTTAACTCAGGGTGAGCTACACTTAACTCCAGAAGATATTCATAGCTTCCGTCTTCTGACATTCCGTCGGCAACAATTATTTCATAAGGTTTAAGACTTTGATTGAGTAAGGACATTATAACCCCAAGAAGATGCTTTTTCTCGTTTCGGCATATAAGTACAACGGATATTTTGGCTTCAGTAGGATTGTTCAACTTTTATCACCGCCCCGGCATCCGGAACATAAGTTCGTATAAGACCGTTTATACCTTCGAAATCACTATCGGCAACAAACTGTCTTATCTTGCCTACCATAACTTCAACTTCCTGTTCGCTTAGGCTATGATTTGCGTTTACAACAAATATTCTTTCATTGTTGGTCTTGAGGTAACCCTCATCATTAAGGAGAAGCTCCTCATAAAGCTTTTCGCCTGGTCTTATGCCGGTATACTCAATCTTTATGTCCTGGTCAGGAACCAGACCGCTCAGACGTATGAGCTCTCTGGCAAGGCTATCTATCAATATAGGTTCTCCCATGTCGAGTATAAAAACTTCTCCGCCTGAAGAAAATATCATACACTGTAATACTAGTGTAACTGCCTCTGGAATGGTCATAAAGTACCTTTTCATTCGTGGATCGGTAACTTTTACCGGTCCTCCCTTGGCAATCTGATTTTTGAATATAGGTATCACGCTTCCTCTGCTTCCAACAACATTTCCAAAACGTACCATACCAAAAACAGTATCAGTTTTGTTGGAAAACGATCTGATTACTTCTTCCGCAAAACGTTTAGAGCAGCCCATTATAGACGTAGGCTTTATAGCTTTGTCTGTGGAGATGAAGATAAATTTTTTTATTTTGTATTTTACTGCAAGGCTGGCAAGATAGTAGGTGCCAAGAACATTTACCTTGAAAGCTTCCGTGGGATTTTTTTCCATTAGCGGAACGTGTTTGTGGGCCGCAGCATGAAAAACTACATCAAAGCTGAAACGTTCAAATATCTTTCTGAGCCTTTTTTCATCCGTTATATCACAGATTATTTCAGTAATTTTCACCTGCGGGAACTTTTCGTTCAGTTCATTTTTTATGTTAAATATACTGTTCTCGCCTCTTCCCATTATATAGAGCTCCTTAGGAGCACATACGGCAGCCTGTCTGCATATTTCTGAGCCTATACTTCCTCCTGCGCCGGTTATCAGAATATTTTTCCCATGTATATACTCTGAAATCTCTTTAAGATCAACTTTTACCTCTTTTCTTCCAAGAAGGTCTGTTACATCAACTTCTCTCAGTATACCAAGTGAAGCCTTACTGTTAAGTACTTCAAACATTCCTGGCAGAATTCGTACCCGTACTTTTTTTGTATCAATGAAGCCAAGAAGCTTTCTAAGGTCGGCAGAAGTTATATTTGAAATTGCAACAATTACCTCTTTTATTTTGAGCAGATCTATGTATTTCATTGTATTTTCAGGTACATCAAAAACTTTATATCCCCGTATTGATCTTCCTATTTTATCATGGTCATAATCAAGAAAACCGGCAACAGTTCCTTCGCCGGGTCTGCGTTCAAACTCATCAAGGATCTGAACACCTATCTCTCCTGCTCCTATAATTAGTATATTGTTATCTGTTTCTTTAACAGAAGATTTGTTAGTCTTTGAAAACCAATAAATTCTGCTCCATGCGATAAGTATGACTCCGGTAAGCGATGTAATTGCATTGACGGTAAAAGGAAGTATAAAAAAAGAAGTAACGTATCTCCTCAGAAATTCAAAAACAAAAAGATTTACAAGAAAGCCAAGTCCGGCTGAATAAAAAACAGGTAAAAGCTGTGGTAAAGCTGCAAATCTCCAAATGGACTCATATATCCTAGATAGATAAAGAGTAATAACCATTATCAATGCATATAGAAAAATAGGCGAAATATATTTTGACATCTCTGCAAAATCAAACTGAAAACGTATGAACATAGATATAGCATACGCACAGACGAACAATGCGTAATCAATTAAAACAAGTGTAAGCTTCCTTTTAGCCATGTACTTCATTTTGTAGCTCCAAAGCAGATTCGGTAATGCTTTTAACCACATACTCCTGCTGTTCCAAGGTTATATTTGAAAAAAATGGAATAGCTACCGTCAGACAGGAAGTAAGTTCAGTGTACGGAAAATCACCCTCTTCATATCCATAAAGATCTTTGTAAAACTTCTGAAGATGTACTGGAGAAAAATAATTTCTTGCCTGAACACCTTTTTTTGAAAGTTTTTCGAGCAAAGAATCAAGAACTGTCCGTGCTTTTTTAAGATAAGTATACCATTCTTCACGGTTTTTATGTTCTATAATGTCAGGCATCTGATAGGTGCTTATCCAGTTAGGCAAACCCAAAAGTTTTGAAATCCATGCTATATTTATTCTTACAACGTAAACAAACCAGCTTTCCCTAGTTACATAGTCAGGAACCGTAGGACAAACAAAAAAACTGTTTCCTTCAAAAAGTTTTCTATATCTGTCAGCTGCTGATTTGCGTTTGTCAAGTATCTCATCCAGTCTTGTCATCTGACAGTATCCTAAAGCGGCTGACATTTCATCCATCCTGTAGTTGTAACCCAGCCGGACATGCTCGAGCCAGGCTCCGCTTTCACCGCGTCCCTGGTTTGACATAGACTTTACAGCCTTGTAAATACCTTCATCATCTGTTACTATTATTCCGCCTTCTCCCGTAGTAATCTGTTTGTTAGGGTAAAAGGCAAAAGCTCCTGCCAATCCGAAGGTGCCGGCTTTTTTGTTTTTATATTCTGCGCCCAAAGCTTCACAGGAATCTTCAATCACCTTAATCTCACTGGGAATTCTTATTTTATCCCAGTCAAGCGGCAGCGAAAAAACATCTACAGCCATTAAAAAATCTGTTTTTATATGATTTTTAGATGGTCTGTAGGTTCCTTCAAAAAAACGGTTGAGTTTATCGATTGATATATTGTAATTATAGGGATCTATATCTATAAAAACAGGATCACCATGTTCATAAACAGCTACGTTTGCTGAAGCTACAAATGTAAATGGAGTAGTCAGCATTCCATGTCCCTTCGCAAAACCCATTGATCTGAGGATAATATGAAGCGCCGAAGTGCCGCTGTTGACTCCCAAAGCGTACTTTAACCCAGTGTAGCTACTAAAAGAATCCTCAAACTTTTTTAGGTAAGGGCCTAGTGCTAAATCAGGTGAATCAAGTACTTGCATAACCGTACTTTTTTCTTTTTCAGTTATATCAGGATTAGAAAGCGGTATAAGCATTTTTACCCCCTAGATGAATTCTTCAATTCTGGAATACTCTTTTTGAGTTATCTTATTTTCCTGAAGAAGTCTGTTTAGTATAAGCAAAGCTTTTTCTTTTTCCATAGCTGTTACTTTCCTGAAGATTATGCTAAATCTTTCTTCGTCGCCTATGGTGCTAAGTTCTTTGAGCAACAGGTCATAACTGTCTTCTGGCGGATCTATAATTTGGGGATCAATAGTTTGATTACTTTTTATGGCCTGGGTATACTTGTCGCTGGCAGTACCGTCTTCAAAGTAATGATATGCAGTTTCTCTTAAAAGAACATAAAGAAGATACCATTCATAGAAATTAAAGGTTACTATTCTGAGTATGATGGCAAAGGTGCCGTCACGGTAGTTTATGATCCTGTCCTTTACTATTCCGTATCGTATCTCTGATTCCTGAAGCATCCACTGATCCTTTACTATACGGTTTATCATGAGAACATAAGATACCATAACCATAAAACCACAGCCGATGAATGTATAAACCTGCCATTGAGGAAGCACAAAATTTTCTATTTCCTGGGCAGAGAGTTCAAGAACCTGTGGCATTATCATGTTTGAAAGCACCATGATTGTGCCCATAGAGATAATATAAATTATAAACCAGAGAAATCCGCTGTTGTCTTTTTTAAGCGGAAATTCCCAGTTATTCGCCTTATAGACTGTTTCCATCCGCTGAATATGCTCGTTACGGTTTTTTATCAGAGTATGGTAAATAAACATAACTATTGCAAGACCAACAAACTGCAGATACGGTATGTATGAAAAAACCATTCCGACAAAGACCAAGATGGGTCTTAATAAAAGCAAATCAGATCCCCTCCAGTTTTTCCTTTATTATATCCGTTACCCATTCTTTTTCAACCTGGCTCTGATCACCGGTTACCATGTTTTTTACTGTATAAAAGTTATTGGTAAGCTCATCTTCACCTATAACTATGCTTAGTCTGGCACCAATTTTGTTTGCATGCTTGAACTGACCACTCATGTTCCTTTTTACAACACTTATATATGCTTTTATGCCATCGCTTCTCAATTTGCTTGTAAGCTCAAGTGCTTGCTCCTCTGTTCCTTTTCCAGAATGCACTATATAAACATCCACGTCGTTTTCGCATAAAAACTGAACTTTTTCAGCTTTCATTGCAAGTATAACCCTTTCGACTCCCATACCAAATCCCACCGAAGGAGTGCTTGGTCCTCCTATCTCCTCAACCAATCCGTCATATCTTCCTCCTCCTGCAATTACAGCTTGTGCACCAAGATCCAAATGCTCAAACTCAAAGGCAGTTTTGGTATAATAATCAAGACCGCGGACTATACGTGAATCGACTTCATATATCACATGTGAAAGATCGAGATATTTTTTAACGTTCGCAAAATGATCCCTGCATTCTTCACAAAGATAATCAAGTATTGAAGGTGCCTCTCTTGCATATTCTTTGTCCTTTTGAACCTTACAGTCGAGAAGTCTCATCGGATTTTTCTCGTATCTTGACTGGCAGTCTTCACACATTTCGCCGAGATACTTTCCAAAGTATTCCTTGAGTGCTTTTCTGTATTCTGCTCTGCATTTTGGACAGCCGACACTGTTAATTTTAAGTCTGTAATTCCTGAGTCCGACAGAAGATAAAATGTTGTTGAGCATTATTATTATCTCGGCATCTGCAAGAGGGTAGTCGCTTCCAAAGATCTCAGCTCCGAACTGATGGAACTGTCTTAATCTTCCTGACTGTGGCTTTTCATATCTGAACATCGGGCCAAAATAGAAAAGTTTTATTGGAAGTCCGGAGTTTATCATAGAATTTTCAATATATGCCCTTACAGCAGGCGCTGTTCCTTCTGGGCGCAGAGTAATTGACCGTCCTCCTTTATCTTCAAAAGTATACATTTCCTTTTTTACTATGTCTGTTTCATTTCCTATTCCTCTGTTAAAGAGTTCTGTAGGTTCAATTATAGGTGTCCGTAACTCTTTAAAAGCATATTTTTCAAGAATGCTTTTAGCAGTTTTTTCAACCTGATTCCAATAATCTATCTCCGAACCGTATATATCCTGAGTGCCTTTTATTCTTTTATACTCGTCCACATTGTTCGTTCAAGAGTTACTTGAACTTCACCTCCTAAAAAATTATATCAGTTTCTATTATAACACAAAAGGGAGCCGCCGGCTCCCTGGTAAGTCTATGTTTGAATTATCTTTTATTATCTTCTTTTCGAAACACCACGTTTTTTCTCAAGATGCTTATTATACTCCGAAATCTTCTTTTCACTGTCTCTCATAAACTGGCTAAGTTTCTTTTCAAACTCCTCATTCGTTTCTTTCGAAGTATCCTCAGGTACAGATCCCTCCTTCAAGGATAGCTCGTACTTACCGTCTTTGGTTGTGCCAATTATTCTGCCTTCAATCTCCTGACCAACCTGAAGAAAATCAGAGATGTTCTTTACATAGTTCTTGGAAATCTTAGAAATGTGTATGAATCCTTCTTCTCCGTTGTCGAGTTTAACAAATGCCCCAAACTTTTTAATATCAACTACTTTTGCCTTTACTGTTTCTCCTGATTCGATACCCTTTACCACTATGATTCCCTGCCCTTCTTTTTAAGATTTTTCACGATAACCTTGCGAAGTCATGATACGTTTAAACGGCCCGGGTCCAGGCTATGGTTTGTCACCTCCAAGTGTTTTTTTATTTGAGATTGCCAGAAATTCCGAAAGAACTGCAAGGCTGGCAACATCTAAGCTTTTCAAATTTTATGAAATTTGAGCCAAAAAAGGGAGATAAAATCTCCCTTGATTATGCCTGAGCAAAATTCTTGTATCTGTTGTTGAACTTCTTTACTCTTCCTTCTGTGTCTAGAATCTGAGAACCTATCTCGCCCTTGAAGAAAGGATGACACTTGGAACAAACATCAAGCCTGAAAGTATCAACAGTGGAATATATCTTATGCTCTGCTCCACAGGCACATTTTACAGTGATAAACTTCATCTCAGGATGAATCCCTTTTTTCATTCTTTTTCCACCTCTTGGTTATTTTTGATTTCCGTGTTATTATAACACAATGATTTTTCTTGTGTCAAGATGCAAACAAAAGCTTAATGTCAACTTAACGTTGAAAATATAAGCATTACCTCTCAGAATATTCTATTTTTAATTATTTTTTGCTATAATTATTCTGTCATAATTCTGGTTGCACTTGGAGGTGTCTGTTTTGTATAATCCGGAACTTATAAGGAACATTTCTATTATAGCACATATTGACCATGGAAAAACAACTTTGGTGGATAGAATTTTGGAAAAAACCAAAACAATTGAACTGAGGAAGATGAAGGATCAGTTTATGGATTCTATGGATATTGAAAGCGAGAGGGGAATCACAATAAAAGCCAAACCCGTAAAGATATTTTATGATTCTGCCGACGGAAACAGATATGAGATAAATATAATCGATACTCCTGGCCATGTCGATTTTAATTACGAAGTTTCAAGAAGCCTTGCTGCGTGCGAAGGTGCTGTGCTTTTGGTTGACGCATCTCAGGGGGTTGAGGCTCAGACAGTTACCAATACATACTTGGCTATTGAAAACGATCTTGAGATTATTCCCATATTAAATAAAATTGATTTGCCAAATGCCAATATTGAGGAGTCTCTTTTGGAACTTGATGATCTTATAGGTATAGAGCAGAAGGATGTGCTTCTTGTAAGTGCAAGAACCGGTAAAGGAATTGATGATCTTCTCGAATCTATAGTAAAAAAGATACCTTCTCCTTCGTCCAAAGGTAGTTCTTCGGAAAAGCTTAAAGCTCTTATTTTTGATGCACAGTATGACAAGTATAAGGGAATTATAGTTTATACGAGAGTTTTTTCAGGATCCATGAAGAAGGGCGATAAAGTAAGGTTCATGGTATCAGAAATGGATTATGAAATACTTGAAGTAGGTCTTTTTCATCCACAGATGGAAGAAACGGATACACTTTGTGCAGGAGAGGTAGGGTATATTGTTGCTGGTATAAAAGATCTGCAGGAGGCCAAAGTAGGAGACACCATTACAAATACTCAGAATCCTATTGATAAGCCCCTTCATGGCTATAAGGAAGTTAAGCCAAACGTATTTGCGGGTCTTTACCCGGGACTACCCGAATATTTTGAGGAGTTAAGAAAATCAATAGATAAGCTCAACCTTAACGATACCTCCCTTGTTTATTCCATCGAAAACTCGCCTGCAATGGGGTTCGGTTTCAGGTGTGGTTTTTTGGGTCTTCTTCATATGGATGTAGTGAGGGAACGTCTTGAAAGAGAGTTTGAAATAAGTGTTATTCTTACCGCTCCAAGTGTAGTTTACAGGGCTAAGCTTAAGAATGGTGAGACAATTGAAATAAACAATCCTGCTGAATTTCCTTTACAAGATAGGATAGATGAGGTTTATGAGCCATATGCAAAATTAGATATAATTACTCCGCCTGATTACATGGGAAGTCTTATAAATCTTGCACAGATTGAAAAAAGAGGTAATTTCATCTCAGTTTCCAATGCCGGAAAAAATAGAGTGGTTCTCCATTTTGAAATTCCTCTGGCCGAACTGATATTTGATTTTTTTGATAAAATGAAAGCCATAAGTCGGGGTTATGCATCCATGGACTATGAAATACTTGAGTACAGAAAGTCTGATTTGGTAAAAATAACGATATTTGTGAACAAAGAGCCAATAGATGCCCTTTCTTTTATAGAGCACAGATCAAAGGCCTACGATACTGCCCGAAAGGTAGTTGACAAGCTTCCGGATCTTATTCCCAGACATCAGTTTGAAATACCTATTCAGGCATATGCAGACGGTAAGATTATAGCCCGTTCAACCATAAAAGCTTTCAGAAAAGATGTACTTGCAAAATGCTACGGAGGAGATGTGACCCGAAAGATGAAACTGCTTGAAAAGCAGAAGGAAGGAAAGAAGAGAATGAGAGCCATAGGAACCGTAGATATCCCTCAGGAGGCTTTCCTTGCCCTATTGAGAATTGGTGATGAAGAAGATGAAAAAAAATAGTATTGTTGCAAAAGAGTAAAATTTAAGGTATAATAATTATAGTAGAAACATAATAACGGAGGTGGGGATGTTGGAAGTTTCAGCAAAAAAAGGCAGATTTGAGTCCTTGAAAAAAATCGGCAACGGTGTTTCCGCTTTTTTCAAGTTTCTTTCTAAACCAGCAGTCTTATGGATAACATCAATAGCTGTTCTGCTTGTTTTCAGTCTTGTGGTTGATATTCAGTGGTTAATAATCATTCCCGTGATAGTTGCCACTTTCAGCAAACAGTGGCTGGCTGCCATGCTTACATCTTTTGTAAGGGGAACAGGGATTTTCGGGATGATAAGCGTGAGTATGCTTTGGATTACTTTCGGTCTTTTAGTATTTTTTATATACGGTATCTATACATTCTTTTTTGATTCTAAAAAATTTCTTAAAATAAAAAGAAAGTAAAATAAACTCCCATAACGATGGGAGTTTATTTTATGTTATATTTTTTTCGGGCTTTATTCATCTCATCGCGAAGCTTGGCAGCATCTTCATATCGCAGCTCACTAGCTGCTTTTAACATTTCTTCTTCCAGCAGAGCCATATAATCTTCCGCATTTGTGCCTTTTGCGGCTTCAAGTATATACTTGTCCGGAGCCATTTCTTCTTTGAACGGAGCAAAGATATCTTCCTGAGGAATTTCTTTTATTATTGTTTTCGGAGTGATGTTGTTCTGAATATTAAACTCAATCTGTTTCGCACGCCTTCTGTTGGTTTCGCTTATGGCTTTTTCCATTGCCGGAGTAATTTTATCGGCATATAGCAGTACTTTTCCGTTTACATTTCTTGCCGCTCTTCCTATAGTCTGTATAAGTGTGGTTTCAGACCTTAAAAATCCCTCTCTGTCAGCATCCATTATAGCTACAAGAGATACTTCCGGAAGATCAAGACCTTCTCTGAGAAGGTTTATTCCGACAACTACATTGACTTCTCCTGTTCTGAGTTTTCTGACTACCTCATTCCTTTCCATTGTATCAAGCTCGGAATGCAGGTATGTTGCTTTTATACCGATTAGGTTAAGATGCTCGGAGAGCATCTCAGCATCTTTTTTTGTCAGTACTACTGCCAGAGATCTTTCCCCTCGTTTAATCACATGACTCAGCTCATCCACAAAACTGTCAATCTGTCCCTCAGTTGTTTTTACTTCAACACAAGGGTCAGTAAGACCTGTAGGTCTGATAATCTGTTCTGCAATATTTTGAGATACCTCATATTCAAAAGGACCGGGAGTTGCAGATACCATAATAATTTGATTGGTTTTTTGTAGGAACTCTTCAAATTTAAGAGGGCGGTTATCATAAGCTGACGGAAGTCTGAATCCGTAATCGACAAGATTTTTCTTTCTTGCATAATCGCCTCTCCACATAGCTCTTATCTGCGGAATAGCTATATGCGACTCATCAATAAAGGTTATGAAATCCTTCTCAAAGTAATCAAGGAGTGACCATGCAGGATCACCGGGAAGTCTTCCGTCAAAGTATCTGGAGTAGTTTTCGATTCCTTTGCAGTGCCCCAGGACCTCAAGAAATTCTATATCCTGAGATGTTCTTTGTTCTATCCTCTGTGCCTCCAGAAGCTTACCCTGACTTTTGAAATTTTCTATTCTGTCTGCAAGATCTGCTTTTATTTTTTCTGCCGCTGTCCGTATTTTTTCTTCTGTGGTGACGTATTCTTTGGCCGGATAGAGTGTCACTTTGTCAATAATTTCAATAGTTTTGCGGTTCAATAAATCAAAAGTTTTTATACTCTGAATCTCTTCATCAAAAAACTCAATTCGTATTCCGTAGTCTTCATAAGGAGGGAAAACTTCTAAGACCTCCCCCTTAAATCTGAAAACCCCTCCGGAGGACTCATCCTCTTTTCTTGTGTACTGCATTTTAGTAAGTTTTTCCATGATCTCTCTGCGTGCCAGGGACTCGCCTTTTTTAAAGTACAGATTTATGCCCTGAAAGTCTCTAGGATCACCCGATGCATATATGGCAGATACGCTTGCTATTACAACTACATCTCTGCGCGTCAGTACAGATTTTAAAGTAGAAAGTCTCATTTTCTCCAAAACTTCGTTTATATCAGCATCTTTTTCTATATATATATCTCTTCCGGGAATATATGCTTCCGGCTGATAGTAGTCATAATAACTTACAAAAAATTCAACCCTGTTTTCCGGGAAGAACTCTTTGAACTCCCTATAAAGCTGAACAGCCAGTATTTTATTTGGAGACATTATCAAAGCCGGCCTTCCTGATTTTTCTATAACGTTGGCCATTGTGTATGTTTTTCCGGAGCCGGTTACTCCCAAAAGAGTCTGGAACCTATCGTTTCTATTAAGACCATTCATGAGATCGTCTATGGCCTGAGGCTGATCTCCCTGTGGCATATAATTTGATTTTAGTTTATACATATGCTCACCTTATAAATTCAGCGATCTGGTAGAGGTTTGTAACTTTTGGGTAGCATTCTTTTGAGTCATCTCTGTCTATAAGAATGGTTTTTATTCCAAAATTGTTTCCACCTAGTACATCGACATTTATGTTATCTCCTACGAAAACAACCTCTTCTTTTTTCAGCTTTACTTCATCAAGTGCGATTTGAAAGATCTGCCCGCTGGGTTTGTAGGCTCTTACTTCTTCTGATATTATAAGCTTATCAAAGGCAATAGCATTTTTTTCTATACAGTTTCTGACGAAAAAAGAATCGGCATTGGTAAGTATAGCTATCTTAAAGTTGCTTTGTTTGAGGTCATTAAGGAAATTAACATCATTATACTGTCTAAGTTCTGAAAAGGTATCATAGGCATAATCAACATACCAGTCGGCAGAATAAGCAAGCTTATATTCGTTTTTTAACTCCTTGAATACCTTTTGATAGTAATGTCTTTCCGGTTGAAACTCCTTTAAATGATAGTTAAGAAAGTGCTTGTTGTAAAGCGTATGAATTTTTTTTTCGATTTCATGGACTTCGTTTCCGGTCTGTGTGGCAATTTCACCTGCAATACCTAAAAATAAAGATTCTACCTTTATCAGAGTTCCAAAAAGGTCAAATATTACTCCTTTTATCAACTGCATCACCTCATAATGATAAACATAAGTATAATAGTATAACTATTATATCATAAAGAAACCGCCCTTTTGGGCGGCTATGATTTACTTTAGTTTAAAATTTAAACTCGACTCCTGCCTGAAGCGTAATTCCGTTGACGTTTGTCTTAATGCTGTTCATAGGAATTTCAAAAATGTAGCCGCCCTGAGCATATGCACCCATAAAATCTCCCAGATTGACTGCGATCTTTAGACCTGGTTTTATATATAAAGAAAAAGCTGCTTTATCTATATCATCTGTTGAAAGATCGTAAAGCATTCCGAACTGTACCGGAATGGTTGCTTCCATTGCATCCAGATCTATCATGTATCCAAGCATAAATCCTGTATCCAGAAGAATAACGTTTTTGGAGTTTATATTTGCCAAGCATGCTCCAATGTTCATTCCAAAAGCAAGGCCCTGATAGTTATCTACAATAACGTCAAAATTGAAAACAGGGTATTTTATTCCATACATTCCTCCATTTAAGGCAAGCCTTGACCTTAATGCAGACATATTAGGAGTTTCAGTTATGTATACCCCCTGGTCTGAAACAGCGAAATCCTTTGGCAGTTCAAGAATCTTAAGAATCGAGGTGCTGCTCTTTACATCTGTTGCAAGAAGTTTTCCCTGTACTGTATCAAACTTATCTTCATTAATTGTGACATCTTTTGCAAATTGAAAAACCATTCCTTCATATACACCGATATCTTTTCCGACGTTTATTATGACTCTTCCGTCAGAAGTAATATTAACAATAGAGCCTTTTATCTTAAAAAGTGTATTGAGTTCCATTACTATCTCATTTGCCACATTATATACTGCGTTATACTTAGCGTTTTTCATTGCCTGAGAATAAGGTGCGTTAGGAGTTATATTACTGCTTCCTGTACCTACAAAGGTTTTGACTGTTAGGACCTGTCCAGAGGCTACATCAATAAGCTTGTAATTGGTATTTATCTCGTAGTCTATCCAAGAAGTTTTGCCGTCCTTACTGAATTTCTGATATCCGTTTTCATCATTAACCTGTATGAATATAACAGCGTCGGCTTTCAGCTGTTGAATTTCTTTTGCATTTCCACCTTCAAGAATACCTGAAAGCTGCATCGAAATTTCTCTGAAAACAACATCGTCCCTTGTGACGAGCCTATACTTTCCCAAACTCACTATCTCTTGGTTAACCTGAGTTTCAACAAGACCTGTGGAAGGAGCATAGCCTTTTGTATATACCAAAAGAGTTTTCCTCTGATCCGCAGAAAAACCAGTTAAGCATAAAGCCACCAAAAAGATACAAACAAATAAAAGCTGTTTTTTCATATGCATATCATCCTCCTTAGTTTATTTCTATAAAATTATATCACATAGTAATAATACAATTAATAATTAGAGAAAGATAAGACACATTATGTGGGTAATCATTCCTGCAACGATTCCAGCTATTGTATGGGAGAGAATGGCCTTGCTTGTAAGCTTTCTGGAATTGAGAGTATCCATCATCGCTATATGGGTTGAAAGATAGCCGCTCCAGGTCATCCCTATTGTTGTAAAAACAGCAATATCATTTGCTGTCAGTATGTTTTCTTTAATAAAGTTTGGTATAAGGCCTAAAGCAGCACCTGTAGATCCGAGGGATGTAAGCGGAAAGGCAATAAGCTTTGGAGACTTGAAACCAAACATTATATCCAGAAGCCACGATATCTTGCTTCCGAGATACTGAAGTACCGGAACACCTTCATAAGCAAGCCCTTGATATCCCAAGGAAGAATCTTTCGGGCCGTTGGTAATAAGAAATACAAAGGTTGATATTATGAGTACTCCCGGAATTATTGCAAAGCCAAGATCAACACCTGTTTTTCCGCCTTCAAGCAAAGAATCAAGAAATCTTGCTCCTACAGTTCCAGGACGTTTTTTTCTGGTTATGACAGTTTTTTCCTTTATAACCTCATCATCTTTATAATGCTTTCGTGTAAAGATAGAAAAGATTCTTACACTGATTATGCTGCCGAATATTGTGCCAATATTTCCAAGAAGAACAGGGACAAAAAGATTTACACCCATTTTATTGGAATAAGTAAGCATTATGGTGCTTACTATAAGGCCCATTCCAAAAGATGTTCCTAGATTGCAAAGCAGTGGAACCTGCCATTTTTTGAAGTACCGTATAAATTCGTTATCCTTTGCCAGCGAAATGATAGCAGGATTATCAGAAAGAAAAGTCGTTACTATTCCAAGCGATGCTGCTCCAGGCAGACGATATAAGGGCATCATGAGCGGAGACAAAATTTTGTCAAGAAGCGATACCACTCCAAACTCGGAGAAAACTGAAGCAAGCGCTCCGGTTATTACGGCTACTGCCATTATAAAAAAAACAGTATTTATCAACAGATCAAAAGACGTTGACATGAGGGTTCTGAAAAAATTTGATATACCCATGACAGATGCAATAGGAACAAAAATCGCAAAAAACAGAATTAAGAAGACGTATGGCTCCCAGTCAAAACCTTTTCTGCTAACGCTAAAAAAACGCGGCACTTTAATCCCTCCTGAAAAAACATATTCAAAAATAGTATATTCTACTATGAAAAAAATTTCAATAACAAAAAAACAAAAAGAAAAGGCTTTTAAAAGCCTTAATCTAGATTATTGATATTTTGTCTCTTATATCTTTGTTATGAACAAGAGCACATCTGTAAAGTTCAAGTTTCTGGTCGAATCTTATTCCTGCCTGTTCAAGAACCGGCCTGTCCAGTTGTATAAAATCATCGAAATTACCCTTGAAAAGAGCTTGTCCATCATTCATGACCAGAACCTTAGGTTTAAGATGGATAAAATCACTTATCCAATGAGTGACAAGAACAATAGATTTACCCATAGTATTAAGTCTTTTTATTGCCTTTACTACTTCCATGCGTGAAGTGTAATCCAAGCCTACGGTAGGTTCATCAAACACAACATATTGTGGATTACAACATAGAACAGATATTATAGCTACTTTCCGTGTTTCTCCTCCAGACAGGTTGAAAGGACTTTTATTTAGGTAAGCCAAAGGCAGAGAGAACATCTCCATATAAAATTTGATTTCTTCTTTTCCAAGAGACATTCCGAAATTTTTTGGTCCATACATAAGTTCTTCATATATGGTGGGAAGGAAAAACTGTGCTTCCGGATACTGAAAAATAAGTCCTACTTTATTTCGTATCTTTTTCATATTAGTATTCTTATTGCCGGTTACCTCACCGTCAACGCTCACACTACCTTTTTGTGGAAGGATAAGTCCGTTGAAAGTATTTATGAGGGTACTTTTACCTGAACCGGTGTGACCTACAAAAAGCCATAAGTCCCCATTTGATATTTCAATGGAAATATCTTTTATGGCTGTTTTTTCAAAAGGTGTATTTATTCCGTATGTATAACTTATATTATCTACTGCTATTGACATAAATAATCCACCATCTGTTCAAAAGTCTTATTGAAGTTTTTTTTGAGTTTTACATCAAAAGGTACTTCAATCGTTAACTTTCCAGAACTGTAAAAATAGTCTCTGCTACCGTCAAAGATAATTTTGCCTTCTTTAAGTCCTACTATCCTACTTACTAAAGCAAGATCATCTGAGTGATGAGAAGCAATAATTATAGTTTTTCCAAGAGATACCAATTTTTTAATTACCTCATATACCTCAGATCTTCCTATGGGATCAAGCATAGTTGTAGGTTCATCCATAAGAATTACTTCCGGTTTCATTGCTACTATTGCAGCAATAGCAAGTCTTTGTTTTTGCCCGCCTGAAAGAGTATTAGGATCAGCCTTCGCATACTTTGACAGTCCTACAACATCCAGTGCCCATGAAATAAGCTCTATCATGCTTTCTCTTTGAATACCTATATTCTCGAGTCCGAAAGCCACATCTTCTTCAACTGTAACTCCTACGATCTGATTTTCAGGATTTTGAAAAATATAGCCTACATACTGTTTGTTTTTCGCAGACATAGGAATATCATTAAAGATCACTTTTCCACTTTGAGGCACAAGTATTCCGCTCAAAACTTTCATGAGTGTGGATTTTCCGCTTCCGTTGTCACCTACCAAGCCAACGAACTCTCCTTTGTTAAAGCTCAGGTTTAAATCTTTAAGAATTTTTTGGTCTGCATATTCAAAATTTAACTTTTCACATCCAAAAAACATGATTATCCTTCCTTGACGGATTTATATACTCGTATTCCGCCTGATTTTATAAGTTCAGTCATATTTCCGAAGGTTTCCTTCATGAACTGAGAAATCCTTTCTCCGCCTTTGTTATGAAAGGCGACCAGCTGTAAGGAACCTTCTGGATTAAGGTGTGTAAATGATCCTTTTATTATATTCATCCATATGTTTTTTCCGGCAACTATAGGGGGATTTGAAATTATTATGTCAAACTTTTCTTCTTCCCAAGGATCAAAAATATTTCCCCATTTAAGTGTAACCTGCGCATTGTTGTCTTTGGCGTTTATCTTGGAAAATTCAACTGCTCTTTTGTTTATATCGCTCATATAAACCTGCAGGAAAGGATTTTCCTTTTTTAAAGTTATTCCTATTACTCCATAGCCACAGCCGATATCCAAAAGCTTTTTACCGCTTATCTCAGCATTATTGACTAGAAGCTCTGTTGCCTTATCGACTCTCTTTTTACCGTAAACTCCGCTGGGTGCAGTAAAATTATAGACATGACCGTTTTTCAGTTCAATCTGTATTATCTTAGTATGCAGCTCCGAGGTAGGTTCCGGGGTATAGTAGTGCTCAAACTTCTCTACTTTCTCCTCTGGTACAATTTTTTCTTCTTTTTTTGAAGAAAAAATTCCAAGCACATCTTTAACAGAAAGATGTGCAAGCTCTTCTGGTCCCATAACCTCTACTTCTTCAGTTTTTTCAACTTTCTTTTTCTTCTTTTTATCCATAAGATCACTCCATATTAAAATCTTAAACCGTCAACTTTAAGTGAGAAACTATAGTTTATGTCATTATTAGTGCTTATTTTGTAAAAAACCATTCCACCGGGAATAACCGAATATTTTCCTGAAAAATTGATTATAAAATCAGTCTTGAAATCATCCTTTGAAAATAACCTGTATCCTACATATCCGGAGAATCCTCTGATGAAGCCTAACTCTATAGGAAGAGCCTGAATATAGTAGTTCAGACCTGATTCGTTTTTAGTTACATTCATCATTGCATAATTAAGCGCTACACCTGCAAGAAGATTGTTAACGTTTATATCTGTGCCAATTTTCATTCCAAATTGACCGATAATTTCGTCTTCTCCTACCTTCTGTTTATCGAAAAAAGAGTTCCAGAAACCGCCGTCAAGAGAGAAATTTTGGGATATAATTCTCAGACCGGCGCCTAAGTTATTGTTTTCGACAGGTTTATTAAATAAAAAATTAACTGCCAGGTAAGCTTCATAATGATTAAAAAACTTTACTTTTGAGGAAAAAGACATGTCCTTCATGGAAATCCTAAGATAATTGGATTGATCGGTATATCCCACTCCTAAACCATCATAGGTGCCTAATGACAAGAAAGTGCCCGCTATACTGAAAGAGCTAAGAATCATTATAAAAACTAAAAGAAAAGTTTTTTTCATGACTATCCTCCAAAAAATAAAGGTGACCGAGTATCCCCACGGCACACAAAGAATTCTGCTTATGGCTGCTCCCTTCCGGGCCTGACCAGATTCACAGCTCCCCGTTGCGTGGGACCCGGCCACGCGTAGGTCCACTGATTGAATTATACCATACTTTAAAAAAAATTCAATACTATTGAATAATTTTAAAGCTAAGGGATTCTAGTATCTATGATATCTGGCTTGTGTTGTAATAACCTCAACATGGTTCTGTGCTAGTTCTGAAAGGAATTTTGCATCTGACGGAAGGGCTGGGGGTACGATCACCTTTTCTATTTTAAGTTCTTTTATCTTATTGACTAAGTTTTCGCTGTTAATGGCAGAATCAAAGATTATAGTTCCCCCTTCAAGAGTATTTCCCAGATCACTTACTATGGTCTGAAGGAGTATAAGAGCATAATTTCTGTTCAGTGCGCTCTGAATACCGGAATAAATTTTATTTCCTTTTATATACACCACCGAATCAGATTTATGTTCGCGAGCTACTTCAAATGCGGTTTTTATTTCTTCTCTGTCATCTATTGATATGTCCCTGTACTCTTGTATTACTACGAGGTCCTGGTCTATAATGTACTCTTTGGTGAGTTTTATTTCCGCTTTTTTCATTTTGAAAACCATAGACTTATATCCTATGAGCATATCCTTCTCAACATCAGCTGAAGTGAGTACAGCATCAATCTGGTGATTTTTCAGGCTTTTTATCATCTCCGGACTGTCAGTATATACTACTCCGCCCCTAAGATTGTCTATATTCTTAAGAAAGAGGTCATAATCTGATTTATCCGGATTAATATATGCGAAAACAAAAGTTCCTTTTTTGGCAAATGCAAGAATCTGTTTATCAGTTTTAAGGGCAAACTTATAGAGAATTCTTAGATCTTTGACCGCTCTTAAGGTAGGAATCTTATGTTTGGTTATATTTTCTATATTATCCAGAATGCTTTCCTTTTGTGCAAACTTCAGTAATGTAGCCTCTTGAAGCGGATTTTCACCATACCTGAGATTGCCCATTATCTCAAAAAACACATTTTCAAATTTTTCCGTGGCGTAAAGTTCGGAAAGTTCATGATGAATTGCGCAGTCATACTTAGCAGTTTCATAAAAAGCTTTCAAAGCCAATTTTCTTCTGCTGTGCAAAGGTACATCACCGCAGTCCTGTATGCTGTATATTATATCGTCGTAATCTTTAGGATCTATTATCGGTACTACATCCCTGTAATTTTTTGCTGCTGCCCTGAGAAGTGCAACTCCACCGATATCGATGTTTTCCATAAGTTCTTTTTCTACCGAAGTATTCTGGGCAACTTCCTCAAAGGGATAAAAATTCACTACAACCATGTCTATTATAGGAATATTATATTTTATGAGCTCTTCTTCCTGGTTTTTTTTCTCCCATTTGGCAAGTATTCCTCCAAAAAGCTTAGGATGAAGAGTTTTCACTCTTCCCTCAAGAATTTCCGGAAAACCAGTATATTCAGATATTTTTTTTACAGGTACACCGTGGTTTATAAGGTACTCTGCCGTTCCCCCTGTACTGATTATCTCTACTCCGTTATCAGAAAGAAACCTTCCAAGTTTTTCAAGTCCGTTCTTATTATAAACAGATATAATTGCTCTTTTTATATTCATCGCTTGCTCCTCCTAAAATTTTATCTTTTATTATATTATACCAAAAGCCAGATTATTTTGATAATTTGATAATAAGTTGGAGACCGCATATTTAGGCTTGAAGTTATCTTTTTTTTGTGATAGAATTTACTTCGTGTGATTTTGAAGTATATTCATGGGAGGTGCAGCAAATGAACAAAAAAGAACTTGTAGATGTTTTATCAGAGAAGGTAGGTTTTTCCAAAAAGGATACTATGGAATTTGTGGATTCTTTCATCGAACTGGTATCAGATAAACTGGCAGAGGGCGAGGACGTTAAACTTGTCGGTTTCGGCACGTTCACTGTTTCTTCCAGAAAAGCAAGAAAGGGCGTAAATCCTCAGACCAAGAAAGAGATTAAAATACCTGCAAGAAAAGTTCCGAAGTTTAAACCTGGTAACGATTTAAAAGAAAAGGTTCACAAATAATCGCTAAGGAGGTTAAATTATTAACCTCCTTTTTTTGTAAATATTAATTTACATTTACTGAGAGCAATAGTAATCAAATTTATTATAAACTATATAAAATAGAGAAAACGGAGGGAAAAGAATGCAGGAATTTGAAGTTTTTACGATTAATAACGAAGAAGGTGAAGAACACAGTTTTATGCTTTTAAAGGAAATAGAAATGGACGGAAGTACTTACTGGATATGTAATGAGGCTTTCGTAAACGAAGAAAATGATAATCCCGAAGAGATTACATTCGGTGATACTGTGGCTTTTAAGGTGTCCAAAAACGGTGAAGAGGTTATAATAGACTCCATTGAAGACGATAAGGAGTTTGAGAAGATTTCTTCAAAGTGGGAAGAACTTCAGGATGAAGAAGAATTAGAAGAAGAGGATCTTGAATTTATAGAAGAAGACAATCAGGAAAACAAATAAAGGCCATAATGGTCTTTATTTGTTTTTATTAGAGAAAATTCTATAATAATACCTGTTTCTTCATTTTTTTTAACTTAAAAAATTCTTCCCGTTCAATCTCTTCCAAAGCTGTTTGAATATCTTTAATTCCTTCTTCCAGTGACGGAATAACTATATTTTCAAGGGAGCTTACACGTTTTTGTGTGCGT
>JAKJGQ010000159.1 GCA_022704305.1 Thermotogae bacterium | reverse complement strand
ATTACAGTATAGCAGATTTCTCAAAGTTCTTGGAGAGGAACTTTAATAACTACTACTTTTTATTATACGAGGTAGAATCATGGATAAACTTTGTAAACAAAATATTGACAGGGCAGTGGCAAATATTGTTGAACTCTGCAAAATTCCTAGTCCCAGTGGTTTTACAAATGATATAAGAAGGTATCTGACTGAAAAATTTGAAAGTATGGGATTTAAAATTCAGAAAACTAATAAAGGATCAGTACTTGTCTGTTTAGGAGGTGAACAAGAACCGTTGCTTCTGGCTGCACATGTTGATACACTTGGAGCTATGGTACGATCAATAAAGAGCAACGGCAGACTAAGAATTACCAAAATTGGAGGATATCCCGAAAATCTTATAGAAACCGAAAATTGTATTGTTCATACTAGAGATGGAAAAAAATTTGAAGGTACATTTCAAATTGAGCACCCATCGGTTCATGTTTATTCAGACGCAGCCTCCATGAAACGTGATGATACAACTATGGAAGTTGTTCTAGATGAAAAAGTTTTTTCAAAAGATGATACAGTTGACTTAGGAATATCGGCTGGTGATTTTATCTCTTTGGATTCCAGGACAAGAGTTACATCACAAGGTTTTATAAAAAGCAGGCATCTTGATGATAAAGCAAGTGCCGGGATACTTATGGAATTAGCTGAAATGGTTCGAAGCGGGCAGCTTGTATTAAACCGCAAAACATACCTGCTTTTTACAATGTATGAAGAAGTTGGACATGGAGGAGCAAGCGGTATACCTCAGGATGTAAAAGAGATGATATCTGTTGATATGGGGGCAGTTGGTGACGATCTTGGAACCGATGAGTATAAAGTATCAATCTGTGCTAAAGACAGCGGAGGACCTTATGATTACGATGTTACTTCTGATCTAGTTCGTACCGCAAAAGAAAATAATCTTAACTATTCGGTTGATATATATCCACGATATGGTTCAGATGTTGAGGCCGCACTTTCGGCAGGTTATGATATAAAACACGGACTTATAGGTCCTGGGGTGTATGCATCACACGGATATGAGAGAACACACCTTGAAGGCATAGAAAATACTTTGCTTTTAATTGTCAACTATATAAAAAAGCATTAATAATACGATTATACTTATATGAGCCAAAGAGCAAAAAGCTTTTTGGTTTTTTTTATTCAACAGATAAAAAAGATTAAGTTTACCTTTAATTTACTAGTTTTAATATGGATAACCCATGGAATATATTTTTTTATGGTATAAGTAAGTGTTAAACTATTTTTTGGGAGATGATCCTTTTGGACTTTTTGTCTAACTTTTTCCTAACTATTTCGTTGGGAGTTTCTGTTTTGTTGGTGCTTTACTCTTTTGGGTTTACAAAGTTTTTCCGTAGGGAGTACTCGGCAGCTTTTTACTGGCTGATACTTTTTGTTTTCATATTTTCTGTAGTAGGTATTATAAGGTCTGCAGACATGATTTCCTTTTTATTTTTATGGGAGCTGATGTCTTTATGCGGATTTTTAATGCTTATCTTTGATTACCGCAACTATGAAAGCGTAAAGTCTGCAGTTTGGTATTTTGTTCTTTCTCATATAAGTGTTGGTCTTCTTATTATCATTGCCCAGGTAATATATAATTATACCGGTACTTATGATTTTTCAGTTATGAGAGAAGGACTAAAAGCTATGGATGATCAACGTAAGCATTGGTTGGGCTTAGCAGCGTTTTTTGCTTTTGCTGTTAAATCAGATCTTTTCCCGTTTAACGGATGGATAGCAAAGAGTTATTCAAATTCTCCATCACCTTCTCTGATAGCAGTTTCTAGTATTATGGTCAATATTTCGGTATTCGGGTTTATAAAAATATTCATGGATCTTTTGAATCTATACGATCCATTTTTTGCCATTTTAATAATACTTATTGGTGTTTTTACAGCAGTATATAGTTCAATAAATGGACTTTTCAAAAATAATTACAATGAATTTTTAGGATACTCAACAGTTGAAAATATGGGGCTTGTATACGCAACGCTCGGAATATCTATGCTTTTGAAGACTCAGAATTTTAATGAACTTTCTTCGCTTGCCTTTGTAGCCGCACTATTTCATACATTCAACCATAGTATTTTTAAAACGCTTCTTCTTATGTCATACGGCTCTCTTAAGTTTACTACTGATGAAAAAAATACCAATAGGCTCGGAGCTCTCCAAAAATATAATAAGACAGCATTCTATGGATCTTTTATAGGAAGTTTAGCTATGTCTGGCATCCCACCTTTTAACGGATTTGCAAGTGAGATACTTATTATTCAAACTTTTGTTTTGAGCATACAGGCCCTCAGTGGATCTTTCAGCTCACTTATAGTGTTTGTCTGCACTGTATTTATTGGGCTTACTTGTGGTCTTGTATTGTACGCTACTGTTAAAAATTTTGGTATGACATTCCTAGGACAAGCCAAAGATACAGTTCCTGTATCGACAAGAAAACCGGGATTTTTTATAAGCTTTGCAGTGGTTCTGGCATCATTACTCTCATTGGCAGCAGGTCTTTTCAGTTCTTATATAATTGATGTAATATTGAAAATCGGCTCATCAGTTTTTGGAGATACACTTCCTGAAAATTTTTCAAAAAACTTTGATTCAATAATGATTTTTGGTTTCTTTATACTTATGTTTTTTATTTTTTTTGTTTTTATCAGATACCTTCTTGGCACTTTCAGAAAGAAAGAGGTCTCAGATACATGGGCATGTGGGCACAGAGAGTTTGAACCTAAATTTCAGTATACCTCCAGTGGTTATGCACAGCCTGCTTCCAAATTGTTTAAAAATGCAGTTTCGTATAGTAAGAAAGTTCAGCAAAAAAAAGGTATTTCCATAAGTATTTCTGCTAATGATATGCTTCAGGAGTATGTTTATCCTTTTTTTATATGGATTTTTGGTGTAGTATCAAGATTTTTCCACAAGATTCAGCATGGATATATTCAGCTTTATGTTCTTTATTTTGCCGTAACGCTA
>JAKJGQ010000158.1 GCA_022704305.1 Thermotogae bacterium | reverse complement strand
ACGTGAAAAGTATAATGGGCCTGTCATTCTTGCAGAGAATATAAGATATTTAGATATATAAATTCTTTTAGGAGGGATCAGATGAAAAAAATAAGACTTCTATTAGTAGTTATTATGATAATGCTTCCTGTTTTTATATTTTCAGCCAAAGTAGTGGTAAGAGTTCCTCAGGATCCTGACTTTCTTGATCCCCACAAAGCCGCTGCCTCAGGAACCGAAGAAATGATGTTCAATGTTTTTGAAGGGCTTTTGAAGGCAGATTCCAACGGAAATGTAGTGCCTGCTGTTGCGGAAAGATACAGTGTTTCTCCTGACGGACTTGTGTATACTTTCAAGCTCAGAAAAGGAATAAAATTCCACAACGGAGCACTTGTGACTGTTGATGATATAATCTACTCTCTTGACAGGCTGCGCGGCGCAAACAACGAAAAACCTCTTTCTTCTACTTTCAGCAGCTTTATAAAAGATGTAAAGGCTACGGATAAAGAAACGGTTGTGGTCAGTATGAAAGAACTGAACACATCCTTTATAACCAACTTCACTGTTGCTATAATTCCAAAAAACAATACCGATCCGAATAAAAACCCCATAGGAACAGGCCCGTTTAAATTTAAGGAATATCTTCCTGGACAGAGAGTCGTCATCCAGAAGTTTAATGATTACTGGAAAAAAGGAGTTCCCATGATAGATGAAGTTGAGTTTAGGATAATAACTGATGACCAGGCTGCCCTGCTTGCACTACTTTCCGGTGAAATAGATATGTCACCCAGAATAGATGTACTTCAGCTTGATCTCCTTTCTGACAACTTTCAGGTGATAAAATCCGAACAGAACATGGTTCAGCTGCTGGCGCTCAACCATCAGAACAAATATTTTTCGGATGTAAGGGTCAGACAGGCTATAAATTATGCTGTAGACAAAGATGAAATAATAAATGCAGTCGCATTAGGATACGGTACCAAACTTGGTTCCAACATGAGTCCTGTTATGAAAAAATATTACCGCGAGGGACTTGAAGATTACTATCAGACAAACGTAACCAAAGCAAAAGAGCTTCTCAGACAGGCAGGTTATCCAAACGGTTTCAGGACAACTATAACAGTTCCTTCAAACTATAAGTTCCATGTTGATACAGCTCAGGTTATAGTCGAACAGCTCAAAAAAATCGGAATAATAGCAGAAATAGAACAGGTGGAATGGGGAGTATGGCTTGAACGGGTATATGCCAACAGAAAGTATGAATCCACAATAATAGGGCTTACAGGTAAGTTAAGCGCATACGACATACTCAAGAGATATGTATCAGACTTCTCACGAAACTTCTATAACTATTCAAATCCTATGTATGATGAAATAATAAGAAAAGCGGTCAAAGAAACAGATGACGCAAAAGCTACTGAACTTTACAAACAGGCACAGGATATTCTTACAAAAGATGCCGTCGCAGTTTACATAATGGATCCGAACTTTATAAATGCCATGAAAAAAGAAATTGGAGGATATACCGTATATCCGCTTTATATACAGGATATGTCGGTTATATATATTGCCAAATAGGAGATTTTAAATGTATTTTTACCTGAAAAAAGGTTTTTCCATGCTTATTACAATAATTGCTGTTACGGTAATAACATTCGTATCCTTTCAGATCATACCGGGAGATCCAGTTTTGTCAAGACTTGGAGTAGACGCAGATCAGGCGCAGATTGATGCGCTGAAAGAAGAATTAAATCTGAATAAGCCCTTGGCCACACGATATTTTATCTGGCTTAAAGGTGTTTTTACAGGCGACATGGGACAGTCCTTCAGATACTCTGTCCCTGTTTCTGATCTTATACTAAACAGGATTTCCGTTACTTTTATTCTTGCACTGATCTCTCTTTTACTCATAATATTTATTGGAGTTCCCCTTGGAATAATAAGTGCCCGGTACAACAACAGAATACCGGGACTATTTATATCTTTTATTTCACAGATAGGTATGGCTGTTCCGTCGTTTTGGACAGGCATACTGCTTATGTTTCTTTTTGGTATAGTTCTAAAATGGTTTTCAGTAAGCGGCTATGTATCCTGGAGTGAAAATCCTTTGCTGTGCATAAAATCGCTCACTCTTCCGGCGATATCCATAGCGATACCCAATATAGCGACAGTTATAAGATACATGAAAAATATGGTTCTGGATGAGATGAAAAAGGAGTATGTCAAGACTGCATACTCCAAAGGACTCTCAACGTCGCAGGTTCTTTCAAGACATATACTAAAGAATGCAATAATTCCTGTAATAACCATACTTGGTATGATTACCGCAACTATTCTGGGAGGAAGTATAATAATAGAACAGGTATTTTCTCTTCCCGGCATCGGACGGTTACTTATAAATGCCATTACTACAAGAGATCTTCCGCTTGTTCAGGGCATAATAGTATACATATCGGTGATGATAGTAATAATAAATTTTATTATTGATATTTTTTATACGATAATTGATCCGCGTATAAGATTCAACTAGGTGAAGCATGAAAAAAACCAACATAACAATCGGGGCAGTCATACTCATATTTCTTCTGGCTATGATGACGGTAAGTATTTTCTATACTCCGTATCCAGTTACACAGATGAACATTAAAGAAAGATTCAGTCCGCCTTCTCCTAAACATTTCTTTGGAACTGACAACTTTGGGCGTGATATACTATCAAGAGTTATGATCGGATCACAGACCGCTTTTTTTGTGGGAGCACTCGCCGTTTTCATCGGATTGTTTTTTGGAGTGCTTATAGGAGCACTTAGTGGATATATAGGCGGGATTTTTGATGAAATAACAATGAGAATCATGGATGCAATGCTTGCGTTTCCCGGAATACTTTTTGCACTCATGTTTGTGGCAATTTTTGGTGTAGGTATCAAAAATACCATAACAGCAATAGGAATAATGTCTATTCCATCCTTTGCAAGAGTTACAAGAAGCAGTTACCTGCAGCATAAAGAGTTTGAATATGTAAAAAGTGCAAAGGCAAA
>JAKJGQ010000157.1 GCA_022704305.1 Thermotogae bacterium | reverse complement strand
GAAAGAGCAGTCTCTGTCTCTGAAACTTCACAATATCCAAACGGTTTCCCTCTTACAGGCGCTTATATAACTCTTAAACCTTTGACACCAAATTCACCTGTTCTTTACGGAAGAACCGCTTTCGATAAGACGGCTTCCACAACATATGTAACTTTTAGCGAAGTTGTTCCCGGAGATTACACTATGATTCTTTCTTCAGGAAATATGAACGGATTTATGGCAATGACAGGAGTCCTTGCACAGAGCTATAAAAAATCTAACGAAACACTCGTTGCAAATACAAATACATCTGTGACCAAGACCCTAAAATCATCACCGACTGTTACTGTAAATTCGTCTTCTCCATCAGTATCAAGCAACTTTAAGCTGACTTACACAGACGGGCCTATTGATGTAAGCGGTACTACTCTTACTTTTAACGATACTTATAAGGCCGGATTCTATGATATATTCATAACTACCCCATCACCGGCAGCCACAGATACAACGTTTGATGTAAGCATCTCTTATCCGGGACTTGCACTCTCAGATACATTTAATGTATCTCTTACAATGGGTAGCACTCTCTCGGTTAATCCTTTACCAGTATATATCTATTAAATACTAATAACTGACCCCTTCCTTACGGAAGGGGTTTTAAGTTTTTATCTCTTTCTGAAAGAACCGGATGCTGTATGTTATTTTCTCTGAGTTTCCAGTTAATGCCAAGTTGCCTGTCGTTCCATATTATACCGCTTTCATCTTTGGGATCGTAATAACCATCAGCTTTATAAAGCACAACGGCCGGTTCGGACAGAGCAAGAAAACCGTGTGCAAACCCCTTAGGTATATAAAGTAAAGTATCGTCATCCCCATTAAGCTCTACCGAAAAGTACTTCAAGAAGCTCGGTGACTCCTTTCTTATATCCACCGCCACATCCAGTATGCATCCTGTCAGAACTCTAAGCAGCTTGCTCTGAGGCTTGTATCTCTGAAAATGAAGACCTCTTATAACCCCAAAATGCGAGGAAGATATACAGTCCAGTATAAACTCTTCTTTTATTCCGATTTTTTTTATATCATCACGGTTGAAGCTTTCAATAAAAAATCCCCTGCTGTCTTTAAACCTTTCTGTGTGAAGAAGCATCAGTCCCATGGGAAGTTCTTCCTTTTTTATAAACACTGTGTTCTCCATCCTTTAAAAAATTTTTCTTCTGTAATGGCAGTATGGTTTTTTACCTGTCTTCTCATAATACCTCTGATGGTACTCTTCAGCAGGAAAAAAATTCACAGCCGTTTTAAGCTCTGTTTTGACATCATATCCAGCCTTTTTTAGCTCTCCTGTTATCTTTAAAGCTGTTTCCATCTGTCCGCGGTCAAAGCAAAACACAACACTTCTGTACTGTTCCCCAAAATCTGGACCCTGTCTGTTCAGTTGTGTAAAATCGTGTATTTCAAAAAAGATTTTTATTAGCTTTTCATAACTTATCTTTGTACTGTCATAAATAATAAGTACAGACTCCGTATGTCCGCTACCACCTGAACAGACTTCATCATAGGATGGATTTTCAATTGTTCCTCCGCTGTATCCTACTTTGGTTTCCAAAACTCCCTCTATGTCCTTGAATAGGTGTTCGACTCCCCAAAAGCAGCCTCCGGCAAACAACGCCCTCTGAAGAACCATTTCATTACCGGCCTGTATAAAATCAAGCGAAATTGAGTTTACACAATGACGGATGTTTTTGGTTGTAAAGTTCTCTCCTTCAAAAACATGTCCGAGATGAGCACCACAGAAAGAACATGTTATTTCAGTTCTTCCGTCTTTTTCAGGTTTTCTCTCTATGGCAGAGGGTATCTCGTCATCAAAACTCGGCCATCCGCACCCCGAACTGAACTTATCTTCAGATCTGAAGAGCGGAAGGCCGCATTGTTTACATATATAGGTTCCACTTTCATAAAAATCGTTGTATCTGCCGCTGAACGGTTTTTCAGTATTTTTGTTAAGTATCACAGATCTTTCGTTTTCATCAAGATGCCTAGGTATAAACTTCATAACACCACCTCCTTAATTGGGAGTTTTTTTGTCGGTGTTAAAATTATACCATAACATATCTGAACTCTGTCAGTTTATTGACACACTTACTCCGAATGCCGGAACTGGAGCAGCCAGATATGGAGTCAGATAGAAAATTGATTCTTTTGTAGGAAAATCATAGGAGTAGGTTGCACTCAGAAGATAGCAGCCTGCCCATACTCCTAAGCCAAAGTTATCAGAAAGGTTTATATCTACATATAATTTTGTATTTAGACCTCCAAGTCCAACAATCTTTTCACTTGTGTTTTTCAGAGTACTGTAGTAGTAATTTGCTTCAATCCAAGGTCCTATTTCAAAGCGCGTACTTAAAAACCCTAGAGAAAATAAGTCTGTTCCAAATCCGGGTTCCATTCTTACACTACCGTAATACCCCTGTGAAAGTATTATCTGTGAAAGCTCATCCTTTGGAACCGTTATGCTATTAACAACGGTTTCATACTTTCCGCCGTATCCGCTGACATCAAAATAAAAGTTCTGATCGTCATTGAAGGTTATACCAACCTCAGGATAAAAAAACAGCATTGAAATACCACCGTGAATTCTCGCAGAAAATGCTGCAATGCTTATTAAAACAACAACAAGCACAGATAAAAAGAGTTTTTTCATAACTTTCTGCCTCCTTAAATATAGGGTATATATTTGTTATAATAGTATATATAAAGATTATATCAGATTCTGCCCTGTGGAGGACAGTTTATATGAATGATTTTATTAAGATACGCGGTGCAAATGAGCATGACATGGACAGGATACTTGAAATTCAATCTAAATGTTTCAGGCAGGGTTACCTTGAATCACGTGACTCCCTTTTTTCAAAAATCAAAAGTTCATCTGATACCTGCATAACTGCAGTAGTGGGAAACGAAATTGCAGGTTATTTTTTTTCCGTACCGACCGATTTTTATGAACCTCCTGTTTTCAACTCCACACAACACATTCTCAATAGCACCCATGACT
>JAKJGQ010000156.1 GCA_022704305.1 Thermotogae bacterium | reverse complement strand
CTTGGGAAAATCAAACGTGAATACTTTCTTACTGTCTGATTCAAGGATACTTACATTATCATCCTGAACATCTTGAATGTAACCCTTTAATACAGTTCTGCTTTCCAAAGGCTCTTTAAGGATAAATTTGGCCAGCCTTCCTTTAAACCGTAAGCACTCGCTTATATCTCTTAACGGCCTGTCCAACCCTGGAGAACTGACAATTAGGTCGTACTTCATCTCAAAAGGATCATTTTCCTCAAGCCAGGGATCAATTTTTTTGGAGAAGTTCTCGCACTCGTCTATTCCTATATAGCTTGTAAGGCTGTCAATTATTATTTCAAGTGTGGTTTTCCTTTTAGTCTGAGTTATTACAATATCAAAAATTATCAGTCCCAACTCCTGTGCAAAGGACTGAGCAGCCTGGAAAATATCTTTCTTAAGATCTTTCATTTCATATTCCTCCGGTTTACTCTAAAATAAACTTCGAGGGCGGAAAAAATAGGCCCTCGACAAAGAGTAAGTTTATATATTATTAGTTGCATTATAGCATAAATAGATTTAAATTGCAAGCATATTCTAAGTTTTTTATGGTAAAATTAATACCGTAATTGAAATTTTTATAATGGGAGGAACATATGAAAAAACTCGTATTTACAGTTATTCTTATGTCGTTGTTTGCAGTAATGTCCTTTTCCCAGGATGTTGCTTTTTTGGTAAGGAAGGAAGACGGTAAGGTAATGGATCAATATAAGGTTAGTCTGGAAGAGGCTATGGGGGAGTACTATAATAATCTTTTGGATATAATGCAGAGCGATCCCAGTTATGACACATTTTTAAATATGCCTCAGAATCTTTATTATACCATAGGCAGTCTTGCAGATTTTCTCATAATACAGTACTATCTTGATGAAAAGGGTATTGTAGTGAATATGGACTCGGTTATGAGCCAGACCAAAGAACTCTACGATGCATATATGACAAACGATATGTATAGGGATTACCTGACCAGCGTTTTTGAAAATGAGAATAATTTTTATTCTTATGTAAGGGGTATATTTGTAAAGGATGCTCTTATAGGTTCTTTAAGAAATCAGTTTACTGATATTTCAAAAGACAGGGTCCTTAATTACGTTACTAATAACTTCAACAACCTTGTTCTTGAGTTATCGACAGAGTCAGAAACCTATGAGACACCTGAATCAATGATGGAAAGTCCTACAATAGTAGAAAAAATGGTTTTTGACATTGCTACAAATGACCTTGTTGAATGGTTCAGCATCTATAGAACCAAGTTCGATTTTGCAGTGAATTACAAACCGCTTGAACTTGAAGAAAAACTTCAGAAAACAGTTGATATGAACGAAAAGATACAGCTTGAAGAGGAGTACAGAGGAAAAATAATGACTGCGGAAAAAATTCCTCAGGAGTGGCTTATTTCATACTCTATGCTTGCCGATCAGGTAATAACAGATAAAAAAGCTATTCTGCAAGAGATAAACGTATACGCTCAGCTCAAGACAGTCTATCCTGAAGAATCAAAGATGACTCCTGAGCAGATTGATTCCTTAGTGGCCGGTATCGTAGAGGAACAGTCCACAGCTGCCTCAACCGAAGTAAGTGAAAAGCTTATGCAGAAAGAGAACGATCTTAGAAATCTTGCATATCTGGTATACTACTACAACGGACTTTCGGATTCGCAGATACAGGCACTGAAAGCAGACAGTGAAAATAAAATAAGTGAAATAGAAGCTTTTCATGTAACTGCTCTGAAAAATCTTTACAGGTTTAACCCTGACAACGGAAACCTTGTATATAAGATACATGAGCTGGATCCGGATGATCCTGTCATAGCTTATCAGTACTTTGAAAGTTTTTATTCCATGCTTGTACAGTATATAGATGATCCTGTCAACAGAGATATAGTAATTCTAAAGCTTACAGAGATAAAGCAGCAGGCTGAGGTTATAGCTTCATCTATTAAAGATAATGCAGAACTGCAAGCCCTATATACGGAGCTTATAAAGGAAATTGACAGTCTAATAAAATAAAAATATCTATCCCCGCAAGGGGATAGGTTTTTGTTGGTGAAACTTATATGAAAAAATTTTTAAAGACAATTGATCATGCACTTCTTACCATTACAGACGATCTTTTTGAAAAGGCTGTTCAGTCTTATGAAACAGTTATGGTATCTGATATAAAGTTTGAAACAGCAAACGGTATACTTAAGATAAAAGGTAAAGTTGAAGACGGTTCAGATGCTTTTGATACTTTGGTTTCAATAAGTGAAGAAAAGATCATATACAGGGTATGTATGTGCAGTAATAAGGAAATAGAACTTTGTGTTCATCAGGTACTTCTGCTTTTAAAAGCCAAGAAGATTATTCTTAAGGATGAGTGTGGGGAAAACGATTATATAAAAAGTGTTCTGGACAGTCTGCAGACGCAGGCCAGACAAGGACATGCCGACGCTTATGGTCTTTTTGAGGATGCGGCAGAAGGAAAAGTATATATAAAACCATTGAAAAAAAGTAAAAAAGAGTACATACCCATAGAGATGGAGATGTATGATTTTTTTTGTTCTGCTGCCGGCGATAGCAGAGAAAATGACATAAAATCTTTTACATATCCGGACATAAAAACCGGGAAGCTCTTTCTTAGAGCTTTCAGGAGCATGCGTGAAAAGATGACAGAAATTTTTTATGATAACAAAATAATAAGCTTCGGATCTGATGTAAATCTTTACTGTACCATTGACAAAAATAGTAATAACAACTATGGTCTTCGTTTTGAACTTAAATCTGATGGCGAAAGTATGTCGGCAGAAAAAGTGCTTAGTTCACTTCAGGATTGTGTGGTGATGGATGAAAAAAAACAGCTCCGAATAGTTGATGTCAACTATCCGTTTGATATTTCAAAGCTTGTCTTACAGACAGTCCAAAACATACCATACGATGAAATTACAAATGATTATATTCATAAGCTGATGGGAACAGGTATAAAGTTTCTTTCAAATACTCCGGATATAAAAGTGCTCCAGGGACCACAGTT
>JAKJGQ010000155.1 GCA_022704305.1 Thermotogae bacterium | reverse complement strand
TGATGATGAAAAAAATGCTTAGACTGTTTGGTATCATCGCTTTACTGACTCTAGTTCTTGCAGGTTGTATGGAAATTGCTCCGACACCTATAAACATTCCGGCCGATCCTTCTCCGGCGGCCAATGTTGTTGAATGGGGAACGGTTCTAAACGGTAAGCTTTTCGCATCTTTTGATAAGCTTCCTTTCCTTACTCCGTTGAGTCTTAAGAGTGATTTTAAAAAGATAAAAATCTCTACTACAGAAAAGGATCTTAATCTTGAAAATTCAATAATACACTTGTTTGAAGAAACAGTGGAAAAAGGGTTTGTTCTTAATAAGGAATCAACGGTGAGAAATGTTCTTGATATTTCAATTATTCTTGATACGACAGGAAGTATGGGTGGAGCGATCAACGGAGCTAAGGATAGTATAATAAACTTCGCCCAATCACTTAAAGATTCCGGCCTTGATGCCAAGATAGGTATAATTCCTTTTGATGATTACGCTCCTGCCCAGGATATGACAGGTGTTGATCCAAAATGGCTTGATCTTGCCAGTCCTGAAGAAGCACAGGCTTATACGACAAAGCTATATGCTGCAGGAGGCGGTGACGGTCCTGAAAATCCGTACGATGCCTTGATGTACTCTTGGGATAATATGAGCTGGAGAAAAGGTTCACAGAGAATATTCATAGTTATTACCGACATAAACGCTCACTATAAAGGTGACGGTACCTCTTATACATCGCTTTTAAAATCTGACCTTCTTGGAAAAATGGGCGGATATGCAACTATCCATACTGTATTCGTAAGTGGTTACAGGCATAGCGGAGATGCTCCTTATTCCGCTCTGGACGATATAAGAGAACTTTCTTACAAAACAGGCGGAATAATACTTTATACTTCCTCGGGTTCAGTTGATCTTACAACCCTTGGCGTTAAAGAGTATGTTCTTAACTCTTATGTTCTGATCTATAAGCCTGGAGATCCTTCACTGCCGGTAAAGTTATACATAAAAGATATGCAGGGAAGGGAAGGTTCGGTTCCGGTTGTAAAGTTTGAGTAATTTTGAGTAATTTTGAGTAATAATAATCCCGGCTCAGTTCACACCGAGCCGGGTTTTATTTTTTTAACCAGTAAGTTATTTTATCAATAAACTCATCGGGTTCGAAAGGTTTAGAAATAAAGTCATCCATTCCGCTGCTTATACATTTTGAGATATCTTCCTCAGAGGAGTCGGCTGTTATGGCGATTATTGGGTGATATCGTGTTTCTATTATTCTTATCTGTTTAGATGTTTCAAATCCGTCCTGAACAGGCATATTACAGTCCATAAGGATAAGGCTGTAATCACTTCTTTTAAGAGCCTGCATAGCTTGAAATCCATTTGAAACCAGTTCGTAATCAAATCCGTTTTTTAAAAGTATATGTGATATGAGTTTTTGATTTATGGGATTGTCTTCCGCCACCAGTATTTTTAGATCTGAAGATTTGGTTTTGTTGGTAATCGCAGATTTATTGTTTTTAGGGTCTATCTGTCCGGCAAAAGTTTGTACTAATATAAAAAAATCAAATTTGGAGCCATATCCTTCTGTGCTCTCAAAGGTGATTTCTCCACCCATGAGTTCAATCAATTTTTTGGATATAGAAAGTCCCAGTCCTGTGCCACCATATTTTTTAGATGTAGAAGAGTCAACCTGACTGAAGCTTTTAAAAAGTTTATCAAAATCCTTTTCTGCAATTCCTATCCCGCTGTCTTTTACAGTAAATAGAAGCTTGCACCTATCTTCTTTGCTTTGAAGAGGTTTGACCGATAATGAAACTTCTCCCTGTTCGGTAAATTTGACGGCATTTCCGATAAGATTGATGAGTATTTGTTTGAGTCTGACTGTGTCCAGTTCAAGAATTTTAGGAGTATCTTCGCTTATTTTTATGGATAACTTTATATTTTTTTCTTTCACCAAAGGAAGAAATACAGTACCTACTTCCTCTATCAACTTTCTTATCTCATATGGTTCGTTGTGCAGTTCTACTTTATCAGCTTCAATTTTTGAAATATCAAGTATATCAGATATCAGCCCTGTCAATGAATGACCGGAAATCTCCGCCTGTTTTACTAGCTCTTGCTGTTCTGTATCAAGAGAAGTTTTTTTAAGAAGGCTTATAAATCCCATTATACCGTTAAGCGGTGTTTTTATCTCGTGACTCATGTTGGCCAAAAAAAGACTTTTGGCATTGTTTGCCGTCTCTGCATTTTTCTTTGCCGCAATAAGCTCAAGTTCAATCCTCTCTTTTTCTTTAATCTGCATATGAAGCTCCATATTTGCCGCTTTTATATCATAGTTCTGCTTTATAAGTCTGTAGGCTATTACAAAGCCTATCAACAGAACGATTATTAGAACTAAAACTTCCCATACGAGCATATTGTAAGTTTCATTTTTTTTAGGGATAATATGAAGGTACCATAAACTGTTTGGAAGATTAAGACTGAAAACATACTTCTTTTTATTGAAGTCTTTTCCTATAGTTGTTATTATGATCGTTTCCTGATCGGAAGGAGAGTCTTTTCTGGTTATTTCATAAAGAAATCCGCTGTCTAGCATGGAATCAAGTTCAAGATCATAAAGAAGCTTGCTTAAATCCAACGATACTACGGACAGTCCCCAGAAATCCGACTCTGTACCATCTCTGAATACAGGAAGTCTTCCTAAAATTGAAACTCCCCCTTGTACAAGCTCATAAGGACCTGAAAGTGTAAGCGACCTGCTTTGAATAGCTCTTAATACATCATCTCTTCTTTGAGGGTCGTTGAGCAGATCATGTCCTATAGCCTTTTCATTTCCTTGTAGGGGATATATAAAAGATGTCACTGCATTAGGTGCGGCAGCGAGAAAAGATACTCCGTCATATAGCTCTGTTATTTTTTGTGCAATGGATTCAAACTCTTGCTGAGAACTGAACCCCCCGTACGTTTTTATGATCGCTGCCAAAGCATAAGCAGCCGAAAGTGGTCTGTTCACAAGGTCTTCAATTTTTGAAGCAAGAGAAAATCCTGCCCTGTTTATCTTCAGAACTTCTTGTTCGGCTAGGTTTTGATTGAAA
>JAKJGQ010000154.1 GCA_022704305.1 Thermotogae bacterium | reverse complement strand
GTTACAACGGCTATCCATATGCTACATGCGTATCTGTGAATGATGAGGTAATACATGGGTATCCTTTGAAATCCAAGGTTTTCAAAGACGGCGATCTGGTTTCTGTTGATCTTGATATCGAGTACGACGGTATGATAACCGATGCTGCTAGGACGTATGCTGTCGGTACAATAACCGATAAGGAAAAAGAGCTCATCCAGGTAACTGAGAAATCTTTTTTTATCGGGCTTGAACAGGCAGTGATCGGGAAAAAGACAGGAGATATAGGTTACGCCGTTCAGTCATATGCAGAATCGTTTGGTTTTGGTGTTGTGAGAGATTTTGTAGGTCATGGGGTTGGCAGGAAGGTACACGAAGATCCTTCTATTCCAAACTATGGCTTCAAAGGGACCGGACCGATGCTGAGAAAAAATATGACTATTACAATTGAACCGATGATTTCGCTTGGTAATTATGAAGTTGAAATTCTACAAGACGGTTGGACAGTTGTAACCATTGATAAAAGTAAGTCGGCCCATTATGAAAACACCATAGTCATAACAGATAACGGACCGGAAGTTCTTACTGCAGTAACTGGTTATAACCCTTGAAGGGGGTATTAAATGGCAAAAAAAGAAGATGTCATAGTAATTCAGGGAAAGATTATGGAAGCTCTTCCAAATGCAACTTTCAGAGTAGTGTTAGAAAACGGACATCTTGTGCTTGCTCACATATCCGGAAGGATGAGAAAGAACTTTATCAGACTTCTTCCCGGAGATAAGGTCACGGTTGAAGTTTCCGTATACGATCTTAACAGAGGCAGGATAACCAGAAGAGAGAAGATTACTAAGACCGAAGAAATAGATGAGGAGGATGGATAATATGAAAGTCAGAGCATCAGTAAAAAAAAGATGCGAGAACTGCAAGATAGTAAGAAGAGCTGGAAGAGTTTGGGTGGTATGCGATAAGAACCCCAAGCATAACCAGAGACAGGGTTAATAAGGAGGGAAAGATAGATGGCACGTATCCTTGGTGTTGAAATTCCGGGAAACAAAAAGCTTTTTGTAGCTCTTACCTATATTTACGGTGTAGGATATGCAAGAGCAGAAGAGATCCTTACGCTTACTGGCATTGATACTCATAAAAAAGCCAAAGACCTTACTGACGACGAAATATCCAAAATAACCAGATTTATAAACGAGCACTACAAAGTCGAAGGTGATCTCAGACAGGAAAACATGAAAAACGTAAAAAGATTAATCGAAATTGGATCATATAGAGGATACAGGCATAAAGCAGGTCTTCCGGTTCGTGGTCAGAAAACTCATGCCAACGCCAGAACTCGAAAAGGACCAAGATTAAGCAGAATAAGCAAAAAAAAGACAGCTTCGGCATCATAAGGAGGGTTTGTTAAATGGCAGCAAATAAGAAAGCAGTATCTTCAAAGAAAAAGAAAATTGCTGTTGAGAAGGGAGTCGTTCATATACAGTCTAACTTCAACAACACAATAATATGTCTGACAGATATGACAGGCAATGTAATAACTTGGGCCAGCGGCGGAACTTCCGGATTCAAGGGCTCAAAGAAAGGTACTCCGTATGCTTCGCAGCTTGCTGCTGACAAAGTAGCAAAAGAAGCCTTAAAAATCGGAGTTCAGAAAGTTGATGTAGTTGTAAAAGGTCCAGGTTCAGGAAGAGAGTCAGCTATAAGATCAGTGCAGGCAGCCGGATTAAACATAGAAAATATTCAGGACGCTACTCCTATTCCACATAACGGATGCAGACCTAAAAAGAAAAGATTCTAATTGACTTGAAGGAGGGAATAACAGAATGGCAAGATACACAGGAGCTCTATGCAAGCTCTGCAGAAGAGAAGGCTTTAAATTATATCTGAAGGGCGAGAGATGTTATTCTGAAAAATGTGCTATGGCAAAGAGAAACTTTGCACCTGGCCAGCACGGAAAGGATAACAAAAAGCTTACCCAGTACGGTACGCAGTTAAGAACCAAACAGGCTCTCAAGAGAATATACGGAATATTGGAGAGACAGTTCAGAAGATACTTTGAAGAAGCTGTCAAAAAGATAGGCCAGGAAACAGGCGAAGTGTTGATGCAGATACTTGAGTCAAGGCTTGACAACGTTGTTTACGAAATGGGTTTTGCAGTGAACAGAAGAGCCGCAAGAGAACTTGTAAGACACGGCCATATAAGAGTAAACGGCAAAAAAGTTGACATTCCTTCTTTTAGAGTAAGACCTGGAACAGTTATTGAAATAAAGGAAAACAGCAGAGGTATACTGCAGATTAAACAGGGTTTGGAACTTGCTTCGAAAAAGGGAAACACTCCTTCATGGCTTGAAGTGAACGCTGAACAGTTTAAAGGCACCTTTACCAGAATGCCCAAAATGGATGAAATATCTGTACCAGTTGATGTTCAGGTTATTATCGAACTTTATTCCAAGTAAGTTTAGTTTTTATTCTATTCGTAGCTTGAGATCCACCTCGCTCTTAAAAGTCATCAAAGGAGGTGTGCAATCCGGTTCAGAGTTGAATCCGGTATTCTTATGGAATTACTAATAAAACCAGAGGTATTTCAATTAGAAGAAGAACGTTTGGCTGAAGAAGGAATAAGATACGCAAAGTATGTTTTATATCCTCTAGAAAAGGGCTATGCTATAACTATCGGAAATGCACTAAGAAGGGTTTTGCTCTCTTCCATTCCGGCAGTAGCCATAACAAGCATTCGTATACCTAACAAGCTTCACGAATTTGATACAATAGAAGGTGTAAAAGAGGACATCCTAGAGATTGCCCTCAACCTTAAGAAAGTTCAGCTTAAGGTCGATGATCTCAAAAAACTGAACAATATTGAAGGTGAACTTCACCTAAAGATCAACAAACAGGGTCCGTCAGACATAACAGCAGGGGACATTGAGGTTCCATCTGAGATATCTATAGCCAATCCTGACTTTAAGATTGCCACAATAAACGGTAAAAATAAAGTTGAGATAGAGCTTTTTGCACAGATAGGAAAAGGATTTGTACCAGCTTCTGAAATGGAGCACGAAAACGATATAGAGTTTATCTATATTGACGGAGTTTTCAGTCCTGTTCTGAAAGTCAACTATCTTACAGAAAACATAAGAGTCGGAAAG
>JAKJGQ010000153.1 GCA_022704305.1 Thermotogae bacterium | reverse complement strand
TAAGGTAGCTCAGTCGTTGGTGGAAAGAGTTCTCTCAAAGGCCAAGGAAGCAAGCACAACTGCTGATGCTTCAAGGAAGATGGCTCTATCAAGAGATATCAACAGAAATTTCAACGACAGAAAACTGACTGCCAAGATAGTAAACGAGATCGCTCCCAAGTACAGCAACAAGGCAAGCGGTTTTACAAGGGTACTTAAAATTGGTTTCAGAAGAGGAGATGCTGCCGAACTTTCGTTGTTGCAGCTTATTCCGACAGAAGAAAAATAAGAACATTATGGGAGGCTTTTGCCTCCCATTTATACTATAATTTTACTGTTCAAAAAAACTTTTTTGTGATATTATTGTATAAAAGTAGTACGTTATAAACCCCGTTTTTTTATCAGGAACTTTCTAAAAACTTCGTTCAAGCATATTCTTCCAATGAAAAGCTTTACAGCCTCTTTTTCAGAACTGAAAATGCTCCGGATTACTCCAAGATGTTTTTGAAGCTTACCTTGTGAATAACTAAAACAATCTTTAATAAGAAACGGCAGAGAAAGACAATATTAAAATCTTTTAAAAGCAGGGGTGATTTTTTTGACAGACACCAATAATCATAAACAGGATCAGAACAAAGGAACCGAAAAAGACCAGATACGCCCCGTTGAACTGGACATGGCCAAGCTGAACGATATGACCAGAACCCAGCTTTACGCACTTGCCAGAAATTTTGAGATAACCAACTACTCAAAGATGTCAGATCATGAACTTATATTTTCAATACTAAGAAAACAGACAGAATCGATAGGGTACTTCTTCCATGAAGGAATACTGGAAATATTTTCTGATGGATACGGATTCCTACGCAGCATTGATAACTCACTGCTCCAGGGCAGTGACGATATTTATGTTTCAAACACACAGATAAAAAGATTCAATCTTTTTACAGGTGATGTGATTGCAGGACAGGTAAGACCGCCCAAAGACGGTGAGAAATACTTTGCTCTCTTAAGAATTGAAGCAATAAACTATCAGGCTCCCGAAAAAGCCAGGGACAGAATCTCATTTGAAAACCTTACTCCCGAGTACCCTGATAGACAGATGAGGCTTGAGAATAAATCCGGACCAATAAGTGCAAGGATAATAGATATGATATCTCCTATAGGTTTTGGGCAGAGAACACTTATTGTTGCTCCCCCCAAGGCTGGAAAAACAACTCTTCTTAAAGATACTGCCAACTCCATAGCCAAAAATTTTCCGAATACGAAAAGATTCGTACTTTTAATAGATGAAAGACCTGAAGAAGTGACCGATCTAAAGGATACTGTCAATGCAAATGTTATTGCCGCTCCCTTTGACATGGATCCTAAGGATCAGATAAAAGTTGCGGAAATGACCCTGCATCTTGCTAAAAAGCTTGTAGAGTTCGGGCATGATGTGGTTATCCTCATGGATAGCCTTACAAGGCTTGCAAGAGCCTATAACCTTGTAGTTCCTTCAAGCGGAAAGCTTTTGAGCGGCGGAGTTGATCCTGCGGCATTAAGCTTTCCAAAAAAGTTTTTCGGAGCTGCACGCAAGATAAGAGAAGGCGGAAGTCTTACAATAATCGCAACTGCCCTTGTAGACACAGGTTCAAAGATGGATGAGCTTATATTTGAAGAATTCAAAGGAACAGGAAATATGGAGTTGATTCTCTCAAGAGAACTTTCGGATAAACGCATATTCCCGGCTATAAACCTTAAACTGTCGGGAACGAGAAAGGAAGAACTGTTGCTCTCAGAAAAAAATATGAAAAACATGTTTATACTCAGACAGTTTATAAATGATGTAAATGTTGAGGAAGCACTGACATTTTTCATGAATTTAATGAAAAAATATACAGAAAACCAGGATCTTTATGAAGCGGTAGAAAAACAGAAGATCTGATATTTTTTGGGAGATATTAAATGGAAAATATTTCATACAGATATATCCTTAACCGTTTGGACTTTAAGAAAGATATTTTCATTATACATGGTTTGTTTGAATATCCTGGAGTCTACGAAAAGACAGCCCAGAGGCTTAGTGATAATGGCTACAAAGCTCATCTGATAGGAATGCAGGGATTTGGTAATCTTTATGCTGCTAAAGAAGCTCTGGATTTTTACAGTGTATTTGAGTTTCTTGAAAGGACAGTCCCTTCTGATTATGTTCTTTTTGGAAGCTGCCTAGGTGCCGTAATCGCTGCATCGTTTTCAATTAAGACCGAAAAAAAACCTTCAAAGCTCATTCTCTCATCGCCACTGTTGCTTGACAGAGAGAGTTCATATGATTCTTTAGGAATAGATGAGCTTAATCTCCGCCGGGATATAAGAGTCAAGATGTACAAGGATCCTTATATAAATAAGAGCTTTGAAAAGCCTCTGATAAAGAAAGTTATAAAGGAAACCGAATTTATACTCGATAATACCGACAGGCTAAACATGCCTGTATATGTGCTTAGGACGCCTAGAGACACGCTTCTTAATGATCAGGCGGTAAATAAGATTAAAAAGTGCAAAAATATAAAGGTATCAATCATAAAGTCTGAAGACAGAATGCTTTTTTATAATCCTCTGTCTTATGAACAGGCGCAGACAGAGTTAGAACACATACTCTCTGAATAAGTTTAACCTATATTTAATACAAACAGGATGAAAAAAATCTAAAAAGTGTTAAAATATATAAAAAACGGAGGAGAGTTGTTTATGAAAAAAAAGCTTTTAAAAAATGCTTATATCATAATATCAGCTGATTTCCCGGTTCAAAAAGCTGACATACTTATATCTGAAAATGAAATTCTACAGGTTTTCCCTAACGGGTACAACGAAAAGAACTTTCAAGAGATTGAAGTATGGGATATGAGTGGTAAACTTATAACACCAGGTTTTATAAATTCTCATTCACATGTGGCAATGACACTTTTTAGAGGTGTCGCCGACGATATGAACTTTAAAGAATGGCTTTTTGACAATATGCTCCCAAGAGAAGAGCTTCTTGATGATGAATCTGTCTATTATGCCAGCATGCTTGCACTTATGGAGATGTCCGCAAAAGGTATAACTTTTTCTGCTGATATGTACTTCTTTACGAACAGTATATGCAAAGCTTTTTCAGATATCGGTATGAGAGGCTGTATCAGCAGGGGTCT
>JAKJGQ010000152.1 GCA_022704305.1 Thermotogae bacterium | reverse complement strand
CTCTGGTCGCACATCAAAAGGCTATAGATATAGCCGCAGAAGCAGTTATGTATATGGAGATGGATGGATTAAACATATCTTTGGAACAGTCACCAAAAAATCTTTCAGGTCTTTCTCACAGGGAGTGGGGAGATAACAGTCAGACCATGCCTTTTCTTCTTGAGGCTTCAAATCCATCGCAGGGAAGGCTGAGAGGCAGAACAGACAGCGATCTGATAGTTTACGGTAAAGATAAGTACTATTTCAAAGCAGAAAAGGCCGGCCGGCTTAACGCTCCTTATGATGAAAACGGTGCACCATTGGATCTGAGGGTGGCAAGGCATCTTACAGCAATCAACTATATAGTTCAGGCTTATAGTTCAAATTTTTCTGAAAGAGAAATTATTTTTGACTTTTTACCTTCATATAAAGACATAATGCAAAAAGGAATAGGAAGTTATCTTTTACAGCAATAAATGCCGTTTTACGGCATTTATTTTTTAAATTATTAACTAAATTCTAAAGTATTCGTGAAGTATGATGTAAGTAATTGAATTATTTGTGTTATAATATAATATAACTGTTATAAAAATTATTGAAAGGATGGTCCGGCTTATGTCCAAGATGTTAAATACTACCTCTTTTGAAGGATTGAACAACAAATTAAGACAACATCTGAACGATGAGATCATGTGCATCGGCAAGTTTGGAAAAGACAAAGCCATAATTGACGAAAGCTTTGATATAAGAGATATGATGAAGAAGCTTTCAAAAATAGAAAACTTTCCGCAAACCATACTTCTGGAAAGAAAGTATGGATATATGATAATCAAAAACGATTTTACGGATGAAGAGTACCTTAAGTACAAGCTTAACTTTAAGCCTTCCAAAAAATTGCTTAAAAAATTAGGATTACTTGATAAAAAAGAAGATGCTTTGGAATAAAGCATCTTCTTTTTTTTTATAAAATCAGAACTCCAAGCCTATTTTTCCACTTACATTTATAACTGTTTCTTTTACTCCGTTCTGTATATTGTCAATGAGTGAATACTCACCCTGAATCTGTAGTTTAAATATCCAGATATTTGAGTTAAGGTCTGCCTTAAACTTATCTGTTATCAGGGTTTTTTGACCCGAATAAGTCAAAGTTTTGTTGAGATTGGAGTATTTTGCCCCGAAGGTTCCCAGGGAGAAAATCGGAATTTTAAAGCCTCCACCGTATGTGTTTTCTTTTATCTGATCCTTGTTGAAGCCTGTAAAAGTATCTTGATACTCTCCGTTAAGGCCAAAACCAAACAGTTCTATTCCTGCATTTCCACCATACAGATACTCTATAAAATTGCTGCTATTTATTAAATTCTGTACATAGCCTGCTCCGCCCTTGGCATTTATAGTCAGACTGAAAATATCATTTTTAAAGCCTATTCCCGCCCATTCTGCTTCCGCACTGTTTGAAAGTTCATTTTTTGTTTTATCTGAATTTGTTTTCATCTCAAAGGTATATGCGATACCTATATTTCCGAAGTTACCTAAGGGCAGTCCTAACTGAATTTTTGCCTTGTCGTTTATATTGGATATTCCACCTGTCAAGGTGGGAGCTTTGCTTATTTTAAGAAGTGGCAGTATTTCATATGTCAGAATATCCTTTATGTTATCTTCCTTATGTTCATATTCGGCTTTTAAATCAAGAATACCAAGTTTGCTTTTAAATTTTCCGCCATATTTAAGAACATTTGAAAGCGCTGAAGAACCAAGGGACTTGTAGTTCTTATCTGCTTTTATATAGTATCCTGAAAGACCAAGCGAAGGAATTTCAGCCTCAGCACCATAGATCAGTCCCCAGAGATTTTTATCGGCAACGCTGGCTACCAGACCTCCGGAAAGGGGGAAGTAGTTGAAAAGCTGAGGAAAGTATTTCTTAGCAAGATTAGAGTAATCAAGTACCTGTTTTTTTACCGCTTCTCCCATAAGCTTACCTATCTGTTCTGCAAAATCTTCAACTTCAAGGACATTTGAAGCATCCTGGACATAAAGATCTCCGTTTACATATGCTTTGAGTTTAAGAAAATCAAGAAAGTTCAGTGATGTCTGAACGCCTGCAAGAATATTCTCTTTAGGTGTTGTACCTGTTGGAATATTAAATAAAGCTGCGGTGTTACGGTTCCCTTCTTTTCCCTGATAATCTGACAATACCGATAAATCAGCATTAAGCCTAAAAAAATCAAAAACATTTAGACCGGCATTAACTCCAGCCATAAAGCGTGGGTAAGAAGCCGAATAAACACCTGGATCTATATTCCCGATCATTGCTTCCAGACTGGCAAGATAAAGGTCTATTTTTGCATAGTGGCCCCTTGCATTAAGATTGGTTACCGTGTTGGAACTAAAGTTCAGCTTGGTGTCGCCAAAAGCATACTTGAGAATTCCAAAGTCTGCATAAAGACTATAGAAGTTGCTTTGTCCTATTTTTCTTATGGCAGAGGAGGAGGTGTTAAAGTTTTCAAAATTTAAAGGGTTCAGTATCCTATTGAAATCATAAAAATCATATATGGCCTGGTTTGTGAAATCTGCAAAGAGCTTTTGAATATCTGCATTGGTCTGATTCATTTCAACTTTCAGTCCAAGTTTAAATATCCACATCTTTAGGATTGCCTGTATATTTATTTTTTGTTCAAAAGAAAAAGGAGTTATGGTAACATCTGAGTTAGGATTTTCTGGGAGTAATTCTTCAAAGGTAATCCCGTGTCCAGACTTTTTTGCTTCATATTTTGATCCTACACTTAATGAATAGTTTAGAGTTGCAAGCATATCAAATATAGGTGCCGGTCTGTTTTCTACTTTCAGTTCGAACTCTTTCAGCTCGGCTTTATTTGAATATATATCCATTACTTTAAGCGATACCTTGTATGTTCCCAATTGGGGTTGGTCTATTTTGTAAGTCAGAAAACCATTTTCATAATTATAACCTGTAATTTTTGCCCCGTTCACAAGAAATTCGATAGAATCACTATCTATAAAAGACTGATCCTCCTGTATAAACATTACGAAATCAATAGACTGGTCATTGTAAAATACCTGGCCTTTGAGCGGAGAGAGCAGTTTAATCAATGGCGGAACAGTGTCATTTTTTACTTCAAAACTGTACAGCTGCCCAAGTTTTTGGGGCAGCCTGTACATTGTAGAATTGGTATCCTGAAGCTGAATATA
>JAKJGQ010000151.1 GCA_022704305.1 Thermotogae bacterium | reverse complement strand
ATTCTTTCTTCCGCTTTTTTTATCTGTACTGCTACTTTAGGATCTGGTTTTATAACTTCCTTTTTTACTTTATCTGATATACACCGTAATGTTTTTTCGCAGCCCGATCCTGTAATGGCACTTACAACCGCCCCAAGTGCTGTGCCTTCTCTGATGTCTGTTGTTATGATATCTTTGTTCAGAAGTGATGCTTTATACTGCATAAGAACTTTGTTGTCGGTATTTCCGCCTGAAGCATAGTAGTAAGAATCTCTTGGCAAAAAGCTGTTTACAGCTTCAGCTATTTTTTTGCTTATAAGGCTTAGGTATATGTAGCCGCTTTGTATTAAGAGAGGCGCTGTTAAGTTATCACATGCATCCATTATATTAAAAAAGTTGTTTTTCTTTCCTACAACAGGATCTCCTCCGGTCAGAAAGATACAGCTTTCTCTCACTTCAGACAGACTCTCTATCTCTTTGTTTATCTTCTTAAAGTCCTCAGGCTTGATATCCATGCAAACCAGTTTCATGAGATATTCAAGGAACTTTCCGTAAAAACGAATGGAGTTTTCTGCATAGTACTGGTTGTCTTCAAATGCTGCTCCTATATTTCCGCTTTTTCCCATAAAAGGGTGTTCCAGATCTTGATCAGTTTCGTTCTTCTTAAAAAGACCCGCTATTGAGCTGGCTGTTCCCATCGAGTCGTAGATTATTCTATCTGTACCGATAATTCGGCATATTCCGAAAAGACCTGTCATATGGTCGTGTCCTGAAGAAAAAAACGGTACTCCGTCTTCTGCATAACCTATAAAAGATGATGTGTACTTAAGCACACCAAGATTACCGTAAAGACCGAAAAAATCAGCAAGCTCCTTGTTCCATGCTCTTTTATGAACATTCATCATGTATGACCTGCAGCCTTGGGTTATATCCCATACCGCTTTTCCGGTCATCATAAAAGGAATGTATGAACTGAGCGGAATCCAAAAGTCAACCGTCTGCGGTTTAATTCTATCCCTAGTCCAAAGTATCTTATATAATGAAAATATGTGTTCGTTTTCAAACCCTGATACATTATATCCGGACAGTGCTTCTGCTTTTTCTCCGAAGGAGGCTTTGTACGAAAGTGTACACTCCTCATACCATATGAGAGGGTCTGTCAAAGCTTTTGCATTCCTTATCGGAATAACCGATTCGCTTATGCTTGCGCAGCTTACTCCCAGAATTTTATATCCGTTCTTTATCTTTGAATATATCCGCAGAAAGTACTCGTAGATTCTTCTCAAATCAAGAAAAGTGATACCTTCTATAATCTTTTTGGGGGTATCCTCTCTGTACAATCCAATAGTATTACCGTCTTGTCCGACTACAAGAATTTTCATTGCGGTCGTACCGATATCCACTCCCAGAAAACAGGACTGCATCTTAAACCTCCGTTACCTCAACATTCTGCTTCTGCTGCTCATACTCATCAAGATTGAAAAAACCTGCACCGTATCTCAGAGTATTCGCAACGGCACATGCCGTAGCTGTGATAAGCCTGGTCTTTATGTCTGCTGTCCTTTTGCTTTCAAATAAGTAGCCGGCAAAAAAAGAGTCGCCCGAACCGACTGCAAAGTCAGAGTAAGTTTTTTTGGGAATAGCTTTGAAAATCTTATCTGCGTAAGCTATGCAGCCTTCTTTTCCAAAAGTTATTATAAGCTCTTTTATACTATGTTCTTTACGAAAAGCACTTACTTTGGGGATATCGCCCCCATCAATTCCAAAAGCATTTATAAACTCATCATTGTTGACCTTGATCAAATCCGGAGATGTCAGCGCAGCTTTTTCAAGCCATCTGCCGGCAATATCCACATAGACCTTAGCTCCGGATTTTTTAGCGCTGTGCAGCATCTGAAAGATATCTTCGGCCTCAAATCCTCTGGGCGCACTGCCTGAAAGAACAACCTCGTGTTCCTTCTTAAGTGTGGTGTTGAAAAACTCTTTGAAGCTTTCCACCTCATCTCTGCTCATAAATGGACCAGGTTCATTTATCATAATCATTTCCTTGCGGTTTTCATAAACCAGAGCGGTATTTACCCTGCTTTCATCTGAAATGCCCCAAAAGACAGGATTAAGTCCTTCCTCTGTACTTTTTAGCCTTATTATACTTCCCACATGGCCGCCTATTATGTTTATGCAACGATAATCCTCGTATCCAAGAGATTTCAATACCCTTGACATATTCAGTCCCTTGCCCGCACAGTACGATACCACCTTATCTCCGCGCTGGACTTTTTTTAGCTCCGGCTCTTTGCTGAATATTATCCACCTGTCATACCCAGGGTTAAGATTCAGAATCAGCAGACTCATACTATTTACTCCTTTTTTATTAATCTTCAAAAAGTTCTGTTATCTCTTGCTTCGTTAGATTTTGAAGAATATTGTTTTCCGACACGAAAGCATTTGAAATCTCTTGCTTGCTGTTTTGAAGCTTTTCAATTTTTTCTTCAACGCTGTTTTTGGTTATAAATCTATATACAAAAACATTTTTTGTCTGCCCTATGCGATAAGCCCTGTCAGTGGCCTGATTTTCCACGGCACGGTTCCACCAGGGATCATAATGTAAAACATAATCGGCACCTGTTATGTTAAGACCTGTCCCGCCTGCCCTGAGACTGCACAGCAGTATGCGGGTGTTATTGCTGTTATTGAACTTCTCACATACCTCCGCCCGATTTTCGGTACTCCCGGTTATGGCAAAATATTTTATCTTTGCCTCATCAAGGTATCTCTCCATAATATCCAGCATGCTTACAAACTGTGAGAACACCAAAATTTTATGCCCGCTTTGTATAACCGTATTGGTAATACTTTTAAACTCTTCAAACTTTCCGGAACCGTTCTGATACCACTGAAAAAGAAGCTTAGGATGGCACGCCGCTTGCCGGAGTCTTAGAAGAAGCTCAAGAGCAGAAAATTTTATTTCAGAATCATTATTTATATACTTGAGTTTATATCTGGCCTGAGCAAGAAGATCGGCATAAATTTCTTCCTGTTTCTCCTCCATGCTGACGTAGACACTCTGAATGTTTTTTGGGGGAAGATCCTTAAGAACCTCTTCTTTGGTTCTTCTTATCACAAACGGTTTTATCTTTGAAGCAATATGGTTCTTGCCTTCCTGCTGCACACATGTCTGTAGAAATTTTTTTTCTTCACCTAAAAAATCCGGCATAA
>JAKJGQ010000150.1 GCA_022704305.1 Thermotogae bacterium | reverse complement strand
CTAAAAGAACAATGCAAGTAGCCCAGCAGCTTTATGAAGGTGTGGATACTGAAAACGGACATATTGCTTTTATAACTTACATGAGAACAGATTCGACAAGAATTTCAGATATAGCAGCAAAAGCAGCAAAAGACTATATATTAAGTAACTATGGACAGGAATACTGCGGAAACTATAAAATGAAAAATCCGAAAAATAAAACTCAGGATGCACACGAGGCAATCAGACCGACCGATATACAGATGAATCCTTCTCAGGCAAAAACTCTTATAAAAGGCGATCTCTTAAAACTTTACAACCTTGTATGGTCACGTTTTATGGCCAGCCAGTCTACCAGCAGTTCTTACACTGAAAAAGTCTACTGCATAACTGATGAAACTGAGAAGTATACATTTGAAATTTCATCTAAAAAACTTAATTTTGATGGTTACGAAATTTTCTATAAAAGCGGCGAGACAGAAAAAGAAGTTATTATACCGCAGAGCGGTAATATTTCTCCGGTTTCTCTTAAAAGTGAAGCCGAACAGACCAAACCGCCTTCACGATATACGGAAGCATCTATGGTAAAAGAAATGGAGACTCTAGGAATTGGAAGACCTTCAACTTATGCAACGGTTCTTTCGACCCTTTATGAACGGAAATATGTCGTAAAGGGTGAAAAAAGCGTATTGATACCAACGATATCAGGCTTTTTAGTAAATGATTTCCTAAACAAAAACTTTCCTAATATTGTGGATGCAAGTTTTACCGCAAATATGGAAAATGAACTTGACAGGATAGAAACCGGTGAGCTTGGATACTGCGACCTTATGGAGAATTTCTACTCATCATTTAAAATAAATTTATCTGAAACAGAGCACAACATTGTTAAGGAACAAAGCGAACTAAGCTATCAAAGTAATGTAAAATGTAAGAATTGTGAAGAAAATATGGTGCTTGCTTTCGGAAGGTACGGAATTTATTTGAAATGCCTTAAGTGCAAAGAGACCAAAAAAGTTAGTTTTGATTGTCTCGCAGTGACTATGGGAAATAAAGTCTTTTTTAATTCTGATTTTTCAGATGCGTCTGCTGTTCAAGAAGAAAAGAACTTTGGCAAGTGTCCTAAATGTGGTTCTGATCTTGTATTGAAAAAAGGAAGATATGGAGATTTCATAGCCTGTAGCAACTATCCGACCTGTAAGTTTACTAAGAATATTCCTGTACGTGGACATTGTCCAAAATGCGGCTCCGAAGTTATTAAACTTAGGTCAAAAAAGGGAAAGATTTTTTATGCCTGTACTAACGAACAGTGCAAGGAACTTTTCTGGTACGAACCTTCCGATTATATCTGTCCTGAATGTGGAAGCAAGCTTTTTTATAGCTATAAAAATAAATCTGAAAAACTTTTTTGTCTTAAAGACAAAACCTACTATGATGAAAAGGAGATGCCGCAAAAATGAAAATAGGTATTCTGGTCGGGGGGCCTTCCAACGAAAGCGAAATTTCCTATCTCAGTGGGAATAATGTTTTAAATTCCCTTAAAAGGCTTGGTTATTCATCTTTTCTTATGGATCCCAGAGATAAAGATTTTATAGAAAAAATTGACTTATGCGACCTTGTTTTTAACCTTATACATGGTGCAATAGGCGAAGATGGGAAAATTCAGGGTCTTTTAGATCTTAAAGGGAAAAAATATACCTGTTCGGGAGTATCAGTATGCTCAAGTACTTATGATAAGTACGTTTTTCATAATCTTTTTAAAGATGTTATAAAATGTCCAGAAACATATCTGACTAAAGACTTAATATCAGAACCTTTTGATTATCCTTTTGTTATTAAGCCACGATCCAGCGGCTCCAGCAAAGGAGTTCATATTATACACTCTCATATGCAGTACCTTCAGGCTATGGAGCAGGAACTCAAAATATACGGACAGATGCTTATTCAGCAGTACATAAAAGCACGCGAAATAACTGTATCTGTACTTCAAAACAGATCTGACTACGAGATTTTACCCATACTTGAACTGAGACCAAAGAACGAATTTTATGATTATGAGGCCAAGTATACAGACGGCATGACAGAGTTTATAGTTCCCGCTAATCTAAACAGCACAGAAATGGAGTCTATAGAAAAAGCATGTAAGACAATTACTTCTGTTCTGGATCTCAAAGATATGTTTAGGATAGACGGTCTGATATGGAAAAATTCTTTTTATGTTCTTGAAGTTAACACTGTTCCTGGAATGACTAACCTGAGTGATCTTCCACAATCTGCATATGCCAAAGGTATGACCTTTGATCAGATAGTTGATACAATAATCAAAAATCATATATAACCCGGAGGTACTCTCATGATACTTAAAGGTACAACTGTTATAGGCGTAAAACGAAACGGAAAAACAGTTATATGTGCAGATGGACAAGTGACTCTTGGAAATACTGTTTTAAAGGCCACTGCACGAAAAGTCAGAAGGCTCGGAGAAGGAAAGGTCGTAGCAGGATTTGCAGGTTCGGTCGCCGATGCTCTTTCTCTTTTTGAACGATTCGAAATAAAGTATAAGAATTCTAATTCAAATCTTTTAAAAGCAGCTGTTGAACTAACAAAGGAGTGGCGTACTGATAAAGCCTTGAAAACTTTGGAAGCCATGCTTATTGTAGCTGATAAGGAAAGCATGCTTCTCATTTCAGGAAACGGCGAGGTTATAGAACCTCAAGATGATGCCATAGCTATAGGATCAGGCGGGCCTTATGCTCTTGCAGCCGCAAGGGCTCTGCTTGAAAATACTGAACTTTCTGCTGAAGAAATAGCTCAAAAAGCTATACTAATTGCTAGTGATATCTGTATATACACCAACTCCAACATAGTGGTGGAAAGTGTATGATGAATGAATCGGTATGGGTAGTTGAATCTGCTCAGTTATTTAATCTTCTCAAGTTTGAAGCACCTTTTCAGCTTTTCCCTTTTCCACTAATGGAAAAGGTGTTCCAAAAATGTTTCTTCAAACTACGTGATTCTGTTGAATCCGATGAATCTCTCAAACAGATTATTCCTTATGTGGTTTTTATAAATAAAGAAAATGATGTTTTTCTTGTTAAAAGAACTAAGAAGCAGTCTGAAAAACGGCTCCATGAAAAACTTTCTGTGGGGATAGGAGGACATATAAATCCGTCCGATGATGCCATTCAACCAACAATGACTTTCTTTAATGGGCTTAACAGAGAAATAAATGAGGAAATGCATATTAAAAATTTTCAACGCCTTGATTATAAAGGTGTTATTTACGACACTGAAAATTCAGTTTCTAGAGTACATT
>JAKJGQ010000014.1 GCA_022704305.1 Thermotogae bacterium | reverse complement strand
GAGTAACTTATGTTCTTGACGAACCAACAATAGGACTGCATCAGAGGGATAATGACAGGCTCATAGAAACCTTACGAAAGCTAAGGGATCTAGGTAATACAGTTATTGTTGTAGAACACGACGAGGATGTCATAAGAGCTGCTGATTATGTAGTGGATCTTGGGCCTAATGCTGGAATTAACGGAGGACGGCTTGTCTATCAGGGGAGTGTTGATGGGTTAATAAAAAATCCCCACGATTCGTTAACTGGAAAATATCTTGCAAAAATTGAAAAGATAGAAATTTTTAATAAAAAGAGAGTTGAAAAAAATAAGTATATTAAACTTACAGGAGCAAAACATAACAACTTGAAAAATGTTGATCTTGAAGTTCCTCTTGGAAAGTTCGTAGTCGTAACTGGAGTATCCGGCTCAGGAAAGTCCTCGCTTATCATGGATACGCTTTTTCCAATACTTCAGAATCATCTGTACCGTTCCAAGAATAAACCAGGAGAGTACAGAACAATTGAAGGATTGGATTATATAGACAACGTTATATCAATAGACCAGTCACCTATAGGTAGGACTCCCAGAAGCAATCCGGCAACCTATATAGGGGTTTTCGATCTTATCAGAGATCTTTTCGCATCCTCGCCAGAAGCAAAGATGAGGGGATACGATAAAAGCCGATTCAGTTTCAATGTTAAGGGAGGAAGATGCGAGGCTTGTGCAGGACATGGTGTGATAAAAATTGAGATGCAGTTTCTTCAGGATGTATACGTTACCTGTGATGTCTGTAAAGGCACCAGGTATAATAAAGAGACTCTTAGGGTTATGTATAAAGGCAAGAGTATTGCTGAAGTTCTTGAAATGAGTGTCGATGAAGGAGCCGATTTCTTTAAGAACGTTGTTTCTATTAACAGATCCATTCAAATGCTCAAAGATGTAGGGCTGGGTTATATCAAGCTGGGACAACCTGCCACAACTCTTTCAGGAGGAGAAGCTCAAAGAATAAAACTCACAGCTGAACTCAAGAAAAGGGATACAGGAAACACAGTGTATATTCTTGACGAACCAACAACAGGTCTCCATTTTGAGGATGTAAAGAAGCTTATAGGAGTTCTTAACCTTCTTACAGAGAAAGGGAACACAGTTTTAGTTATAGAACATAATCTTGATGTTATAAAAAATGCTGACTATATAATTGATCTCGGACCTGAGGGCGGAGAAAACGGAGGAATGATCGTTGCTCAAGGATCTGTCGAGGATATAATAAAAAGCAATTCGTATACTGGCCAGTATCTAAAGAAGATTTTCCAGGTTCAAGCTTCCAAAAGCCATTGTATTGAAGTCTGACCATAAATATCTTCAAGAGTTTTAAAAACTCCTCTTGAATTGAAAGAGTTTACTGTTTTCTGCAGAACCATAAGCACTGTGTTTAACTCAGATTGTGTGATTCTTCGATTTTCAAATGCCTCAATAAGTTCGTCCATATCAAGAATCTGGTAAGATAAATCCTTTAAAATTATTATATCAAGTTCTAAATCATAAAATGTCAGCATTTTTCTGTTAGATTCGTACTTGCCGAAATCTATATATATCATATAGTTGAGAGTACTTTTTTCTGTCTCTTTGAATGAAGATAGCATAAGGTTGCTTGCAGGATTTATAATTCTTTTTACGGCAGAAATATCGTTGTGAGCATAAAGAATCTTCCAGGATCTCTTAAATCCATAGGTATATTGATTAAACTCTCTGTACTCCGAAAAATCAAATTCGAGATCATTTTTATTAGTTTTAATACGTTCGCTTTTTTTTAAAATGTCAAAAAAATAACTTTTCATAGTTGATCCCCCAAAAAATAAATATTAAGGTGATGAATAATCATCACCTTAATATTATACTATATTTTATGTATTGTAAGACCTGATCTAAGCTTAGGCTCAAACCAAGTGGACTTGGGAGGCATTATCATTCCGTCGTCAGCAACCTTAATAAGTTGCGATAACTGTGTTGGATACATTGAGAAAGCAACCTTCCAGTTTTTCTCATCAATCCATTCTTCAAGAGCTCCTACTCCACGTATACCTCCAAGGAAGTAGATGTTAGGATCTTTTCTAGGGTTTTCTATTCCAAGAACCGGACAGAGAAGATATTCCTGCAGAATGGAAACATCCAAGGCCTTAACTGCATCGGTTTTGCTTATTATATGATCCTTTGCCTTTAAAGAGTACCATTTTTTATCCAGATACATACCGATCTCGTGCAGTTCTTTAGGGGAGTAAGGTTTTTCGCTAGCGAAAGAAACGGTAAAATTTTCTTCTATTTTTTTAAGGAACTCATTCGAATCCATACCGTTCAATTCTTTTACGACCCTGTTGTAGTCAAGTATTCTAAGCTCATCATCCGGAAATATGGCTCCCATTACAAAGTTGTATTCCTCACTTCCGTTATGGGAAGGATTTTTCTCCATAAGCTGTTTTCTTGCTCTGGATGAAGCGGCTGCTCTGTGGTGTCCGTCTGCAATATAGAGACAATCAACCTTTTTAAAAGAGTTTTCTATAAGGTTAACATCTGTCTCGGAATCGACTTTCCATACTTCATGAAGAACTTCGTTAGAATCAACTACTTCATAAAGTTTATCATATTTTTTTATCATCAGGCTAAGGATTTCTTTTATTTCAGGATAAGACTTGAAAGTAAGAAAAATGGGTTCAGCCTGTACTTCAAGTGTTATAATGTGTCTAGCTCTATCGTCTTCTTTATCCTGTCTGGTAAGTTCGTGTTTTTTAATCAGACCCTTGTCGTATTCATCAATGGAAAATGTTGCAAATAGTCCTGTCTGGGTTCTACCTTTCCATGTTTCCCTGTAAAGGTAGAAACATCTTTTCTCATCTTCAATAAGAACACCGGTCTTTTCAAACATCTTAATATTTTCAGCGGCTTTCTTATATACAACATCAGAGTGAGGATCAGCTCCATCTTTGAACTCCACTTCAGCCCTTGTCACTCTTAGAAAGCTGTTGGGATATTTCTGAACTATTTGTTTTACTTCATTTTCCTCTAGTACATCATAAGGCGGACAAGAGAACTCCTGTGCGTAATTCTTCACTGGTCTCAAAGCCTTGAAAGGTCTTACGGTAGACACAATAAATCCCTCCTAAAGTATGCTAAAATAATGTTTATTCGGCTTGGATAACAAGTAACGAAAAGTATGAATCTTGAAGTTCAAACATATGTTTCTTATCTTCTTCGGACGTTTCATGATCATAGCCAAGTATATGAAGCAGGCTGTGGATAAGATTATAATAAAATTCCTGTTCAAAGCTGTTTCCGTAATCTTTTGCCTGTTCTTCAATTCTCTGGACAGATATTACTATATCACCAATTACCGGTTCATTCAAGCCGTATGCAAAAGAAAGAACATCTGTCGGGCCTTCTTTGTGGCGATAAATTTCATTTAATTCTTTTATCCTCATGTTATCGCATAATAAAATATTAAGGGAGTATGGCCCTTCCTTAAACTCCTTTGAAAGAATATGCTTGGAAATATCTCTGATTTTCTTAACGGAAACTTTTTTTATGTTCTGTTCGTTAATGACATTAATTTTCATTTTTCACCTCTTTATGTCTTTTTCGTCAAGCTTTGGATAAGTAATCCTTTTGTGGTTCATAGCAAGAATGGTTCTTATTATAGTTCCTTTTATTTTTTTGAGTTCCTTAACGGTAAGGCCACACTCGTCAAGCTGTCCTTCAAAGTATAAAGACTGTAAAAAATTATCTATGCTTTCGGAAAGCTTTGCCGTGGTAAGGTCTTTAAGGGTTCTGGCGTAAGCTTCTGTTATATCGCAAAGCATTAATAAAGCAGCCTCTTTGAACTGTGGTACCGGTCCTGGATAACGAAAAAGCTCAGGATTTTTATTTCCGGTTGTTTCCATGTATTTTTTATAGAAGTACTGTTTTACTCTGGTACCTTGGTGTTGAACTATCATGTCTTCTATTAGTATGGGGAGACGGTATTTTTTCGCCATCTCTTGACCGTATCGAACATGGTAATCCAGTACCAATGAACTTAACTTTGGCGAGAGTTTGTCGTGTGGATTTTCATCTTTCTGGTTTTCTGTGAAAAAAAGAGGTTTCCATGTTTTCCCAATATCATGAAAATATGCCCCTATTCTTGCTAGAACAGTCCTGCCGCCTATATACTCAACTGATGAATCGAGCATATTAGCTACAAGCATGGAGTGATAATAAGTTCCGGGAGCTTTCATTGAAAGTTCTCTTAAGAGAGGATGATTCAGATTTCCAAGTTCCAAAAGACCTATATCAGAGTAAACACGTGTAATATACTCAATAAAGGGGAGTATTCCCATTGAAACAAGAATACCCATAAAATTTACTCCAACAATTATTATAAAATCAAGAGTATTTCTGGAATAACCGAAGATATAAAGGAGAAAAGTCTGAAGAAATGAACCTAATAAGAATGGGAAAAAAATCTCAATCCTTCTGGTTATTTTCTGGGAGATAAATGCAATAAGAACTCCCGGAATAAATAGTATTATAGTGTATCTGAAATCAAAGCCAAAAAGAAGACCGAAAAAAGTTGAAAAGACAAAGGCCGAAAGAACACCGGATTCAAAATCAATAAGCATTGAAATTATAAGTGTGCTTAGTATGGTTGTAAGTCCAAATATATTAAGGTATTTGAAAATAAAAAGATTTATGACTATGTTGAGTATAAGCGGCAACATAAAAGCTCCCCAGTAATTTTGCCGGTGCAGTCTGAAATATCTTTTATAGCTCATAATAAGTTCTATAATAGGAATCCATACCGCCATCATTATCAGGTTGAATTTGATCTGAAAAGCAAAAGTCAATTTCTTCCATAATAAAAGTTCGGTAAATACAGATAAAACGATAAATATTAAAACCCTTACAATAACTCCTTTCTGGTTACTTTCAGTTGTTACTTTTTTTTTCAAGGCTATCACTCCATATTATTGTCACGTTCAAATATTTCATACGCATTAATGATCTCTTTTATAAGGGGATTACGCACTACGTCATTTTTATCCAGTTCCATAAAAGAAATTTGTTCTATACTTCCCAGAATATTTCTTACGGCCAAAAGACCTGAATCCTTCTTTCTTTCCAAATCAATCTGGGTGATATCGCCCGTTACTACTACTTTTGAATTGAAACCTACACGGGTAAGAAACATTTTCATCTGCTGATATGTCGTATTCTGTGCTTCATCAAGAATTATGAAAGAATTATTGAGAGTTCTTCCACGCATATATGCCAAAGGTACAACCTCAATTATACCTCTTTCTCTGTACATCATCAGCTTGTCTGGATGAATAAAATCAATTAAAGAATCATAAAGCGGTTTAAGGTACGGGTCAATCTTTTCATACAAAGTTCCCGGAAGAAAACCGAGTTTTTCGCCGGCCTCTACGGCTGGACGTGTAAGAATTATACGTTGGACTTTTCCGCTTCTGAGATATTCAACGGCGATAGCTACAGCCAGGTAGGTTTTTCCTGTTCCGGCAGGACCTATGGAAAAGACCATATCTTTTTCACGGAGTATTTTGACATAAGCAGCTTGTCCTTGGGTTTTTGGCATTATCTTGATGCCAGATATTGTGGTGTTTACAAAATCCATGGATGAATTTTGAAGATTTGATGGTTCGAAAGATTCGTCTGATGATTCATATTTTGAGACTATGTACTGAAACTCGCTCCAATCTGGAAGATGTCCAGTTTCAAGAACTTCTATGAGCTCAAGGAAGATACTTTCAACCTTTGCCACAGGACTGTCAGTCTGTCCATATATAATAATGGAGTTGTTAGAGTAATTTATTTCTATATCAAATTTTTCCTTTATATACTTTACCCTGTTGTTATATGCACCTAAGATCTCAACCGGCTGAAGCTGCTGGGGTATTTTTATAAGACGTCTGTACAAACAAACTCACTCCCTTAATAAAATGTGTTAAAATATAATTATGAAAGATGGAGGTGTTATTATCGCAAAAAACAAAGTTCAAGTGACAAAACTTTTACCTGTGTTTGAACTTTTCGGTATATCAACGGTTTTTTTTATAATAGATCTTTTTCGGGGATTGTTCGGATATATACACTTTTTTCCTAATCCGTATCTTCTTATAACTATTTTTACGGCTTCGAGGCACAGCATAGTATTTGGTCTTACAAATTCAATACTAAATGTATTATACCAATATATTTCCATTTATACAAACATCGTGAAGAATAACGGTGATCTTTCTTTGATATACTCATTTGACTTTGCGAAGTATCCCATAGTATATCTTGTTACTGCTTTTATTTTCGGGTTGCTTAAAGAACTAGATACTTTGAGAATAAAAAATGCTGAACAACAAGTAAAGGACAGAGAAAAAATAATAGATGATCTTAAAGAAATACTTCGCAGGCATAAAGATGCAATTCAGGATCTGAAAGAAAAGCTTTCACTTGAAAACAAAGGCATTTCTCTTCTTGTTGAAAAACTCAGAGAGATGCAGATATCTAAGCCCGAAGATATATATAATGAAGGTGTTGAACTTATATCCAACTTTATCGGGGCAGAAAATGTATCTATATATACTCTTGACTCAAGCGGATTTCTTAGGGTTAAAGTAAGAAAAGGAGAAGGAATCCTTCCCAATTCATTGCGGCCTGACGATTCTATAGTCATCAAATATGCCTTGAAGGATGGAACGGCCAACATTAATGTTCAAATTGTTACGGACGAGCAGGGAAAGCTTCCTGTGGAACCGGCTATTGCTTCGACAATAAAGAACGGAGATAATCTTATAGGTATAATAATCATTGAGATAATAGATCCGTTTAAGCTTAATAAAAATACCGAGACTTATCTTAAGGTCATAGGAGATTGGTTTGCCACCATGCTTGCTTCATCACAGAGCATAACTCGTGAACTTGAGATACTTACAACCAATGACGACGGTACAATAAAAATAGAGTATTACAAAAGTTACTTTGAAGATTACAAGAAGCGTTGGGATAGATTCCGGATGCCATTTTCACTCTTAAAAGTGAGAACCGGCGAAGCGCACAAGGAAGAAATTCTAAAAATAAAAAGAAAGATGGATATAGTATTTTCTGAAAAAAATGAACAGGAAGTAGTTCTTACATTTCTTCTGGGAGTATGTGACTCTCAAGGATTGCAGAAAGTGCTTGAACGTCTAAAAAACAAATCTGGTAAAGAGTTTGAAATAATAACAAGCTGGTCTAGCGACAATGATGGATAAGAGATTAGGTTACCTTATTTTTTCTTGTATCACTGTTATAGTAGGTTTTGTTATTATAGGGTTCCTTCTTGTGCAAAGCTATATCAATGCACTTTATTCTTATGCCATTTATTTCAGTCTTGCTGTTGTAAATATACTTTTTCTTAAGCTTTCTTTTTCTCAAGCTTTTTATGAGTTGGTTCTGAATATGTCAATTTTTCCTTTCTATCCTCTTATAAGAGCCTTGGGTATGTTTTCTTATCGTCCGGTATTTCGTCCTTTCAAAAGTGAAGAATTTCAGGTTAAGCTTTCTGAGATACAACTGATTGATGTGTCGGATTTTGCCCCGGTGCTAATAATATCAAAGTATGGTGATACCTTTCAAAAAAAAGCAGGAGTAAGACTTATAGTTGAACTTATAAAAGAAGAGAAAATTGATATAAACCAAAGCATACAGCTTCTCAAGGAACTCCAGAAAGATCAGCATCCAGATGTGGTTATGTATGCTTCAGATGCAATGACTGAACTGGATAATTATTTTTTGCAGAAGATCGAGGAATCCAAGGATAGAATAGACGATCCGGATTATCTTAAAAAATATGGTTCGTACGTTGATTACTATATAAAGTCAGGCTTAGTATCAGGAATAATAAAAGATAATCTTTTGAAAAATGTTATTTCAGTTTTTGAAAAAAGACTCGAAAAGCTTTCTTTCCGGTTTGATATAGTAGATGTATATCTGACTCTTATAGAAACTTCTGGGCGAAATCCCCTTGAACAGGCTATAAGATTTAAAGAGATACTGGCCACACAGCCGATGCTTGAAAAAGCAATATTATACTCAATAAAATATAACAAGCTTGAAATAACCAAAAAACTCATAAAAGAGTTTTTAGAGAAAGGATTTTCTCCAGAGCATCCTTCTCTGAAGTATTTATTGGAGAATCAATGATGAAAATAATTTATTTATTGTTGGAGTGACTTTTATGAATAAGATAATTAACTTTTTATTGAAACCAGGGATATTGACACTTATTCTTATGATTATGGTTCTTGTTCTGGTTTTTTTTGTGAACTACAATGAAACGGTTTTAGTTACTACAGAAGAGTTAATTAATCTTCCATATGAGAAAAGAAGTCTTTTTATAAAGGAGCTTGAAATACAGAGTTTTCTTGAAAAAAATCCTTCAGATATCAATTCAATGTTTGATCTGAGAAATATATATCTTTCTATACTGAAAAATCTTAATGATATAGAAAAAACCAAGCTCTACAACGAAAAACTTCTTGCTATTGATAAAAAAATTCTTGATGCTTACCTAGTTAGTATAAATAATTTTATATCATCTTCAAGGGTTGACTTTGAAACATTTTCTTCTGAAAATAATATGGTAATGAACGATATTTTCAGATTTTCACTTAATAGCAGCATAATGAGGGAGCTTTACAACCAGCTAAACTGGTACCAGAAAGGATATTTTCTTATTATCTGTAAGTACTACAACAGGCTTGATGAGAGCATTCTGTCGGATTTTATACTTTTTGGCCGTAATTATGTTGATATTGACTTTTTTAATTCGGTCATGGATATGGTAAGGCGCGGTGAGTATTGATGAGAGTTGGTATAATTTTTGAAGGAACTTTTCCGTATGTTACCGGAGGTGTTTCTTCATGGGCAAATACTATGATGAGGAGTATGCCTGATATTGAGTTTACAGTTATTCACATATCTGCCAAGCCTGAAAAAAGAATTCCTAAATACAAGTTTTCTTCTAATATAAAAGATTACTTTGAATTTTCTCTTTTTGCTAAGTATAAAAGTAAAAAGAAACCTCTTCCGTGTTCAATTACGAAAGAAATAGCTGAGACAATAGTATATCCTTTTGATGAGAAGTATATGTCAGTAAAGCTTTACGAAATTCTTAAGAAAGCATACAATTATGATTTTACAGTTATTCCGGAAAGTGATGCTTACTGGGACTTTTTGGAAAGCATCTATAAGAAGTTTATTCCATATGAAGACTTTAATTATTTTTTCTGGAATGTCAGGTCAATGCTTCTGCCGTTTATGAATGCGCTTACAGTGGATCTGCCTGTCTGTGATCTTTATCATTCGGTGACGACCGGATATGCAGGGCTTACAGCACTTATGTCATGTCTAAAGTACAACAAGCCTTTTATAATTACAGAACACGGAATATATCATAGAGAAAGACAGCTTGAACTGCTCAGGGCCAAATGGGTAAAGGATGAGTACCGAACCGGATGGATAAGACTTTTTAATACCATAAGCGCCCTTACATATTATGGTTCATCTGCAGTGACTACTCTTTTTCTTAAAAATCAGATTATAGAAAAAGAGTTATGTGATGATCATAAGAAGCTTAGTATAATTCCTAACGGTATTAATTATGAACTTTTCAGCAGTCTTGGCAAAAGCAAAGAGCAAAAAACTTTTAATCTTGGGCTTGTCGGTAGAGTAGTCGAAATAAAAGATATAAAGACTGCAATAAAGGCGTTTAAACTTATAAATGAATATAGAAAAGATATATATTTTTTTATTATTGGTCCCACGGACGAGGAACCGGAATACTTCAGAGAATGTCAAAATCTTGTGCAAATGCTTGATTTGAATGATTATCTAAGCTTCACTGGTTCGGTCGATGTAAAACAATGGTATCCAAAAATCGATCTGGCGGTTCTTTCCAGTGTGAGTGAAGGCCAACCGCTTGCACTTCTTGAAGCAATGGCATGTGGGATACCGGTTGTGGCAACGGATGTTGGATCGTGCTCGGAAATAATATTTGGAACTTCAGGTGATGACGATGTCCATGGAGCTTGCGGGGAAGTGGTAAATTCTAAGGATTTTGTAGGACTTTCAAAAGCCATATTAAAATTTGCCAATGACCCTGAATTATATAAAAATGCCTCACAGATTGCTAAGATGAGAGTTGAAAAGAGGTATGAATTGAAAAATATGCTGTATTCTTACCGGAAGATTTATGAATCGGTGGTGCTATAATGGCCGGAATAGGATTTAAACTAAATCAGATAATGAAGAACAGAACCATAGCAGGAGATATACTCGCATTCTCTTATTCTGCCATTGTTTCGGCTGGTCCTTGGATAATTACATCCTTTACTTTATGGCTACTTCTTTCTGTTCTTCAGTCAAGCAATATTTATTTTAATTCGGCAATGATATATTCTTCGGTTTTTTCCAGCTTGCTTACAAGCGGTATTCTTATGGTCGAGACACGTCTTATTTCAGATCTTATATATGCTAAAAAGTATACATATATATTTTCGGAAGTTGTAACCTTAAGTGCTGTAATGGCATTAATTTCTTTTTTGGCTGCATTCTTTTTTTTCACTATCTACTCATCTCATCCGCTTTGGCTGAAAATTTCTTCTACATGGCTTCTAATATCTTTTTCCGTTCTGTGGATAACTTCCATAGCTGCGGTCTCAGCAGAATCTTATGAACGGTATATTTTGGGATTTATTGCAGCAGGATTTATGAGCATGACTCTTTCATATATATTTGGAGTTAATTTTGGTCCTGCCGGAAATATATATGGCTATGCCATAGGTCTGAATGTAGGTTCGGCATATATGCTATATATGATTGGAGAATATTTTGGTTTTACACTCAAAATATCTTTTAGGTGGATAAGAAGTCTTATGCATTATTGGCAGAATGTTCTGATCGGTATTTTCTATTATCTTGCCATTTGGTCTGACGATATTGTAACATGGTTTTCACGATATGGTGAAGAGCATCTTGCCGGATTCAGATTTTCTTATGTATACGATGCTCCTATGTTTGTTGCATATCTTACAACCATTCCGACTATGACTATGTTTGTTTTGGTTCTTGAGACATCCTTTTATTCCAAGTATAGAACTTTTTACGATGGTCTTACCTCCGGCAGCACTCTTTCGGAGATTGAAATGTACAAGTACAACATGGTAAATGAGATGAAAAACAATATAGCCCTTGTGGTTAAGTTCCAGGTTTTAGTTACTGCTATGATCTTTTTTATGAATGAGTTCCAGGTTTTACCGCTTATTCCAGGGGTGAGCAAATATATTTTCCGCATAGGTCTTATAGGTGCTATGATGAATGGATTTTATCTTATGATAATGCTCCTTCTTCTGTATTTTGATTTCAGAAAAGAAGTGCTTGTTGTCACATTTTTTATAGCGTGCATAAATCCATTTTTAAGTAATTTTTTTCTTACATGGGTCGGAGTTAAAGCAATGGGATTTAGTTTTGCTATAACTTTTACGGTAGGTGTGTTTCTAGCCTATAATATTCTTATAAAAAAGACAGAGAATATAATCAAGCTAGAATATAAGAGGCAGAAGCTTGATGTTCTGCAAACGGATGTAGTAGTTATGGAGAACATTAAAAAGTATGTGGAGGAACAATAATGTGGTATCCAGGGCATATTGCTAAAGCAAAAAAAAGTATAAAAGAAAATCTCAGGGCAGTTAATGCGGTAATAGAGCTTGTAGATTCGCGGGCTCCATATTCAAGCCGCGCATATGAATATCAGGAACTTTTTAAAAACAAAAAAAGAATAATTGTATTCAATAAGTACGATATATGCGATATAAAAAAAACAGATCTTTGGATTCAAAAATTCAAGGAGAAAGGCTACTGTGTTTTGGCTACCAATCTGAAATCAATTAATATAAAGAATTTCCTTATGAAAAATGTTTTCACAGTAATACCAGAGACATATGGTGAAAAATCTGCCATGGTTGTGGGAGTACCCAACGTAGGGAAATCAACACTTATAAACAGTTTAAAAGGTAGCCGTTCGGCAGCTGTTGGAAATATGCCTGGAATAACCCGAGGTGTACAGTGGGTATCGGTTAATGAAAGGTTTCGACTTTTAGATACTCCGGGCATTTTATTTCCTGAGATATACAAAAAAGAATTATCCTACAAGCTTGCTCTTTTAGGCTCTTTAAAGGTGGAAGAGACAGAAGCTGAAGAAATTCTGGAATATTTTTTTGAATTTATTATAAAAGAGTATCCACATATAATTCCTCAGGAACATATGAAAGAAGAGTATCCATTTGGCTTTTTTCTTTCTGAATATGCAAAAAAAAGAAACTTTGTAAAAAAAGGCGGTGAAGCAGATATACAAAGAGTATGCAAGAGCTGGCTTAAAGAGATAAATGATGGGAAGTTCATTAAGGCAACCTATGAGAGTGTAGATGAGTATGATGATCTTATGATATGAAACATATAAAAAAATTTGCCTTATTTCTTTTCTTTACTATTGTATCCATGACGTTTGCTTTTGATATATTTTTTAGCGGCAGCGAGATAGAATATTTTCTAAAGGACAAAATTTACAGCTCTCTTTTTATACAGGTAGTCTCTCTTTCAACTGATGATTTTTTTATTTCTATGCTAGGAGATAAAAAAACAGATTTTTTTATAGAAGCGGCTCTTTTTGAAAGTGAAGTACCTAAGAACGTAAGAATGTTCAAGGATAATAATAAAGAAGGATATCTTCATGAAAAATTTATTATCTTTGACGGTAAAGCAGTTCTTTTCGGAACGGGGAACTTTACTGAGAATAGTCTTAAAAAAGATTTTAACGTTTTTGTATATACGCAAAACCCTATAATTACAGCTCTTTTTCTTGAAGAAATAAAAAATTTCAAAAACAACAGATATGGTCATGATAAAATTATAATTGACAGACAAGTCAAAACGGACAGTTGCACATTCAGAATGATAACAGGACCTTCAACTAAAATATATAGGTCCCTGATAAAAGAAATACAAAACTCTATTGAAAGCATTGATATATTTTCATTTTCTTTCACAGATCCTTTTATGGTATATGAGTTGGAAAGAGCATCAGCTTCAGGAGTAAAAATAAGAATGGTGTCTGATGACTGGAATCTGATGTACAGTTCACCCATTCAATATCTTAAAGGCATTGAGGTTGTATATGATCCTGGTGTGCATGCCAAGATAATGGTTGTGGATAGTAAAAAGTTGATAATAGGAAGTTACAATCTGACATACAGGGCGAGAGAAAAAAATGATGAGTTTTTAGTTATAATGGACGATTCAAAACTTGTAAGGTCTGTTAGAGAAAAGTTTGAATTATATTTTAAGGAGGAAAAATGAGAGTAAGAACAGCTGTTGCTCAGCTTAACCAGCATGTGGGGGATTACAAGAAAAACACTGACAAGATACTAGGCGCCATAGAGTATGCAGTGGGAAAAAAAGCTGATATAATAATTTTCCCGGAGTTATCTCTTAACGGATATCCGCTTGAAGATCTTATATTGAAAACAAAGTACTTAAAAGATTCACAAAAATATCTGGATATGATCAGCGAATTTTCTAAGGGAAAAAATATCATAATCATAATCGGAGCAGTGGAATGGGATGTAGAATCTTACAACAGTGCCAAGATAATATATGACGGCAAAGTATGGGCCTCTTACAAGAAGATGTTTCTTCCTAACTACTCTGTTTTTGATGAAAAAAGATACTTTACTCCTGGTAATATGCCTTTTATGATAGAAACCGGAGGAATAAAGATAGGTGTAACAATATGTGAGGATCTTTGGGTTCCAAACGGACCATCGCTTGCTCTTTCACAAAATGGTGCGAATATAATACTAAATCTTTCGGCTTCTCCGTTTCATAAGACGAAACATGTAGCAAGAAGAGAATTGGTTAAAACCAGAGCGAGTGAACTTTCAAGCTGGATAGTCTATGCCAATATGATTGGAGGACAAGATGAGATAGTATTTGATGGTGCAAGCATAATTGCCGACCCATATGGAGATGTAGTAATGCAAGCGCCTGTCTTTGAAGAAGGAGTTTTTGTTTTTGACATAGACCCTTATGAAGCCACCCGTGCCAATCTTAGAGAAGGAAAGAGAAAGCACTATAATTTGAGCCGTTATACCGAAATCAAGAGCATCAATATTCCTCACAGTTTTGATAACAAAGAGGAGTATAAGAGTTTCTATTCCAATATACCCCAGGAGTATGAGCAGCTTTATCTGGCTATAAAAACCGGAATAAGAGACTATATTTTCAAAAACGGATTTAAAAAAGCAGTTTTAGGATTGAGTGGAGGAATAGATTCAGCTTTAGTGGCCGCCATTGCCTGTGATGCAATTGGCAGTGAAAATGTACTTGGTATAATGATGCCATCCAGATATTCATCAGAATCAAGTGTTAAAGATTCCATCATTCTTGCGGATAATCTTGGAATGAAAACTGTAAATATTCCTATAGAGGAACCTTTTAAAGCGTTTAATGAACTGTTGGAGCCTTATTTTGAAGGAAGGAAAACAGATTCAACAGAAGAAAATATTCAGGCAAGGATAAGAGGCATAATTAATATGGCTTTTTCGAATAAATTTGGCTTTATTGTACTTTCTACCGGTAATAAAAGTGAAGTTGCAACAGGCTATGCTACTCTTTATGGCGATATGGCAGGAGGTCTTTCACCGATAAAAGATCTTTATAAAACTGAGGTATACAAAGTATGTTATGCCTATAATAAAATTCACAGCAAAGATATAATACCGTCAAACATTTTCGATAAAGCTCCTTCTGCAGAGTTAAGACCGAATCAGACCGATCAAGATACGTTACCAGAATATTATTTGCTTGATCAGATACTTTTCAGGTATATAGAAAGGGAAATGAGCCTTGATGAAATAGTTGAAGACGGATTTAATGAGGAAATAGTAAAATTTGTAATAAAACTGGTTGACATAAATGAATACAAGAGAAGACAGGGAGCACCCGGAATAAAACTTACAGAAAGAAGTTTCGGAAAAGAAAGAAGAATGCCTATAACCAACGGATATAAAATATTCTAACAATAGAGGTGTTTCAAGATGGCCCAGCTTTCTAGGAAAGAGAGATTCAAAGCAATAAAAAGCCTTTCGATAATATTGGGTCTCATGATTGTGATATACTTCGTGTCCTACTTTCTGTGGGGAGTTTATGAAGTGAGTCTTAGAGATATGACTTATTATCCGTACATAAAGCTTAAATCATATGACTTCAAACAGGTGAAAAATTATCCGTATACCTTTAAAAATACTTCAGTCACAATCGATAAAACTGATATCCCAAATGAGTATGCAGTTTCTACACATAACGGCAACACAACAATAAGAACATTTGATAACAGGTACTATGTATACGAGAAAGACGGAACCATAGCGCTTGCATATCCTTCATATGATTTCAGAGGAGTTGAATACAAGCTTTTCATGCAGAACGGTAAGGTGATTTCATTTGAGGTTGTGCCATCTGAGAATGTGTTTAAAAATATAGAAAAGATTATGCAAAGCTTTTCTCTGGATGTTCAAAAACAAAAAACACAGGATACCGTAGAAGAGTTTATATCTGTATGCTGCCCAAAGGGTTTTATTACTGATGCAGGCGAAAGCATAGATATAAAGGCTAAGAATGTTAGGTTCAGAGTTCCTAAGGATGAAATAATCTCTTATTTTATGATAGAAGAGATTGTTTACATAGTCTGTACTGATGATAATTTTAAAAACAGGATGTATGTTTACTCATCTGATACCAATCTGGTTCAGGAGATACTCAGAATAAACTAGGACGGAAAACCGTCCTAGTTTATTATATAAGTCTTAAATTTATACGTTTGAGTTCTTTGTCCATAGTTATTATCTCAATATTTACAATATCGTTTATGCTAAGGACTTCGGAAGGATGACGGACAAATTTTTTACCCATATTAGATTTATGAATTAGCCCACTTTCCTTTATTCCGAGATCTACAAAAGCTCCAAAGTCTGTGATGTTAGTAATTTTCCCCTGAAGCTTCATTCCCTCTTTGAGGTCATTGAAAGATAGAATATCATCATATAGTATAGGCTGAGTCAACTCATCTCTTGGATCAATACCTGGCTTTTGAAGTTCTCTGATTATATCCGAGAGGGTGAATTTCCCTACTCCCAATTTTTTTTCATATTCGGAAAGCTTTTTGTCGCTTGAAATACAGTCTGAAAGAGCTTTTTTAAGGAGTATGGACTTAACGGGATCAAGAATATCAGAGGCTGAATAGCCAAGCTCCTTCAAAAGCAATTGGGTTGCTCCATAGCTTTCTGGATGAATTCCCGTAACTTCAAGAGGCTGTGAACCATCAAAAATTCTCAGAAAACCTGCAGATTGCTCGAAAGCTTTCTGACCAAAGCCTTTAACATTCATCAAAGCTTCTCTTTCCAAAAACTTACCGTTTTTATTTCTATACTCAACAATCTTTTTTGCCGTAGAGGAATTTATACCTGATATGAAACTCAATATTGCGTATGAAGAAGTATTTAAATTTACCCCCACAGTATTTACTACACTCTCGACAGTATTTTCAAGTTTTTCTTTAAGTTTTTTCTGATTGACATCATGCTGATACTGCCCAACGCCTATGGATTTTGGGTCTATCTTTACAAGTTCAGCCAGAGGATCTTGAACTCTTCTTCCGATGCTGACGGCGCCTCTTACAGTGACATCAAGATCCGGAAACTCCTCCTTGGCTATTTCAGATGCTGAATAAACAGAAGCTCCGGCTTCATTAGCAAAAATATACTTTAAACTAAGGGAGTTGGACTTAATAGTGTTGACAACAAAAGCCTGAGTTTCTCTGCTTGCTGTTCCGTTCCCAATGACTATAAGATTAAGTTTATAGGATTTAATCATTTTTAAAACAGTTTTTTCTGCTCCTTCAAAATCGTTCTGTGGAGGAACGGGGAATATAGTATTATACTCCAAAAACTTTCCTGACTCATCTAGCGCAACAACCTTGCACCCAGTTCTAAAACCCGGGTCAATAGCCAAAACACGTTTGTTTTTGAGAGGAGGTGTCATAAGCAGTTCTCTGAGATTTTTTGCAAATAATTCTATAGCACCATCACCGGCTTTTTCACTCATGCTCTGTCTGATTTCACGACTGATCGAAGGATCCAACATATTTTTAAAGCCATATTCAAGACCGTTTTTAATGTAAGTATCATTTGGCATTTTTTTGGTCATGTACTTTGAAAAGAGCTGTTCAATAAAGACATCCTCAAGAGATAATGAAATTGAAAGAACCTCTTCCTTTTCTCCCCTGTCAAGAGCAAGTATACGATAATCCTGTATCTTAGATATTTCCTGTTTGAAATCATCGTACATATCATACTTTGTTTTTTGCTCTCTAAACTCCTTTTTCTTCTGTGAAAGTATAAAGCCGTTCTTTGCGTAAAAATTACGTAGAGAATCTCTGATAGATTGATCATGTGAAAATTTCTGTCCGATAATGTACATTATACCTTCCTCTGCCTTTTCCAGAGTAGAATAATCGTCAGAAAGATAAGAATCAAAAGTACTTTTTGATACCTCCATTCCCTGAAGAATCATAATAGCAAGAGGTTCAAGACCAGCCTGAATGGCCATATCAGCCTTTGTTTTCTTTCTCTTTTTGTAGGGAAGATAAATATCTTCTACTATACTCAGCTTAAGAGCGTTTTCTATTTCTTTGCGTAATTCTTCGGTGAGCTTTCCCTGCTCACTTATACTGTTTATAACTGTCTGCTTATAACTTTCGAGATTCGTATAGTATTTAAAGAGCTCTTCAATTTTTCTTATTTCCTCTTCATTAAGATTTCCTGTGCGTTCTTTTCTGTATCTGCTTATGAAAGGAACGGTATCGCCTTCCTCAAGCATTGTGACTGTGTTCTGAACCTGATGAAATTTTAGGGTCATTTCCTCTGAAATAAGTTTTAGAATATCCATTTTTATTACCTCCTGCATTATATCTTTTTCTATTATACCACTTTACTAGTTTAAAAGAAGCGTGGAGATATATTTTAAAAAATCATTCATAACATTAATAAAAGGTTTCTTCATCAAAAAAATGTAACTTTAAAGTAGTTTTTAAGAAACATAACAGAGTTAATATTTACTTGAAAGTGAAATTTATAATTAAGCTTTTGTGAAAAAAATCTCATTGGAGAATATTGCGGGGTGAAGATATGGAGAAGTTTTATTCCAAAGAACTTATAGAAGAATTAAGGGATATTCAGGATACTTATGGATATATCCCTGAAGAGCAGATAGTCAAAATTGCTACAAAGAAAAATATTCCTAAAGCTCATCTCTATGGAGTAATAAGCTTTTATTCAATGCTTTATCTTGAGCCAACAGGTAAGTATATAATAAGGCTATGCAACAGCGTTTCATGCAGGTTAAACAACAGTACCGAAATACTAAGAAGTATTAAAGAATTTTTGAAGATTGAAAACGGCGGTACCACCAAAGATAAAAAATTTACTCTTGAAGTGGCCGAATGCCTCGGACATTGCGGCGAAGGACCGGTTATGATGATTAATGGACAGGTTTACAGTTTCTTGACTCCTGAAGAAGCCATAAAAATATTGAAGTCTTTACAATAGGGGATGTTAAAAATGGAAAAAATATTTTTAAAGACCGATTTTGGAAAAACCATAGATAACTACGAATTTCTTGGGTTAAATAAAGCGCTCAGAATGAAACCGTCAGAAGTTCTTGAAAAAGTAAAGGAAAATTGTATTAGAGGAAGAGGAGGAGCTGGATTTCCTGCGGGAATAAAATGGGATTTTGTTGCCGCTGAAAAATCGGAAATAAAATTTGTAGTTTGTAACGGAGACGAAGGGGAACCGGGAACATTTAAAGACAGATTTCTATTGGAAAATCTGCCGTTCAAGGTTATTGAGGGCATTATAATTGCCGGCTATGCGGTTGATGCTAGGTATGGGTATATATATATAAGGGGAGAGTATGAAAAAGCTATAAAATCAATAAGAGAGAGCATTCATAAGATGACAGAAAGAAAACTTCTTGGGAAAAGCATTTTGGGAAGCAGTTTTGGTTTTGAGCTGAAACTTATTAGGGGAGCAGGAGCCTATGTATGTGGTGATGAAACGTCCCTTCTTAACTCAATTGAAGGTAAGCGTGGCCTGTCGAGAATAAAGCCGCCTCTACCGGCAAAAGAAGGACTTTATGAAAAACCGACTCTTGTTAATAATGTTGAAACTCTTTCAGTGATAGCTGAAATTCTTAAGTATGATCAAAATATATATCTTAGCTTGGGTACTCCTAAGAGCAGAGGTACCAAACTTTTGTCGATAAGCGGAGATGTTAAGAATCCAGGTGTCTATGAAATAGAGTTTGGAAAGATGAGTATAATGCAGATTATAAATGATTTAGCAGGTGGAGTAAAGGGAAGCGGTCTGGGATTTGTTATGCCAGGCGGAATTGCCACCAACATAATAAGCGATGAACAGCTGGATACACCGTATACATACGAAGATCTTGAACAGACAGGCAGTTCACTTGGTTCGGGAGGAATGATTGTTGTTTCAAAAGATAGAGATTATCTTTCTATAGTAAAAAATATTTCTGATTTCTTTATGAATGAAACATGCGGTACCTGCTTTCCATGCCGTGAGGGAAACAGAAATATAAACAAGATGATAGATAAAATGATTTCAGACGGTAAAGTTGGTTCTCAGGACATTGAGATAATAAGGGAAATAAAACAAGCTATAGGTCTTGCTGCACGTTGCGGTTTCGGACAGGCATCAGTGAACTCAATACTTTCAATTCTGGAAAAATATTTTGAAAAGAAGGTGTATGTATGACATACTGTGTGAAAATAAATGACAGAGAGTATAAGTTTGACGAAGAAATTTCAATACTTCAGGCGGCTGCTCAAGCTCACATAAAAATTCCTACTTTATGTTACAATGAAAAACTGGCACCTTATGGAAGCTGCAGACTTTGCTCTGTGGAGGTTGAGGGAAGAAAAACACTGATGCCGGCATGCGTTACCAAAATAGAAAACGGAATGATAGTTAAAACCCACTCTGAAAAAGTTCGCAGAGTACGTAGAACTATAATGGAGCTTATAATAGCGTCTCACGATATAAGTTGTAATCTCAACTGCTTGAACTGTTCCAGGTCATCCTCCTGTGAAATCAGACAAGTTGCTCAGGAGATAGGCATACATTCTATAAGGATTCCTCCTATAGAAAAGAAACAATCTGTTGACAGTAGCAGTCACGCAATAGTACGTGAACCTTCAAAATGTATTGTGTGTAACAGATGTGTTAGAAAGTGTGCAGAGGTGCAGAATGTAAACGTTCTTACGGTAGCAAATAGGGGTCCCAAGACAATTATCACAACTTTTATGGATAGGGGAATGGGAAATGTCGACTGTACCAACTGCGGACAGTGTATACTTGAATGTCCCAGCGGAGCCCTTCATGAAGCGTATCATCTTGATTATGTTTGGAAAGCCATTGAAAATAGTGATAAGATGGTTATTGTGCAGACAGCTCCGGCAGTCAGGGTAGCTATAGCAGAAGAGTTTGGGTTCAAACCCGGAACAATAGCTACCGGACAGTTAGTTGCTGGATTACGTCTTTTGGGATTTGATAAGGTTTTTGATACCAATTTTACAGCAGATCTCACTATAATGGAAGAAGGAACAGAATTCATAAAAAGATTTAAAGCCCAGAAAAAGCTTCCATTGTTTACTTCCTGCAGTCCTGGCTGGATAAAATTTATAGAACATAATTATCCTGAAATGCTTGAAAACCTTTCCACATGCAAATCACCACAACAGATGTTCGGTGCGGTGATAAAATCATTCTATGCACAGAAGATCGGTATGGATAAAAGTAAAATTGTTGTGGTTTCACTTATGCCTTGTACTGCAAAAAAATTTGAGGCTCAGAGAAATGAGATGAAAGGTGATGTAGATTACGTTCTGACTACAAGAGAACTTGCCAAGATGTTTTTACAAGCCGGTATAAAGCTTATGGATCTTTCTGCTGAAGATTATGACAGTCCTTTTGGAGAGTCTTCTGGTGCAGCAGAACTGTTTGGGTCAAGTGGCGGAGTAATGGAAGCCGCTCTCAGAACAGCATATGAAATAATAACAGGTCATGAGCTTGAAAATCTTGATTTTCATGAAGTACGAGGACTTAAGGGAATAAAAGAGGCCTGTGTGAAAATTGGAACCCAGGAAGTGAAAGTAGCTGTAGCACATGGTCTGGGAAATGCCAGAATTCTTATGGAAAGAATTAAAAAAGGAGAAAAATTTGATTTTGTTGAATTTATGGCCTGTCCGGGAGGATGCATAGGCGGTGGAGGTCAGCCAATTCCCACAAACGAAGAAGTTATAGTAGAAAGGATGACTGCAGTATACGATATAGACACGCTTGCTAAGCACAGAAAATCACATGAGAACGAATCCGTAAAAAGATTATATAAAGAATTTTTTGGAGAACCTCTCAGTGAAAGATCACATGAACTGCTTCATACTTCTTATACCGTAAGACATTAAAAAGAAAAATGTTTTTATAGTGATTTTTAGACCGGTGCTGTTTTATTGTAGCACCGGTTTCTTATAGCTTAATACCGTATTGTAATGGTACTTTTATATAAATTTAGCTATTTTGCTTTATAGTTGTTTATTGTAGGGCTAGTAAAGCTTTGATCTGTTCGGAGAAAAATGAAGTGTCTGTTAATACTTTAATCTTTTCTTAAAGTACAACTAAAAAAATAATGATAAAATCATAAAAATAATAAAATTGTGGAGGTGTCAATTGAATATTCTTATTTCCAATGACGACGGTATAATGTCTCCCGGAATAGCAGTTCTTAAAAATTTTCTTGAAAAGGATCATTATGTTTATGTTTCTGCACCAGATGTCGAGAGAAGTGCTACAGGTCATGCGATAACCATAAGAAATCCATTATGGGCAAAAGAAATATACATAGACAATAAATTTTTTGGACAGGCTATAAACGGTACTCCGGCTGATTGTGTTAAACTTGGTCTTCAGGCTATATACAGAGATATTGAATTTGATGTGGTCATAAGCGGTATAAATAAAGGAGCCAATCTAGGAACAGATATTCTATATTCCGGTACAGTATCTGCTGCTCTTGAAGGAGCTTTGAGCGGATATCCTTCGATTGCGGTGTCTTGTGTGGATTTTAACAATCCGAATTTCGAAACCGGTGCGAGATGTCTTGTCGACATACTAAATAAAATCAACATTGACGATTGGCCAGAATTTACCACGCTTAACATAAATATTCCGAATCTTCGGTACGAAGAGATCAAGGGAATTAAGGTTACAAGACAGAGCAAAAGAAGATACAATGATTATTTTGAAGCTAGAAAAGATCCTTTTGGAGGTACCTATTACTGGATGCTTGGAAAGGTAATTGAAGATGATAACGGAGATGACTCTGACTATGTTGCAGTAAATGAAGGCTACGTATCTGTCACCCCAATAACCGTTTTCCTGACAAAATCGGATAATGTCGGATATCTTAAAGGTATCCTTGAGGTGAAAAATGAAAGTGCAGATTAGATATTTGGGAGATCCCATTCTCAGAAAAAAAGCAGTTGAAGTAAAGGCTTTTGATAACAAGCTACAGGAACTGATAGACTTAATGTATGAGTATATGTATAAATATGATGGAGTAGGACTTGCTGCTCCTCAAGTGGGACTTAATGAAAGGTTTTTTGTGGTTGACGATGGGCAGACCAAACGAACTGTAATTAATCCGCAGATATTAGAGCATCTTGGAGAAGATGTTGAGTATGAAGAAGGCTGCTTAAGTATTCCAAAGATTTATGCTACAGTTATGAGACCTGAAGGAATAAAAGTTAAGTATCAGGATGTTTTAGGAAATACAGTTGAGGAAGAACTTCATGAGTATACAGCAAGAATCTTTCAGCATGAGTTTGATCATCTTGAAGGAGTACTGTTTATTGATAAATTGACAGTAGTGCAGAGAGCAAAAATCAAAAGTGAGCTTTCACAAATTATCAAAGAAACCAAAAAGAGTCTTAAACAGCTGTCGGAGGAATGACATGAAGATCGTTTTCATGGGTACTCCGGATTTTGCATCAGAAGTACTAAAGGAGCTTGTAAGTAAAGGGTTTGATATATCAGGAGTTTTTTCACAAAAAGATAAGCCTCAGGGAAGAGGAAAAACAGTTCAACCTACTCCTGTGAAAAAGGTTTGTCAGGAAAAAAATATAAAAATCTTTCAGTATACAAGTATAAATAAAGGTGAAGGTTTTGAAGCTCTCAAGGCTTTAAAACCGGATATAATTATTACAGCCGCATTTGGAAAGATACTCAAACAAAACGTTATAGATCTTCCGTCTATGGGCTGTTGGAATATTCATGCATCCATTCTTCCAAAGTATAGAGGTGCAGCGCCGATACAACGAGCTATTCTTAGTGGCGAAAAAGAAACAGGCATCAGCATATTCAGAATTGTTGAACAATTAGATGCAGGGCCTGTAGCACTGGTAAAAAAAGTTGAGATAGCTGATAACGATAACTTTTCCAGTGTTTTTGAAAAACTTCTTAAAGCTTCAAAGGAGGCTATTGTAGAGTTTCTTGAAAACAAGGATTCTTACTGTCTTGTCGAGCAGGAAGAAAATTTTTCGTATGCAGAGAAGATTACTGAAAAAGATCTGTTGCTTGATTTTAGTAAAAGGGCTTTTGAAGTTCACAATACGATCAGAGCCTTTGATCCTTATCCGGGGGTCAGATGTCAGCTTGGCGGACAGATGGTCAAGGTCTTTTCGTCGTCACTGACGGGGATTAAGACTTCTTCTGTTCCTGGAACAGTTTGTTTAACAGATAAAGAAAGTTTTTTTGTAGCCTGTTCTGATGAAATGATAAAGATAGGTGCAATACAGTATCCCGGCAAAAAGATTATCACAGCAAAAGATGCTATCAACGGACGAAAGGTTTCAATAGGAGAAATTTTTACGAAAGTGAGAGAAGATGTAGAAAATGACTAAAAAGATAAAGATTTTTCAGACTTATTTTATTATAGCCTTTGGATTATTTGTAAACTCAATAGGCTGGACAGCCTTTCTTATTCCGTCCAAGGTAATCGGCGGAGGGCTTACCGGAGTTGGAACTTTAATATATTACCTTACAGGTTTTCCTGTTGGAATAAGTTACCTTGCTATGAATTTCTTTTTAATTGTAATTGCTATTAAGATACTGGGAAAAAAATTTGGTGTAAAAACTATATTTGCCATATGTCTTACTTCCTTATACACAACAATTTTTCAGCAGATATTCAAAACTCCTCTGGTTAATGATTCTTTTATGTCTACTATAATAGGAGCAGGACTAGGCGGTGCTGGAATAGGTATAGTATTTACTCAGGGAGGAAGTACAGGTGGAACAGATATTATTGCCATGATAATAAACAAGTATAAGGATATAAGCCCGGGCAGAGTATTACTGATGGTGGATGCGCTTGTAATAGGTTCTTCGTTTTTGGTTTTTAAATCTATTGAAAAGACAATATATGGTTTTGTTGCAATAGCCGTAAGTACTTATGTGGTAGATATAGTGTTACAGGGAACCAAGCAGTCGGCTCAAATATTTATAATATCAGAAAAATATGAGAAGATTGCAGACCGTATAACCAAAGAAATGCACAGAGGAGTCACGATAATCGATGGAAAGGGCTGGTATAGTCATGAAAGCAAGAATATAATAATGGTACTGGTCAGAAAAAATGAAACTCAGAATCTTTTAAGAGTAGTTCATGAAGAAGATCAACGAGCCTTCACTTCAATAAGTTCTGTTACAGGTGTATACGGAAAGGGATTTGAAAGCATAAAGATGTAATGGAAAGGAGAAAGTATGATTTTTAAGCTGTTCTGGATGTTTTTAAAAGTGTCCGCACTTACGTTAGGCGGTGGATATGCCATGGTTCCGGTTATGGATAAGCAGCTGCAAAGCAAAGGGATTATGAATGAGAAAGATTTTTATGAAATTCTTACTATTGCTCAATCTCTTCCAGGGCCTATAGCTTTTAATGTTGCCTTACTTTGTGGCAAAAAAGCTGCAGGAATAAAAGGAGCATTTGCAAGTACTCTTGGAGTTCTTATACCTCCTTTTTTTGCAATAGTACTTGCTGCGAGTATAATAAAAAAATACTCTGATAATATTTATGTAAAAGGTTTTTTAAAAGGAAGCTATGGTGCTGTGATAGGAATGGTTGGGGGAGTCTTGTACAAAATGGCTTCTAAACAGCAATGGAATCTTTTTAAGATTATTACTTGCATAGCGGGTGTTTTGATATTGCTTGCAAATAAAGATATAGTAGTAGTAGTTTTTTTATTTGTTATAATCTTAAATTATATATATGAGAGCAAAAAAGGAAGTAGAACTAATGCTTAAAATGATCTTTATTTTCTTTAAAATAGGATTTCTGGCTTTTGGAGGTGGATGGTCCATAGTCGGACTTATGCAGGAAGAAATGATCAAGAATGGTTACCTGTCTTTTGCGCAGTTTACGGAAGCGGTTTCAATTTCGCAGATGACTCCAGGGCCGGTAGCTGTAAATATGGCCACTTATGTGGGATATAGGCAGTATGGCATAATAGGTGCCATCTTAAATACATTTTTTCTTGTTCTTCCTCCGGTGATTATACTAGTTTTTGCTACTTTCCTTGGTAAATTTATCAAAGCAGATAAAGAAAAGCTTTTTTCATCTCTTGGAATTGCAACAGTTATTCTTGTCAGCCTTACTTTTTTGCAGATGCTACTTCCGAATGTAACGGAGTACAGAATAATAATTATTGCATTTATGACATTTCTGCTTTATATAAAAACAAAGATTGATCCTATATACATCATTTTAGGCGCCGGATTTCTAGGAGCTTTCATATTAGGGTAAGGTGGTATTGCTGCTTATTTCCGAAGAAAAAGTATATAGAAAATTCATTATCTTTATATTTTTTTTAATCTTTATATTTTTTTTAATATCGATTGGGCGACAGATTTACAGCTATAAGCATACAAAGTTTGAGTATGCTACTTTTTCTTTTTACAGTACTGATGGTGAAAATTGGAATAGTCTTTCTTTTTTGGAAAAAGAAAAAGAGTTCTCCAATACTTTACTTTATCTTAAAACAGGTGTTTTGAACATTGATTATGAAGATCTATCCCTTTATATTCAAGGCTATTTAAAAAATTATATACAGCTTTTAAAAACTCCTTTTCAGATCTATGTTGACAAAAAACTTTCATATTCATATCATTTTCCGTTTCAGGATTACAACCACTTTGAAAAACCTTCTTTTTTATTTCTGCTATATCCACAATCAATAAAAAGTGAGTTAATTCTCAAAATTGACCTTGGCCAGGTAGGATTAAAAATTTCGCAGATTCACAACAATTTTCTTCTTTCCTCATCGGAAGTTCTTTTTTTCAAAGCTATTCTGGATAGCTTCGAGTATCTCATTTTCGGCACTTTCCTTGCAGTCTTTGCGTTTGTATTTATTCCAATCATCAAAAAATTAATGCAATTTAACAAAATTACGTATTTTGAGTTGGTTATACTGAGTTTTCTGGTTTCTTCGTATCTATTTGCACAATCAGGAGTTGTAGGCTTACTTTTTGGAGAAAAAAATGCTGAATACTTTATGTGGTGGGTTAGTCTTTCTTTTATTGGATTATACTTAAGCACAGTTTTTATAAAGGAATCAAATGATAGCAAGGATGTTCTCGTATATGTAGTTCGCAATATACAGATAGCATTTATGGTATATGAAGTGATTCTTAAAGGAATTATTATTGTGCTTTCCCTTAACTCAAAACTGGAGTGGGGTTTGTTTTTTATTAATCTTGATTTTTTATCTGAAAAAGTGATGATATTATTTTTATTTTTATTAATTCCATCTTTTTTATCTTATAAATCATTTGTTAAGTCAAAGGAAGATACAGTTTTTGGTTTTTTATTTTTCGGATATCTTTCTTATGTAATCACATCAATGCTTCATATACTATTTGTTTTTGTTGGCATAAATGTTAGCATAACCGCGGAAAAATGGGGAATGATCATTTTTTTTGCCTGTTGTTTAAGTATTCTTGTTGTTCATCTTATAAGATCAGTAAGAAATACAGCGAATTCATATAAAAAAAATTTTTATCAGAATAATGAATTGAAAAACAAGATTGAAAAAACACAGCAAAATACAGATGAGAGTCTGAACAAAGTAATTAAACATATGAATGAGTTAAATAGTTTTTTAGATGAAGGTATTCTTGAAAAAAAAGAGCATGAAGTAAAAAAGATCATAAAAAAATATTCAGAACTTATTTCATCATTTATAAGCAAGGTGTAAATATACATAATACTTTTGTAACTTTTAATAAATACTTTCGTATTATCATACAAACGAGGTGATAATATGAATTATAAGAGTATTAGTAAAATTGGTATGTTCGTAGCAATTATGGCAGTATTTTCATGGATAAACATTCCTTTGCCAATTGGAATACCTTTTTCAATGCAGGTGCTAGGAGTTTTTCTTACTTCATTTTTTCTTGGGGCTAATGCGTGGAAGGTTTTTCTGACTTATTTGCTTTTGGGAATTATAGGTATTCCAGTTTTTTCAGGATTCCGTAGCGGTATTGAAGTAATTATAGGTCCAACGGGAGGATTTTTGATAGGTTTTTTGGTTTCGTCTTTTTTAGGGAGATTTGAAAGGGTTCATAAGCTGGTACTTGGTTTTTTACAGATATTGACGATATATTCTTGCGGAATAATATGGTTTATGATATATAAGAATGTTTCCTTTGTCTTTGCGTTTCAGATTCTTGTTCCATCATTCATATGGATTGACAGCTTAAAGCTGATTGCTGCTTATGTCATTTACAAGGCAGTTAACAGTCGAGCTATAAAAAGACTAAGTTGAAGTTATACCTATGAATGAATTTATGATAGAATATAGATAAATTTTATTTCAGGGGGGATAAAAATGGCAGAAAAGTCAAAAAGAACCGGAATGTGGTCGCTTTTGCTTATGGTGGCTACTTTGATAATTCTTAACGCTGATCAGATGGTTATGTCACCGAGTATCAATGCCATTGAAAAAGATTTTGGGGTTACTGACAGAGAGATAGGGTTTATAACCTCAGCATTTACAGTTATAGGGGCACTGATCAGTCTTGTATGGGGTTATTTTGGTGATAAGTATAACAGGAAAAAGCTTCTTTTTTTCAGTGTTCTGGTTGGGGAGATACCGTGTCTTCTTTCTGCATTTTCAATGAATTTCACAATGCTTTTCATATTCAGGGCACTTACGGGAATTGGAGTAGGAGCGTCATTTCCTCTAGTGTTCTCTATGGCAGGGGATATGTTCGAAGAAAAATCCAGACCCAAAGCTATGGCCATAATATCAACCTCAATAGCAATAGGACAGATTGTCGGAATGGCAGTCGCAGGCTTTACCAACACGATTACACCTCTGACATGGAGGCTTCCATTTCTTCTGGTTTCAATACCAAACTTCATTATTATAATTATTTTTTCTTTGTTTGTTGAGGAGCCCAAAAGAGGGTCAAAGGAGTATGCAATAGGAGAACTTGTAGAGTCTGGCATTGATTATAAGAAGAAAATATCTGCAGGAGACTATCTTAATTTGGTAAAGATAAAAACAAATTTTTTACTTTTCATACAGGGAGTATTAGGAACAATACCTTGGGGAGCCATTCCATACTTTCTGGTTACTTTTTTTGAGAGAGAAAAAAATATACCTCCTTCAATGGGAACCATAATATTTCTGATTTTTGGAGTCGGAAACCTTTTTGGAATACTTACCGGTGGCTATATAGGCAATGTTCTCTATAATATCCGCAAAGGTTGGGTTTCTTTATTCTGTGGAATAACTACAGCACTTGGCGCTTTTTTGGCTATGGCAACCCTTAACTTTAACTACTCTGACGAAAAGTTTTATTTGCTCAGCATTCTTGGTTTTTTCACTGCTTTTACATTATCGCTTACAGGACCGAACGTCAAAACCTTGCTTATAAACGTTAATAAACCGGAAGACAGGGCAAGAATCTTTTCTGTTTTCAATTTGACGGATTCATTGGGAACAGGAATAGGACAGCTTTTTGCCGGAAGTATTTCTGCTGGACTTGCACTAAAGGGGATATCCAATAGTTTGGGAAAAGCTCTGAACTATTCAGCATTATTCTGGTTCGGGTGTGCAGTATTACTTTGTCTGCTTGCTTTATTTGTTTCAAAGGACGTTCAGAAGCTTAAGAATTATTTTTCCAATCTCAAAATACAGATGCTGAAAAAATAATGATTCAATTGATAAGCGGCTATTATTGAACTGAACCCAAAAAGTTAGACACATTTGGTAGTACATTAAGCTATTAACAAGGACTGAGTTCTGTATTGAACAGGGCTCAGTCCTTTTAACTTGCCCTTGAT
>JAKJGQ010000149.1 GCA_022704305.1 Thermotogae bacterium | reverse complement strand
GTCTCCGTATACTGCAGGAACTGTATGAATATCTACTATTACAGGTTCTTCCCATAAAATATTTCTTTCCCATACTGTCTCTCCGCTTTCTGTGTCAAGAGCATAAACTTTGGGAGCTACTCCTATATGGTCATCTCCTATCGTTCCTACATATACCCGTCTGTACTTTTCGTCTATCACTGCTTTGGTTTTTCCTATCGGCTGAATATTTTTGTTTATCCATACCACCTTTCCGGTCTGTGCGTCCAGTTTAACCAGCATGCCTTTTTTCCCGTCTCTTTTATCGTAATCCGCAATGTATATAAAACCATTATGAACCGTTATGCCTGACCTAAAGTTTTCATCTGTAACTGCATACTCCCATACCGTCTCTCCGGTAAGTTTATCCAGAGCACAGAGGGCGCAGACAGGATCTTTTTTATCTTCTTTTCTCACATCGTCACGTACTATGTAGACCATGTTTTTATAAAGCTCTATGTCCAGATTTATAAGTGTCAATCCACAACTATTTATATACCTTATCCACACAGTCTTCTTTTTTGCAAGGTCAAAACATCCTACTCTTTCATCTGAAAACCTTACATAAAGGTAGCCGGTTGTTTCATCGTAGGTATAGTAGGTCGCCTGATCAGGAGAGAACTTTCCGCTTGCAGGAAAGTAGAGATGCCAGTATAACTCCAATGCAGGCTCTTCAAATATACTTATGCATGAGGCTAGCACTACAGCTAATGTCATTATTAGTATTACAAATATTTGGTTTTTCATATTATTATTCATCAATTATACTTTTTAAAATACGTTCTATCATTATTCCGTTCAGATCAATATGATCGGCTCCGTCTACTAGTTTTTTCGGCAGAACAAAACCTTCAGACTGAACATATGTACTTTTTAGCTCTGCTGAGTGGGAAGAAACCACTCCATCACTTTCAGAAGAACCTATAAGAAGAGTATCGTATAATGCTGCCACGTTTGCAGTTATCTCAATTCCTATGGTTATAAACGTTTTTACAGAAGGTGTCGTTGTTTGATTCATTATTGACCTGGCTATAAGACCGCCCTGACTGTAGCCAATGAATATGCTCTGATTGAAAAAATCGGTTTTATCCATGTTAATGGCTTCCTGCTCTATATTATTTTTACAGTTATATGTCGGAGTAATATATGTATAGTTATTTATTCCCAGCATATCCTTGTACCACAGCATTGAACTTCCTGTTCCACCCATTCCATGGAAAAGTACCATATTACTGGATATTCCCAGAACTGATAGTAAAAAAAGGCATATTATAATTGTTTTTTTCATATTATCCCTCCTTATATTTTGTTTCATAATGCAGTGTAGTATGCATCTGTTAATAACTACATATCATTTCTATAAGAAGTTTTTTTATAAAAAACACTTTATATATTAAAAAATTTACATTTTATCTCATATAATTTTATTATACATCATTTTTTGTGATTTTAAAAAAAGATTGTGCGATAGAGCGCACAATCTTTTTATATGTTTATATATTTTATGGTCTGTTTTATCTGGTCATATGGTGAAATGGAGCCTTCCCATTCGTTTGTGTAGTTCAGACAGGCACAGATGTACCTGGTTCCTTTTTCTTCAAGCTCCTTGCGGTAATGTACATGCCCCATGATGGAGTACTTCACATCATATTTTTTTATAAGCTCCCCGTAACGGCTGCTTCCAAGAAAAGCGTTGAAAAACTTCCACATAGGGTGGTCTCTGACTGTAAATTCTTTATGTGTGAGCATATGTGTAACCATTATTATTTTTTTGTCTTTTACTTCATTCATTTTTTTTTCAAGCTTACTGTAGAATATTTCAAAGATTTCTGCATCTTTTTTTCCCCATTTGATGTAATCTTTATCTTTCCACTTTCTTTGCATATAGCTGCCTTCTTGGATAAGTTCTATAGGAAACTCTCTATCTGCAAATGAGTAGTCGTACCATCCGCATTCTCCGCAAACGACCCATTCATCGTTTATTATATAGTTCTGTGTACACAGGTTATGCTGATAATTTCCTAAAGCGTTGTATATCTTCCATGTGTCCTGCTGTTGATTTTCTATATTCCAAAGATCATGGTTGCCTGGAACAAAAAGGGTCGGAACAGTCCGGTCTGTTTGTTTTAAAAACTCAAGGGTTTTCTGATAATCGTTGGAGATATCTCCTGCAATTATAAGTATTTCAGGCATATCCTGCACAAGAACTTTTCTGAGCGAGTCAATAACAGGTTCTTTTTCGTTATGGTTTATGTCAATATGTATATCAGATATGACAGCGGCTTTCATATTATTCCTTCCCATAGAGATGACATTTTACAAAATGGTTGTCATCAATTTTTGTAAATTCCGGTTTTTCTTTGAAACATCTTTCAAAAGCATGCCTGCAACGGCTATTGAATGGGCATCCAACAGGGGGGTTAACTGGATCCGGAAGTTCTCCTTCTATAATTATTCTTTCTTTTTTATTTTGATCTAATGTCGGAACTGCGGAAAAAAGAGCTGTTGTATATGGATGAAGCGGGGCAGTGTATATTCTTGCAGCCTGTCCGTATTCGACAAACTCTCCAAGGTACATTATGGCTATTCTGGTGCTTATATAGTGAACCACGTTAAGATTATGTGAGATGAAAATATATGTAAGGTTGTAATTTTTCTGCAGGTCTGTCATTAGATTGAGAATCTGCGCCTGAACCGATACGTCAAGAGCAGAAACAGGTTCATCAGCGATTATCAGCTCAGGTTCAAGGATAAGCGAGCTTATTATACATATCCGTTGTCTCTGTCCTCCGGAAAGTTCACTTGGGTACCTGTTTAGGTAGGCGGTGCTGAAGCCAGCAAGTTCCATAAGTTCAGAAACTTTTTCAATTCTTCGTTTTCTGTCTTTCATTCCGTGTATTATAAGTGGTTCTTCAAGAATCCAACCTATTTTTTTCCGTGGGTTAAGCGAGCCATATGGATCTTGGAATATAATCTGTATTTTTTTCCTCAGTTCTTTGAGCATTTTGCCATCAACAAACGATATATCCTGACCGTTAAATATTATTCTGCCGGATGTGGGTTTGTAAAGGTGCATGAGTGTCTGGCCAAGCGTAGATTTTCCGCAGCCGCTTTCGCCGACTATGCCGAAGGTTTCTCCCTTCTGTACTGAAAAGCTTACATCATTAACGGCTTTAAGATACTTTACTTGGGAAAATATGTTGTTTCTTCTCAATGGAAAGTATTTTTTTAAATTTCGTACTTCAAGAATCGGTTTTTCCATTTTTTTCCTCCGTGTAAAAGCATCTTGTAAGATGTTCAGGTTCATACTCTCTCAATTTTGGGAGCTCTTTCCTACATTTTTCAAGAGCGA
>JAKJGQ010000148.1 GCA_022704305.1 Thermotogae bacterium | reverse complement strand
ATACTATGTTACCCAGATAATCCCAAAGATAAACAAAACCATTCATTGAAGCTGAAATAACATATCTGTCGCTTTGCCATTCTGCACTGTCACAAAAGAAAGAGCTGGGAGCCATGAAACAATCTTCGTTTTCTGTCAATTCTACTGATAATCTCTTGATTTTTGAGTTTTTATCCAGAACATTAACGGTGACATACTCACCTTTTTTCATATCCTTTAGTATCTGCATTATATCCCACCAGCTGAGAACATCACGTCCCTGAACCTTAAGTATTCTGTCCCCGGCTGAAAAAACATCCATGTAGTCATCGGCACACACTATACTTCCGTCCTGTATGGTCACATTAAACGGAAGATCCGTAAAGACAGGAGAAAAAGAAGTAGTCATCTTTAAAGTGCCTCCGATGACTTTAAAAACTTGCACCGGGCCTTGAGCCAGCACTGCCACTATTTCACTCTCACCATCATTATCTATATCTTTACAAAAACATGGAAAAACAGGCGACTCTGTTTGAAACGAGTATCTGGTATGACCGTCAGTCCTGTCAATAATCTTCAAAGAACCAGATTCTTGTGTCTCTGAAAATGAAGATCCGAAAACATAGCTGTTTTTATCATAAAACCGTGGAATGCTCCTAATAAAATGATCCTGCTTTCCTGCTTGGCCATCCCAGAGAATAATTGAAAAAACACTGCATGCACAAATAATAATTCCGACACAAAAAAATACTCTCTTCATACTTACCCCCTATCACATACCTATCCTCAAAAGTCTCTGAGCTGAGAATTCCGACCTATCGGCAATTATTTGTCCGTTTACAATCAAAGTTCTGACAGGATCAAAAGTAATTCTGAATTCATTAAAGATTCCATATTTTTTTACCATCTGCTCATGAAGCTTAGTCGGATAGCCTTTATGCTTTTCAAAACCATACTGAGAATATTTTTGGGAAAGCTTAACCATGTATGCATCCCGTTCATACTTAGCAATAATTGAAGCTGCACCAATTATTGATGATTTCTGATCTCCTTTAATTATACACTCATTCCTGAACGGAAACTTAAAATTCTTACCATCAACAATAACGTATCCTTCCCTGCCGGCAGAAAAAAGTTTTTCGTAATTACTCAGCATACTCATCTGCGTGGCTTTGAATATATTGTATAAATCAATATCCTCGGCACTTACATAAGAGCTTACAAAGATAAGATTGTCCGTTATGAGTCTGTATCTTCTTTCTCTTTCCTTCTCATTCAATGACTTAGAATCTGCACCTATCTCACATACAAATTTTAACTCATCTGGATTTGAAACAAAAACAGCTGCGGAAAAGACAGGCCCCGCTATAGGTCCGCGTCCGGCTTCATCCATACCGACGACATACTTATATTTTTCAAAGTATTGCACATCAAACCCATTCAATATATCGCCTCCCAGATAATTTTATCATAGCATAAAGCTTTTTCAAAGATGCTTGACAGTTTATCTATTGTATGATAGAATGGATACAAATATTATTAGGAGCGCTAACTATGTATAAAAATAATATATCCTTCAATTCAATAAACATATCCAACAGATGGTGGTGGCATCTTTTATAAGGTGCTCATTCCGTATTTATATCTGAAAATATAAAAATAACGGGCACCTTTTTAACTAAAAGGTGCCTTTTTTATTGGGTTTCTCCACATAAAAAAGGAGAAGCCCAAATTTTATTTTACAGGAGGAGATACTATGACAGAAACAACTATGAAAAAAGAAGGCTATTACGGAAGTTACGGAGGAATGTTTGTACCACCTGTTCTACAGGAAAAACTCGAACTGCTTGCCGGTGAGTTTGAAAGAGCCCAAGCTGATGAAAGCTTTATACATCAGTATCGCTACTATCTCAATGATTACGTGGGCAGACCTTCACCTTTATACTACGCCAGAAACCTCTCTGAAAAAGTTGGAGCAAAGATCTATCTCAAACGGGAAGATCTTAACCATACCGGTGCTCACAAAATAAACAACGCCGTAGGACAGGCCCTTTTAGCAAAAAGAATGAATGCCAGACAGATAATTGCGGAGACAGGAGCCGGCCAGCACGGTGTTGCAACTGCAACGGTTGCAGCCCTGTTCAATATACCATGCAAAATATTTATGGGAAAAGAGGACATACTAAGGCAAAAACCTAATGTCCAGAGGATGGAAATGCTCGGAGCGGAGGTTATTGAAAGTACAAGGGGAACCATGACTTTAAAAGATGCTGTCGATGATGCTTTTGACTATTATGTCAAAAATCCTGATGTATTTTATCTGCTTGGCTCAGCCGTTGGCCCCCATCCTTACCCGGCTATGGTTAAGTTTTTTCAGTCGGTTATAGGTAATGAAACACGCTACCAGATTTTAGATAAAGAAGGAAAGCTCCCTGAAAATATTTTTGCCTGCATAGGCGGAGGATCAAATGCTATAGGAATGTTTTCAGCATTTTTAGAAGATAAACAAGTTAAACTTTTCGGAGCCGAAGGCGGAGGTACAGAGCTTACAAACGGAAATACTGCAGCCACACTTACTTTAGGCAAACCCATCGTATACCAGGGAACCTACTCTTACTGTCTTGTCGATGAAAATAATATTCCTGTAGATGCGTACTCTATCTCCGCAGGTCTTGATTATCCAGGAGTAGGACCGGAGCATTCATATCTTAAAGATACTCAGAGAGTACAGTACTTTCCAATAAGTGACAGCGAAGCTGTGGATGCTTTCAAACTGTTGTCACGACTGGAAGGCATAATACCAGCAATAGAATCCTCACACGCTGTTGCTCTTGCACTGAAAATTCTTAAGTCAGAACCCGGACTATCGGTGATCAACCTATCAGGCAGAGGAGACAAAGATCTGGGAAGATTCTGAAAGCACCAAGTACTACCAAAAAAACCGGAAAGACAGTTAAACTTAATTAATCTGTCCTTCCGGTTTTTATTAATGCTTATCCGTTTGTATAGAAACCAGATTCCTGTAATGTTCATTAGTGCTTAAAAGCTCTTCATGCTTGCCTTCGCAGCATATCTTTCCATCACTGAGCATAAGTATCCTGTCAGCACTTTTTATTGTGGAAAGCCTGTGTGCGATAATTATAATCAACTTGTTTTTTCCTTTCTCCTGTTTTAAAAGCTCCTGAATCTTTTCTTCAGTATGCGAGTCAATATTAGAAGTAATTTCATCCAACAGCAGCACTTGCGGATCATCCACCATAATCCTTGCAAAAGCCAGAAGCTGTTTCTGACCTCCGGAGAGGCTTACTTCGCTTATTAAAGTATCGTATCCCTTTTCAAATTTTTTTACAAAATCATCTACTCCAGTTTTTAAAGTAATCTCATTAAACTTATCCGCTTTTACTTCTCTTCCCAGAAGAATATTATCTTTTATGGTTCCTTCCTTAAAGAACATGGACTCCTGTTCAAGATAACCAGCTCCACTGATTCCATACTC
>JAKJGQ010000147.1 GCA_022704305.1 Thermotogae bacterium | reverse complement strand
CTGGTTCAGAACGATAACCTCGATGTTTGTTCACGGTGGGTTTCTTCATTTGTTTTTTAATATGTATGCATTGTTTTACTTTGGAAATATGGTTGAAAGGATATACGGAAAGTATAAGTACCTTTCTGTTTATGTTATATCCGGGTTCGTCGGCAATCTTTTGACACAGTTTCTTATGCCTACTGCATATTCGGTAGGTGCATCGGGAGCCATTTTTGGTTTAATAGGGCTGTTATTTGGGCAGGGTTTCAGGCATGATACGCCCAATATGCTCAAACCAGTTACCGGAACAGCACTTCTTCCGGTCATAATCATTAACGTTATTCTTGGCTTTACAGTTCCCAGTGTAAATAATTTTGCTCATATCGGAGGTCTTGCCGCAGGCTTTACTTTTGGATGGCTGACACCGGTAACCTTTAATAAACGCGCATGGAATATCTGGAAAGCTGTTTTTTATATTCTTGTTGCCTTTATCGCTCTTTGTTATGTTTTGCTTTTGATAAGCAATATCAAGTACAGGTTTTTTATAATACCTTCGATGGGAAGATGATAATATGAAAGAACTATACTATAAGGTAGTGCGCGATCCGGTTTATTCTGAAGTTTTTCTTTCGCCTCTTGAGATAATAATATCTGATACTCCCAACATGCAGAGATTAAGGTATCTAAGCCAACTGGTGGGGGCGGAGTATGTTTATCCCAGTGCTACTCATACAAGATTTGGGCATTCTGTTGGAGTAATGCATCTTTCAGGTCTTTATGCCCAGCATCTTTATCCGTATGATTATTCAAAGTTCAGGGTGCTGAGACTTGCCGGATTGATGCACGATATAGGACACGGGCCTTACTCGCATCAGTTTGACGATACTGTCTATAAAACTATGGGATACAAGGACGGTCATGATGAGTTCAGGACAAGAATAATAAGAGGCAAGCTTCTTGAAGATACTTTATCGGTTTATAAAAATTCTAGTGACCCAAGGATAAAAAATGATTTTATTCATGATATAGAACTGACTTTAGGAATACAGACGAACGAAGATAATATTCATGCTAATCTTCAGGAGATATTTGAAAAGGTTATACAAGTCTATGAAGGGGAAAATACGGGAAGTGTTGATTTCAACATTGTTCAGGGACCTCTTGGGGCCGACAGGCTTGATTTTGTTCTCAGAGATTCATACTTTGCTGGAACAAGGCACTTTGGTTCCGGGGCAACTGACAGGCTTATTAGAGGAAGCAGTATAACTTCAGATAAGATATGCTACTCAATAAAAGTTATAGATGATGTTTATACTTCGCTATTCGCAAGATTTATGATGTATAAGAACGTTTATTTTCATAAAACCTCAAGGGCAGCCGATCAAATGATCCAAGAGGTTCTCAGAGCATCTTATGAGGTTCTTAACCTCAAACAGCGTGTAGAAGATCCCCAGCAGTTTGTTGAGCTTACTGATGCAAGGATAATGGATGAGATTGAGATACTCTATCAGATGCTTTTTGAAAAGAAAAATTATGGCATGCTCATGGATCCAGAGCTTATACGTCATGCAGAAAAATTATCTTATGCACATTCTGTAATACAAAGACTTAAAAAAAGAGATCTATGGAAAGTAATAATGGAGATTCCTTTTTCCACTACAGGGGTTGACCCTTCGCTTATAAATAATTCCGTAGGGCAGAATATGCTGGATGCCATGAAGCAAAAGCTTAAGGATCTTCTTGCACAGGAAATTCCCGTTCAGGATAAGACTGAGATAACCAGAATACTTGAAGAGTTCGAGACTCTTTTTAAGATCGATACACCTTATAAGCTCTCTTTGATACATCCCAGGGAGTTTTTAGCCAATGATGTGTATATTAAGGACACTAACGGGGATATTCTGGGGTTTGACCAGATGTATGAGAAATATCCTGCCTATCGTTTTATGGAGAGCAATCTTATTCAGATAGTAAGAGTGTACATAAAAGAAGACAGGCGTGAGATACTTAAGAAGTACAATGTTCTTCCACAGAGTACTTCCCAAAAGATTACAACAAGGTGGTAAAAGATGGGAAAGGTATTAAGTGCATCTTTATATGATTATAGAGTAAGGTTGGTATGCTGTGACACAACGGATCTTGTACAAGATATAACTGCTGTTCACGATCTTTCTCCGCAGTCTGCCGTAGTGCTTGGCAGAGTATGTACAGCATCGGTTCTTCTTGGAAGCTGGATAAGTGAGAACGAGAAAGTGGCCGTTGTTTTCAAAGGAGACGGGCCTGCCGGTGAAGTGGCAGCCGAGTCTGATTTTAACCTTAATATACGTGGGTATATACAAAATTCCAAGCTGGAAATAAAGAGAAATGCTCTTGAAAAAGCAGATGTGGCTTCAAGCATAGGCAAGGGATTTGTTTATGTTGTAAGGGATTTGGGACTTAAGACCCCCGTTACATCAAGCATTAAGATTGTTTCTGGTGAAGTTGCCCAGGATATTGCATACTATATGAACAAGTCGGAACAGGTTCCGTGTGCAGTTAATATTGGAGTTTTGGTAAATTCTCAAGGTATAGCTGGAGCAGGAGGAATGATGATTCAGATTCTGGATCAGCATCTTCAGGATAGTATAATATCTGAAATTGAAGAGATAGTCTATAAAATGAAAAATATATCGTCTTATATTGCAGAAAAAAATTCTCTGGAAAAGATACTAAAACTTTTTCCTAAGGCACAGAACATAAAAGAGAGCAGCTGCCGTTTTTTCTGCGGATGCACAAAAGAAAAGTCTGTTCAGGCACTTAGCGCTTTTGGTATCTCTGAACTGAGAGATATGCAAAAGCAGGAGTCAACAGAAATAAAATGTAAGTGGTGTTCAAAAAAGTACTATGCCGCGGCAGACGATATTGAAAAGATAATATCTGAAAAACAGGTTTCCGAAAATAAAAATACGGAGGCGTAAAATGCTTGAGGAGTTTATTGGTAGAAATATAATTGATGAGTCCATTCAAACGTTAAAAGAAAAGAACAAGCCTATAAATGCGGTTATACGTGAGCAACTTGTTAAAGGCAATGAAAAAGGAAGATACTATGGCATACCGTTTTTGGTCAAAGATAATATGGAAGTTGAAGGAACGGTAACTTCATGCTGTTCAAAAATACTTGAAAATCATGTTTCTTCATATACAGCTACAGCTGTTCAAAAACTTTTAGATCAGGGTTTTTCTATAATAGGCAAAACCAACATGGATGAATTTGCCATGGGTGGTGCCAATGAAAATTCTATATATGGTCCGGTAAGAAATCCTCATGACCACCAAAGAGTATCCGGTGGAAGCAGCGGAGGTTCTGCAGCCGCTGTTGCAGCGGGGATAGCTCCTTTTGCACTCGGATCGGATACAGGCGGTTCGATTAGAGAACCGGCATCTTTTTGCGGAATAGTCGGTTATAAACCTTCATACGGTATGATCTCGCGTTATGGATTGATTGCTTTTGGATCATCTCTCGACCAGATAGGAGTACTGACCGGCAGTGTTTACGACAGCGCTAAGATTGTAGATATGATGAAGGGGAAG
>JAKJGQ010000146.1 GCA_022704305.1 Thermotogae bacterium | reverse complement strand
ATATTACTCTCCCGCATGTTATAATGTAAATTGATAGTTAAAACATTCACAAACGAACTTTTAAAACGAACCTTTTAATTTTTTTAGAGAATAAATAAATTTTTTTATAATTTTTTTCTATAGAAACTTGACTTTTTTAAAAAAATATATTATAATTTTGATATCCTAGAAAATTAGAAGGAGGAGTAGACATGGTGATAAAAAGAAAAATCTCAAGTTGTCCTGTCTGTAATGGTCAGCTTATGATAACAAGATACCGTTGTGAAAACTGCGGAACTGAGATTTCAGGAAGTTTCCCGCTTGAAGAGTTTGCCAAGCTTACAGATGAACAGCTAACTTTTTTGAAGATATTTATAAAAACCCGTGGAAATCTTTCTGAACTCCAAAAAGAGATGGATATATCTTACCCTACCGCAAAGGCAAGACTGGAAGATCTTGCACGGGCTATGGGATATGAGGCGGAAGACGATAACAGAACCAAAACCTTTGAAATACTCGAAAAAATAGAAAAAGGTGAGATAACTCCTGAGGAAGCCAAAGAGCTTCTCAAAAAAACTAAATCAAAGTAGGAGGGGAGCTCAATGCAGGGATTTATTACTTTTGAAGATAATATCAGGAAAGTTGTTATTTCAGCAAAATTTATGGGAATGGATATAAGCGTGAATGAATCTGAGCAGAATACTTTTGAGTATCAACAGGATATTGATGTTGTGGCAAGTTATGAAACGACAGATGATACCATATATATTACGCTTGCCAATGAACGCAAGGGTTTTCTTTCTAATATAATCTCTTTCAGCGGTCCTACGGTCAGAACGAAATTATTGGTCAAATCTTCTGTGAAGGAAATAGAGCTTAAGACTATAAACGGAGATATCAACATAGACGAGCTTAAACTTGATAGAGTATACCTTAACGTAACTTCCGGAGATATAGATATAAATGACAGTACTATAGGACTGGTTGCCGTAAAGGCTATTACTGGAGATATAAAAATAGATAACTGTCATATCGGCTGTCTTGAGGGAACAATAACTACCGGAGATGCCACCGTTTCAAACTCTCTTTTAAAAGAACTGAACTGTTCGGTAATCACTGGAGATTTGAAGATAAACAAGCTTTCATCAGATTTTCTGCGTTCAAAACTCAATCTCGTAACCGGTGATGCTAAGATATTTATAAGCGGTACTCAGCCTGTAAATTACACTTCAAAATCAACTAGGTTTACATCGAATGTAAGGTCTAATATTCCGCTTATACAGGACGGTTTTTCGCGTTTGGATAAAAGATCACTGGATATATCTGTTGTAACCGGTGACATAAATATAGTAGGAATTGAAGAGAACTGTGAATATGCTGAGAATAGCTGTTCCGGTACTGCCAGTCAATCAAAAACCGCAGAGCAAAGGGCTAAAAACTCCGGGAACTTTCTTACGCCGGAAGAGCAGAAAGTATTGAAGCTGCTTGATGAAAAGAAAATTTCTTTTGAGTTTGCAGTTGAACTACTCCAGGAACTGGGATATAATAAAGAGGAAGCGGTAAAAACGTTAAACAACAGGGGGTATTCTGAATGAAGAAGTTTGCGGTGCTGTGCCTTGTAGTCGGTATAATACTTATATTAAGTGTAATCTTTGGTTTTTCTATCTCTTTCTGGAGAATAGTTGAGCTGATACTGGGTATAAATTTTATTGTGTATGCTGTATTCAAAGGCAGAAGAAATGTCCATGTACATGTGATACATGATAAAGACGGCAATAAGTATGAAGTTCCACCACAGCAGGCGGCTGATATTGCGAGTGAGACTATAAGACAGGTACATGATAATCTTGATGAACAGGAGATACCCGCATTTCCAAAGAGTATTGCAATGGGGTCGCTTAAGTTTGCCCAGAGTGTGGTCGGAGGAAAAAAATATGGTGCAGCCAAGCTTTTGAAAAGACTCTTGTTTGGATTTATAGCAGGTACAATACTTATTTTTGATTCTTTAAATCTTTTCGGACTTAAGCTTAACTTCTGGGAAGTGCTTTTAGTTGTATTTGGTTCGGCTTTTTTAGCATACGGTATTTCAAGTTTCTTTTTCAAGAGGGGTGAATAGAAATGAAAAGCGGAGGGGTTATAGCCATACTTCTGGGAGTAATAATTATTCTTGGAGTGGTTTTTAAGATAAGCATAGGGTTTTCTATAATTGTGGAGTTGCTTTTTGCTGCTATTTTTATTGCCGAAGGATTAAAGGTTTTCAGACATTTTAAAGGAGAACATCTGGGAAGCCTCTTTTTTGGAGCAATACTGTTTACGGATGCTTTCAGTCTTTTGCCTCAAAAACTCCATTTCTGGCAGATTATTCTTCTGATGATTGCTTCATACTTGGTGGGAGCCGGACTGGTCGCACTTTTTGGAGCAGGAGAGTTTATTTTCAAATCATCAAAGCAAGGTCCCATACAGAGAATAGAAAACGATTTTCCTTCAAACTCGATGATAAAGGTATATACACTTAACTCTGATACTGACTGGACCAAGTTTAATCTTTCATGCGGGAACGGAGAACAGGCTTTCAGGATGAAACTTTCAATGGATAAAGATATCTTCAGAATGAAAACATCATATGAAGAGGGTACTTTGAACATAATAGACAAGCTCAAAGTTTCAAACGTTAAAGTTCCAGAGAGATCCAATCTTGAACTCTTCATGGATAAAAACCTTGAGTATAAAATCGATTCAACATTTAATGTCTCTGACGTGCTTTTGGATATGAGGGAGCTTAATATAAAGAATACCAAGCTCAATACCACTGCAACCAAGATCTCAATAGTTCCTACAGATGTTGCGGATTCTGTGATAGACATGAATATAGAGATATCAGCCCTTACGATAAAGGTTCCCAAGAATGTTTCATTGGTTCTAAACCATGTGGGGGATCTTACCTTTAAAACCCTTGAAGGGCTTGTAAAACGGGAGGACGGTTCATATGTTTCTTCTAACTACTCACAGACCAGTGCGACTTGTTATCTGAATATATCTTCTGAAATGTCAAGACTCAATATTGTACTTATATAAAAAACAGGATCATAAAGATCCTGTTTTTTTATTCCCAGTTTTCTATAAGTACTTTAATTTTCTTCAGTTCTTTAAATATCCCCAGTACTGTCAGTCCTATCAGAAGAATTGGTACACCTATAAATACAAGATAGATAAGCCACTCCCGTCCGACGAAAATCCAAAATGGCCTATTTTTTACTGTTGAAAAGAAATTAAGAAGGAAAAATACCCCAAAAGCTACTCCCATAGTTGCTCCTTCCAGTTCAAATACTTCTTTTCCGGAAAGGAAGTTCTTCTGTTTTACCTCTCTTTTAGGATTTTTAAGAAAAAGCCTTGCTCCAAGTAAGGACGAGTAGTAGAGTATAACTCCCATAGGCAGGATGCTTATTATGTTTACAAACGAAAATCCCGAAATTACTGTTAGCAGTATTACGATAAGAATATATTCTATCATAAAGATAGCAAAGGGAATATTAACCTTGTTGCTTACAAGAGTTCTGGTTTTTATAGGATAAAGCTTTGGAACAGGCCATATCTTGGTTTCTTCCGCAAA
>JAKJGQ010000145.1 GCA_022704305.1 Thermotogae bacterium | reverse complement strand
TAGCACCGAAACTGCAGACCTGTGAACATACAGAACAGCCTATGCACTGATTTTCATCTATGAATGAGCCGGTGTCCTCGTTAAAAGAGATAGCCGGGCAGCCAATTTTTAAGCACATCCTGCATTTCTTGCATTTGGAAGGATCTACAACGTATTTGGATGGTTTTATATTAAAACTCTGTTTTTCCTCCAGACGGAGTTTCTTCAGTGCACACGGATACTTCGCTATTATTACAGAAGGTTCTTCTAGTGCGGAGTACTCATTAAGAACTTCTCTAACCTGTTTCAGCTGATTTGGATTGATTACTGAAACATGTTTTACACCAATTGCTTTTACAATCTGTTCTATATCAATTATATCCGTTTTATCGCCCATAAGGGTATAACCTGTTCCGGGATTTTCCTGATGCCCTGTCATACCAGTTATTCTGTTGTCCAGAATAATCACAGTAACATTGCTTTTATTATAGACAATGTCTATAAGGCTTGTAATGCCGGAATGGAAAAATGTAGAATCACCAACAACGCCAAATATTTTTGTTTTTCTGTCAGTTTTGGCGAAGGCTTTGGCAAAACCATGGGCGGCACTTATACCTGCACCCATACATATGACTGTATCCATAGCGTTCAGAGGATCTGCCGAACCCAAAGTGTAACAGCCAATATCTCCGGTTATGACGGTATCTTTTCTCTTGCTGAGTTCAAAGAATATGCCCCTGTGAGGACAGCCGGCACATAAGATCGGAGGCCTTGCCACAACTCTTTCAGGCGTGGGCTTGTTGTACTGTGGTTCTTCGTTGAGAATAGCTTTTCTTATTATCTGAGGGGACAGCTCACCAGTAAGAGGTATTTTTTCTTTTCCGGTAACCTTTATGCCCATTGCCTTTATCTCCGTTTCAAGATAAGGTTCGAGCTCTTCTATAACATATATGGTTTTGAATTTGGAACAGAAATCCGATATTAGTTTCTTTGGAAGAGGGAAGGTAAAACCTAGTTTAAGGTAAGAAACCTTATCTCCAAAGACTTCTCTGGCATACTGGAATGAAATTCCGCTTGTTATTACACCGATATCGCTGTTGTTTAGTATAGTGGTGTTTAGATCACATGTCTGGGCATATTCTTCCAGTTTTTTTAGTTTTTCTTCGAGTTCGGCATGATGAACCCTACAGGCAGCCGGAGTGGCAACAAACTTAGGAATGTTTCTTGCATAAGGCTTTACACCGACCTCTTTTCTTTCTCCAAGTTCAACTATCGACTTGCTGTGACAAAGCCTGGTCGTCATTCTGAAAAGAACCGGAACATCAAATTTTTCGCTTATTTCAAAGGATTTTATCATGAAGTCTTTTGTTTCCTGACTATCGGAAGGTTCGATCAAGGGAAGTTTGGAATGTCTGGCATAGTATCTGTTATCCTGTTCATTCTGGGAAGAATGCATACCGGGGTCATCAGCGGTTACAATCACGCAGCCGCCGTTAACTCCCAGGTAACTGAAAGTAAACATCGGATCAGCGGCCACATTGAGGCCTACGTGTTTCATGGCCGCAATGGATCTTGCTCCTGCAATACTTGCTCCTACAACAACCTCAACGGCTACTTTTTCATTCGGAGCCCACTCTGAGTAAACATCCTTATAAGAGGCAAGGTTTTCGAGTATCTCTGTACTGGGAGTACCGGGATAGGCACTTGCTACCAGCACCCCTGCCTCGAATGCCCCTCTTGCAGCGGCTTCATTCCCTGAAAGTAATTCCTTCATAGGCAACACCCCTTTTCTTGAAGGCAAAAAGTACCTGCCTGTTATTAGTGTTTGAAATCACAGTACAATTATACCCCATGTTACAAAGTTTTTATACTATTCTTTATCAAAGATATAAGGCTTTTTAAAGTTTATATAAGCATATTCCTTTGTAAGTACCGTCCTTTGAAAAGCAACAATAATAAAAGGACGAGCTGTAAATTATGCGAGTGTATATTTTTCGTAAAGTTTTAGTGATATAATAAGAACATAAAAGGAGGTGCATGGCTATGAACAACTTCTATAACTTTGACAATTTGGGAAATATAACCAACAGCTTCGGAGATAAGGTAGGTATATTTGACAGATACGGCTATCTTTATGCAGCGGATAAAGTTCTTCCCTTTGCCTGTATACAGCCTTATGGTGTCATAACCTCAATTAATGATGAAAACGTTGTTATTGGAAGCATAGGCAAAAATGAGATAATTATGGATGAAGATAAAGATCCGTTCGGAGCTTGTATGCACGATACGATGAGTTATGAATCTTTTGGCTTTGAAGCCGACGAGATTATTCCCATAACAGAAAAGTACCGGTGTATAACGATAGACCTTTTATACCCTGATTTTATGGCCTGCTATATTAAAGAAACAAGAGAAAATAGAGATTCAGTCATGGTAGATGATGAGACCGAAAGTGCAGAAGAAACTTATGAGTACGGTTTTTCAGGTTCTCCCGAGGGTGTATTTGATCAAGAGAAGGTACAGGGTCAAAGCATAATTGAAAGTATAAATCCACTTGAAGAGTATAGATAAGGAGATAAGATGAAAAAATTTTTTTTAACAGTTTTCATAATTTTTTCGGCAGCAGTAATATTTGCTCAGCCGGAGAGATTGTATGACTATGTCCTGGATATTTGGAGTAAAAATAAGATAGAGTATCAAAAAACATTCAGTATTTTCAGCACCGACTACTATGTTTTTTCACAAATTCCAGAGATTGGATTCAGTGCTGAGTATCTCTTGGAGGAGTCATCAGGGGAGCTTCTTGTTTCTGTGGAATATGCAGATTATTCAAAAATTCCGGCTGTGTTGGAGGCTGATCTTTGCAGAAATGGTTTTAATGAGGATCTTTCAAAACTAATAATATATGACGGTATCTGTAACTCTATAAATGAACAGGATGTAAATGAGTCGCAAAGATTTTTTGTCATGTCAGGTTCATCAGAGATCTGTGATCTAAAGGATGCTGCTTATAAAATTGGAAGCTTTGAATATGAAGGGAAATGGTTTGTGGTTAAATCGAAAACGGATAAAAACAATAATCTTCATTTGATTGTATCATTTAAAAAATAAAAGCTTAAACTGCCGAGAAGTATTTCTCGGTTTTTTTTATGTTAATAGAATATGAACGAATAACAGATGTAATATAAATAATAAGATATATAAATTACTGACCATCAAAAGAAGTCCAGTAACATAATTTTATCTATTATTTTTTCACAACAACGATCATTTCATAGCATTTGAAAGTCTATGTAGAGGTATGAGAGATTTTGAACATTAATTGGCTTTACTTACTTTCTATTGTTCGGAAAACGTATAAAAATATAGTTAGTTATATTAACTAATAATTATAAAATTGAAGTGTTTTATATCCAAGAAAGCTTTTGGGGTATTAGGGATAGTACTGTCCCTAAAATTTATTGCAGGGGAGTGTATGGCATGAAAAAACTTCTTACAGTATTGTTGGTTCTTCTTTCCTTTGCAGCAGCTGTAATAGCATGTACAACCATAGCTGTTTCAGCCGGTGCATCGGTAGACGGATCTGTAAGCGTTACCCATTCAGCAGACAG
>JAKJGQ010000144.1 GCA_022704305.1 Thermotogae bacterium | reverse complement strand
AAACCTATGAGGTTCTGGATGCTATCGAAAGGGACGACCTTGAACTCATAGTTGAAGAACTTGGGGATTTGCTGCTGCAGGTTGTATTTCACTCACAAATAGCCAGGGAGGACGGAGAGTTTGATATAAACGAAGTAATAACCAACATAGTAAATAAGCTGATAATAAGGCATCCTCACGTGTTTGGAGATATAAAAGCTACCAGTGAAAGCGGAGCGTTAAAGAGTTGGGAAGCATCAAAACGAAAGTATAAAGGCATAGACACATATACAAAGACTCTTGAAGACATACCTGACATACTGCCGGCATTAATGAGATCGTACAAGGTTCAGCAGAAAGCGGCATTGGCAGGTTTTGACTGGGATGAAGTAGAAGAAGCATTTTCAAAGGTTTATGAGGAGGCAGAAGAGTTAAAGGAAGTATATAAAACCGGAGAAAAGGCTATAATAGAGGAAGAAATAGGGGATTTGCTGTTCTCGGTTGTTAATGTATCAAGATTCTTAAAGGTTCAGCCTGAGCTTGCCCTAAGAAGCACAACGGAAAAATTTATCCAAAGGTTCAAATATATTGAAGAAACAGCCTTGCAATCCGGCAGAAAACTTGATAAAATGAGTTTGCAGGAGATGGATATGCTGTGGAACGAAGCAAAACAGCAAGTTTTAGCAAAAAAAGATGAAAAAAAATGAAAAAAAAGAAGGATTTTCGGGAATGAGGTAGAATATCCATAAACAGTAAATATTTCCTACAAAATAAAAAATGGAGGGAAAATGATGAATAAATCAGATCTTATCAGCAAAATGGCCGAAAAAAGTGCTATGACAAAGAAAGATTCCGAAAAGGCTCTTAAGGCACTCGTTGAGAGTGTTGAAGAAGCACTTGCAAAAGGTGATAAAGTTCAGTTAGTCGGCTTTGGAACTTTTGAAGTTAAAGCAAGAAAGGCTAGAGTAGGCAGAAATCCAAGAACCAGAGAAGAGATCAAAATACCAGCATCAAAAGCTCCGATATTCAAAGCTGGCAAGGATCTTAAGGATCTCGTAAATAAGAAAAAATAACTACATATTTTAGAGGAATCAGGCCGGACGGGCCTGATTTTTCATTTCCATACTATTTCTATGTTATAAAGAGGATGTGAACTGATTGAGACTTGATAAATACTTAAAGAATTCCAGGCTGATAAAAAGAAGGACGGTAGCCAAGGAGGCCTGTGAAGGTGAAAAGGTCTATCTGAATGGCAAACTGGCAAAGCCAAGTGCTGAAGTGAAGGTGGGAGACATAATAGAGATTGTCTTCGGAGAAAAAAGAATAAAGGCGGAGATTACAGACATATCGGATAATGTATCAAAAGCTTCAGCAAGAGAGATGTATAAGCTTATATAAGAAGTGCGCCGAAGGGCGCACTTCTTATTCATAAATACACCCTCCATGCATATAAATACTAGTAAGCAATATACCACCGGTGGGGGGATTTTTATGGAAGAAAAGAAGCTCATTAAGTCAAAACCTCACAGTATAACGATTGAAGGGCGAGAAAGGCTTATTATCAACGGAGTCAGAGATGTAGCCAGTTTTAATGAAAATGAAGTTTCATTGGAAACGGAGGCGGGGGGCCTTGTTATAAGAGGAACTGATTTGCACATTAACAGGCTGAACGTTGATGACGGCAATCTATTTATCGAAGGTTACATAATTTCTTGCGTATATAACGACAAAATCGATATCAAAAAAACCGGCAGTTTCTTAAGCAATATTTTTAAATGAGGATGAATGAGACACGGGGACATGGGGACGCGGGGGACATGGGGACGTTTCGCGTGTCCCACTGGAAGTGGGACAGGGGAAACGTCCCCATGTCCCAAACTTCATATAGTCGCATTATTCTTCTATTGCTCATCTATAATAGCAAGTACCTGAGGAGGTTATTCAGTGGAAACCGTTCAATTTCAGAGTTATGTATTTTTATATTCGTTATATGGCGGAATAATCATAGGAATTCTATATGATATTTACAGGGTTATAAGAGGAAGAAAAAAAACTGAAAGACTGATTACCTCCTTATGGGACATACTGTTTCTTTTCTCGGTATTCGCAGTTGTAATATGGGCGATTTTCTCCAGCAGCTATGGAGAAATAAGAAGTTATGTACTTATTGGATTTCTGGTCGGATTCTATTTGTATGAAAAGCTCCTTGGGAGGATAGCATCAGGACTGTTTCATTTGTTATATAAGAGTATCAGCAGTTTTTTTATGAAAACCGGCAGTATCCTGGCCCTGCCCTTAAAGATGGCCTGTTCATTTGTAAAAAGGTGCTGCTGCAGCTTGATACGTATATTGGGAAAGAAAAAAATCAGATTAAGAAAAGTATGCGGATTGCCGAAACAAGTAATATATGACTCAAAAAAGTACTATAGGCTTATAGTGAAAAGAAAAGAGAGAAAAGATAACAGTAATAAAGGATTTTCCTGACCACCGTCGAATATTAATAATGCTGAATATGCCGTGAAGAAGATTTATCATTGCTGAATCAGTTGAAGTGTTTGATTTTGCTTAGAAATTAAAGTAATATGTGAAAAAGTTGTACATACTATATTAATAAAGGTTTGAGGCGATGCGGATGAAAAAGCGGAAGCTTAGGCTTAAGAATATATTCATGATTGCTTTTATAGTTTATGCTGCCATTACAATAGTCAATCAGCAGCTTACAATTTATGACCTAAGAAAGTCAGAGCAGGATGAAATCTCTAAAATAGAAGCTATCAGAAATGACAACGACAGGCTGATGGAAATGATTAATAATGCAACTTCTGTTGAGTATATAGAAAAGTTGGCCAGGGAGCAATTGGGCTTGGTTAAACCGGGGGAAAAGGTCTATATAGACCAATCCTCCGATGAGAAAGAATGACACTATTCTGATTCTGCATACCTTGGCTGATAGAAATATACAGAACAGGGAGAATCAGGCACAATATTGACAGCAGAAGGGTTTTAATATATTATATCCATAGCAGTTCTATTGTTATTGAGGGAGGAGTATTTTTCGTATGCCTATAGAGGAAGGTAAGGTAGTTGAAGGTATTGTTTCAAGCATTACAAGCTTTGGAGCCTTTGTTCAGCTGCCGGAGGGTAAAATGGGTCTTGTCCATATATCAGAAATTGCAGATACTTATGTTAAGGATATAAAACACTTTATCAAAGAAAAGGATAAGGTAATGGTTAAAGTACTTTCCGTTGAAAAAAACGGGAAGATAAATCTTTCAATAAAACAGGCACAGGAAATTAAAAAGACCAACAGACCTATTGAAATAGACTGGGAGCAGGAAGCAAGGAAAAACCAGGGTTCTTCATTTGAAGACCGGCTTTCGAAGTTCCTGAAGGAAAGCGACGAAAAACTTCAACAGCTTAAAAAAAATACTGACTCAAAACGTAATGGCGGGTACAGGAAAAACGATGGGCTGCAAAAAGGATAATCAACTTAACAATAGGGCTTAATTCAAACTGCAATTATTTAATCATATATAATAATAAGCGTAAATAACTGCCGGCAAGTCTGGCAGTTTATTGTTTATAAATTTGGCATGAACGGAATAATAAAAGGAGAAGCAAATGAAAAGAACAGCGGTTATCGATATTG
>JAKJGQ010000143.1 GCA_022704305.1 Thermotogae bacterium | reverse complement strand
TGATGCTTCTTAATGAAGGTATTGATAAGACAATTGATTTTTTCAGTAGCGATATTATTCAAACACAAAAAATTTTTGAAGAGAAGCTTGGTAAAAAAGCTGTTTCATATGCTTATCCCTATGGGTATTACATTCCCCAGATGGAGAAAGCTCTCTATGAAAACAACATAAAGTTTGCCCTTCTGGCAGATAAGCTCTCTCATCCCTATACTCCTCATAATTCCCCATATCATATTCCGAGAATCATGTTTTCAAAAGATCTGCATAATCTTTCGGATGAGTACATGCAACAGTTTCTCAAAAAAAATGTATTTAAAGTTAACTCTTTTGACCCGGTTGACGTACAAACCGGAAAAGAGTTTAGAATAAAACTTGAATCCGCTGTAAAACCTGTAAGTCCAAAAATAAATATCACCCTTGAGGGATCGCCGGACACATTTGAGCTAAGATGCCGCGCAAATGGCCATATGATCGTTTCTGAGGAAAATCTTACACTTTTGGATAAAGGGGCTAGAGTACGGATTGTTTTTAAAGACTTTCTCAACTTTGAGTACGAGTTTATATGGCATATAAGACCTTTCAGAAATTGACAAAAATTAACTTAAAATAAGTTTTTGAAAACAATGATATGTTATAATTATACTTAAATCAGAATAGTAACTGTCAGAATCTTTATTTTGAACCGGAGGGATAATCTTGGATTTTTTGCAGTTTAAAGAAAGCCTTCTTGAAAAACTTGGACAGGTTGAACAGGATCTCAGTAATCCTGAAATAACTTCTATACCTGAGAATCTTCAGAAATACGGTCAGGAGCACACACGTCTTACCGAACTGAAAGAGCTTTTCGTATCTTATGAAAAAGCTCTTGGAGATCTTCATTTTCTTGACGAGATGAGCGCACAAAAAGAAATAAGCGAAGAAGAGTACGTTCCAATGAAAGCAGAATTAGAACTTTCCATAAAAGGCTATGAGTTCGATATTCTAAAAAAATTAGTGCCTGCCGATGAGCTTGATAACAGAAATATCATCATAGAAGTCAGAGCAGGTGCCGGCGGTGATGAAGCCGGGCTTTTCGGCGGCGAGCTTATGAGAATGTATATGCGTTATGCCGAAAGGAAGAATTGGAAGTATGAGCTGCTTGACATTGCTGAAAACGGGGTTCACGGAATTAAAACTGCCATATTCAAAATACGCGGTAAGGAGGTTTTCGGAAGACTGAAATACGAAATTGGGGTTCACAGAGTACAGCGTGTTCCAGAAACTGAAGCCAGCGGAAGAATCCACACTTCGACCGCAACGGTGGCAGTACTGCCGGAGGTTACGGATATTGACGTTGTAATTGATCCGAAAGACCTGAGAATCGATACTTACCGTGCCGGAGGAGCAGGCGGCCAGTATGTCAACAAAACCGAATCGGCTGTCAGGGTTACTCATATACCAAGCGGAATAGTTGTTGCATGTCAGAACGAACGTGACCAACATCAAAACAAGGAAGTTGCCATGAACATACTAAGAGCGAAGCTTTTTGAAAGCAAGTTGATGGAACAGCAGAAACAGATGACTGATGCACGGAGGTCACAGATCGGAAGCGGTGACAGAAGTGAAAAGATTAGAACATACAACTTTCCTCAGAACAGGGTTACGGATCACAGGATAGGTTTTACGACCTATAGGATAAATGAACTTATAGATGGTGATCTTGATGAACTTATAGATAAGCTTATTGAATTTGATCTCAATGAAAGGCTAGAGAATATAAAAATATAAGTTTTCGGGAGGAAGGTGCATGTTTAAGAATTTAAGCGTTTTTTACAGCAGTTTTTTTATAACAGGCATTTTACTTGGTTTTATAGAGATAATGCAGAGCGATCATCTGTCCTTGCTTTCTATCGTTTTTTATTTTCTTGCTCAGATGACCCTTATAGTCGGTCTTTATCTTTTTGAGCGTAAGCAAGGAAAAGAAAAGAGTTTTGCGCCTAATTTTTCGCTTGTTTCAATCGTGCTGGAATCAATGCTTTTCATGGTTCTTTTTGACATGAACAACATGAGCTTATGGCTATTTGGCATAATAAACATGGTTTTCGTGTACTTCAGCTGTGTCCTTTCTTATAACTTTCTGAGATCTTTGGATCTTGATATAGCTTTTACTTTTTTATTGAAAAGGTTTATGACGCTCAACTTTTTCAGCGAGTTAGACAATCTAAAAATGAAGTAACAAAAGGTATGGTTTCATATAAAAAACGAGGTGATTTTGTATGGTAGACATTACACTTCCTGACGGTAGCGTAAAGAACTTTGAGATGGGAGTAACATCGGCAGAAATAGCCAAATCCATCTCCGAAGGGTTATTTAGAAAGGCTTTTGGTGCTATGGTAAATGGAGAGATGAGGGATCTTTACTCTCCCATAACTCAGAACAGCTCGGTGGCTATTATTACCGAAAAAGATCTGCAGGCAGCATCTATTTTCAGACATACTATGGCACACATCATGGCACAGGCAGTAATGCACGTTTTCGGGAAAGAAAACGTTAAATTTGCTATAGGCCCTGTTATAGATAATGGTTTTTATTATGACTTTGATATTCCTTCCCATAAGATAACCGAAGAGGATTTTTCTAAGATTGAAGAAGAAATGAAGAATATCATCAGGCAGGATATAAAGATTTCAAGAAAGGACCTATCCAAAAAAGAAGCGGCAGAGCTTTTTGCAGATCAGCCGTATAAGCTTGAACTAATAACAGATATTGTCGATGACACAGTTTCGGTATATACTCAGGGAGATTTTTCCGATCTTTGCAGAGGACCTCATCTTCCCTCGACCGGAATGGTCAAGTACGCTAAGATTCTTTCTGTTTCCGGGGCATACTGGAGAGGCGATGAAAAGAACAAAATGCTCCAGAGAATATACGCTACATCGTTTGTAAAGAAAGACGAGCTCGATGCTTATGTTACCATGATCGAAGAAGCAAAAAAGAGAGACCACAGAAAGCTCGGCCCGGCTCTGGGATTGTTTATGATCGATACAGATATAGCTCCAGGAATGGCTTTCTTTCTGCCCAGAGGCACGATAGCGCTTAATGAAATGAGAAAGCTTTCACGGGAAATACACAAAAAGTATGAATATGTAGAAGTTGAAACTCCACAGATAATGAACGTCAAGCTCTGGCATCAGTCAGGTCATTGGGATCATTACAAAGAAAATATGTACTTTTCTGAAAAGGAAGATGCTATGTTCGCCGTAAAACCTATGAACTGTCCAGGCCATATGCTTATATATAAAAACAATGTTGTAAGTTATAGAGATCTTCCTATAAGAATTTTTGAATTTGGTAGGGTTCACAGGTATGAGAGAAGCGGTACACTCCAGGGATTATTCAGAGTCAGGGTCTTTACACAGGACGATGCACATATATTCTGCAGGAAAGACCAGATTGAAGCTGAAATCATAAAGGTTATGAATCTTATACAGGATATGTACTCACCCTTCGGCTTTAAGTACGAGGCATTCTTAAGCACAATGCCTCAGGATCACATGGGAGATGTCGAAACATGGGATATAGCAACTGCAGCTCTTAAAAAAGCCCTTGAGGAGTCCGGCAACAGGTATACAGTAAATGAGGGTGACGGAGCTTTCTATGGACCAAAGATAGAT
>JAKJGQ010000142.1 GCA_022704305.1 Thermotogae bacterium | reverse complement strand
AGCACTCAAAGGAACAAGAGCAAAAATTCTTGCATTTGAAACTCTGCCGCCAAATGCCCTTATACTCTTGCTAAGCAGAAGTCCCTGATAAGCCGAAGCTCTATCCTCTGCCAAAAAACAAAACACCGTTTCTTCTTTCATAAAACCTCCCGTTCGGATAACCTTTTCTTTATAAGAATATTATACATTAAATTGTTTTTTGGAAGTAGTTCAAAAAATTCATTTTTTATTATACCTTTATTAATCTGTTTTTGTGCTTAAATAGTGTAATGTTGCGTATTTGCTATTTTAATTTTTTGTTTATTTAATGGTGATAGAATTTCCTTACATTATTGCAAAGGGGGTATTCTATGCTGAAAAACATACGCATTTCCAAAAGATTAAGTATAATTATTTCCATACTTATTGGTCTTCTGATATTTATCGCCGTCTATGGTGTCATGAATACTAAAAAAGTCGACAGAATGATGGATGAGATCTATAACAACAATCTTAAGTCTATACAGTATATATCGGCTTTACAGAATTCACTACTTGAACACAGCAGGGATACTTTTCTGGTGCTCCTGACAGATGATAAGCAGGTACTTAATACTATAAAAGCAGAAACAGCAAACTTTTTCATCCAGGAGGATGCTTATCTTCAGAGCTATATGAATTCAGTTAAAAACGTTATATCCGACAGGGAGCTTGAAAACATAAAAGTTGTCCTGAATGACTATAAAAACATTTCTTCAAAACTTTTCAGCATGCTTGAAAGCTCCGGTAAGGAAGAAATCCTTATGTATATTCAAAACACCGCCGGTCCAAAAGTAATGCAGATTGAAAAGCTTCTGCAGTCGCTTATCGATAAAAACACCGTTAATGCTGATGATGTTTATAAAAGCAGTGCAGGAATGGCAGACAGGACAGCGGAAATATTTCTTATAATCATTATTTTTGCCATTTCAATATCAGGCGTACTGAGCATACTTGTTACTATTTCCATAATCTCTCCTATAAAAAAGCTTCAGAAAAATATAGAGCTTTTTGGAAAAGGGGATTTTACGGTAGCGTTTGCCCAGCCAGGCAGAAACGAAATATCTTCCATGTCGGTTTCGCTTCAGAATATGGCTGATTCTCTGAAAAAAATATTTTTGGGAGTCAGAGATACCACCAAGCTCGTGGATACTTCCTCTGATGAACTGTCTGCAATAGCAGAACAGACAAAAGAAGGTCTTGAAAATACAGATCATGCTGTTGAAGTTTTTGATAAAAACGTTCAGGGAACAACCGCTTCAATACAGGAGGTTACTTCATCAGTACAGGAAGTAACGGCTGCTCTTATGAATATTACTAAACTGCATCAGGAGCTTCTTTCAAAGGCGGAAGATGTTTCGGTACGTTCAAGTGACGGAACGGTAGGAATAGAGAAAATAGTTGAACTCGCCAATAATTCTGTTCAGAGCAGCATAGAAACTGCTCATACTGTAAGAAGCCTTGCAGAAAAATCTGAAAAGATAGGGGAAATAGTCCAGAATATAAACGCTATTGCCGAACAGACTAATCTGCTTGCACTTAACGCCGCAATTGAAGCAGCCAGAGCGGGTGAAGCAGGAAAAGGATTTGCCGTTGTGGCCGATGAGATACGAAAGTTGGCTGAAGAGAGTAAAAAAACCACATCAAACATTTCTGACATTCTCAACGATATAAAATCTGGGGTTCTTCAGGCACAAAATGCCACTGAAAAGACTGTCGAAAACGGAAAAGAAGTAGACAAAAAAGCTAAAAACGTTGCGGAAAACTTCGTAGGGATAAACAAGAGCGTCAATGAAATTAAAAATTCATTCCAGGATCTTTCGGCAAGCTCGCAGGAAGTGAGTGCTTCAGCACAGGAAATATCTGCTGCCATGGATACTGCCAATGTTTCAATGACCAAGATTGCAGAGGAAATCCAAAATATAAATCAAACGCTAGATTCTCAAGTCCAGAGCGCGAACAGCGTGAGTGACATGAGTGAAAATCTAAGTAAGCTTTCTGATTCTTTGTTAAATAAAATAGAAAATTTCAAAGTCGACTGATTAAACACACGAATAAAGCACCATGAAGGAAAATTTCATGGTGCTTTATTTTTTTTTGTCATAAAAAGCATATATATGATAAAATTATTTATATAATAATAATATTTCTCTATTATTTCATATGGCGGGCTGATATCTTGAGATACTATAAAAAATTTGCAGCATCAGTATTTATTAGTTTTTTTGCCACTTTTGCTTTTTCCGGAACAGCTGTTTTTTTCCAATGGAAGGAAGTCGAACCCTGTTTTTATACCCAACAGTCCAGTTGTGTTTATGTTGATATTCAGGCACTTTGTTCAAGATTCGACTATAAAACAGATTTTTCTCAAGATCAGATCATCCGTATATATAACAATAATACGGAAATACTGGTTTCATTTTATACCTGCTCTTATACCGTAATGGACAGCCTTGCTGCATACTTTAATAAGTCTGATTTTATGATACAAAACGGAACTATCTTTCTAAATGCAAAACTTGCCTGTTCAATTCTTGATCTTACATTTATATCCAAGAATGATTGTATTTATATAAACCGTTCTCTGAAAAAACTTCAGGGAATACACGTGTTTTTTCAGAAAAACCTTATAAGAATCATATACGATCTGACTGAGCGGCCTGAGTTTGACCTTTATAAAATATCCAATGACACCTATCTTGTAAAATTTTATAATACCGAGTATCCGGATATCTTTTTTTATGAAGAGTATGATGCGCGCATGAAGTACATAAAAACCGTCCATTATTCCGATAAGGAAGTATGGAGCAAGATCTGCACATGCACGGAGCCGCAGGTTAAAAAAAGCATACAGGACAATAAAGTCACCATAGATTTTGAATTTACACCCAGAGAAAAAAAGGTTGTGGTCATAGATCCCGGTCACGGGGGAGAAGATCCCGGAGCCGTGGGCTTTGGCGGAACTTACGAAAAGGATATAAATCTGCAGGTTGCTTTAAAAACAACGGAACTTCTTAAAAATTATGAGATTGACACGATTATGACAAGAACTGCGGATATCTATACTGAGCTTGAAAAAAGATCTGCCATCGCAGAGCAAAATGATGCCGACCTTTTTATAAGCATTCATATGAACTCATTTCCTCAAAACAGACAGCTGAGAGGCTCTGAAATATATTACTACGATTTTACCGCTCAAAGCTATTCAACCCGCCTATTAAAGAGGGAAAAACTTGATTTGGAAGATTTTCAGAGTATACTGGTTCCGATTATTCAAAGCAAAGAAGACACCATAAGAGACAGCCGCTATTACTCCATACTTTTAAACAGCTGGGCTCTTTTGAAAGGTGTATATTCACGCGGTATATTCCCTCAGGACTTTTGGGTTCTGGCTTATGCTCAGTGCCCGGCTGTCCTTTTTGAGCTTGATTATCTTAGTAATCCTGAAGTTGAGGAATGCTTTCAGGACGGAGCATATCAGGATATATACGCAGAAATAATTGCAAAATCAGTAATACAGTACTTTGGTCTAAAAAAATAATCCCTCATTGTATCTCCTGACATAATCCTGTATAAGCATCATTGAAATACTGCCGCCCATAGGAAGATTCGGAAACTCTGAAGGCACAAACCATCTGGCATCATGAATTTCACAGCCGTCA
>JAKJGQ010000141.1 GCA_022704305.1 Thermotogae bacterium | reverse complement strand
TAAAAATAACCATGCAAAGCATTGATTCAATAAGAAAAGAATCCGCAGATCTCAACGAACAGATCAATTTATTAAGCATCAAACTTTCCGATATGAAACAAGAGCTTTCAAAAACTATAAGTATACTTGAATCAGAAAGCTTAGGGTGCGGACAAAAAAAAGAAGAGCTTAGAAGCATCAGTTCGTTTATTTATCAGAAAAAACTGGAAAAATCATCGCTAGACAAACGGTATTCCGATTTGAGAAATGCCGGTGCTTCAGCCTATAAAGAAAAGGAAGACGCACAGGACAAAAAATTTGATCTTCAGCAAAGCATAAGCACTCTTTCAAAAGAAAAACAAAAAACAGAGGATCAGTACAAGGATATTTTACAGAACTACGATACTCTCAATAATGAAATTTCAAAACTGCTTGAAATATCAAAGCAGAGCAGACTCGGAAAAAGCGGCAAGGCTATGGAACTGGACTGCATTGAAAAAGAAAGAAATCAAAAAAAGGAAGAACTCTCACTTCTAAGAGAGGAAAAGCAAAAAAAAGAGTTTGATATAAAATCTCTTGAAATGCAGCTTGACATACTTTCTCAAAAGGCTTATTCTTTTGATATAAAGGATGAGGAGCTTATTCTCTCCAAAAAATCCGACAGTGATATTCAGGCTCTGGAAAACAAGATCAACGATCTGGAAAAAGCAGTCAAAAACCTAGGCAGCGTTGATACCAGCGTATTACAGGAGTTTGACGAGGCAAGCAGGGACTATGATGAAAAATCAGTGGAGAAGAAAGATATTGTAACCTCAATAAGCATGCTTAAAGAAAGTATTCAACAGATTGATGCTCTTGCACAGGATAAGTTTGATTCTTTTTTTCTTAGTCTGAACAGTCAGTTTTCAACATTCATCCAAAAGTTATTCATAAACGGCTACGGCGAGCTTAAACTCATCGGAGAAGGTAAATCTTTTGAAAAGAATATTGAAATTTCTGTAAGAAAGTCAGGAAGAACATTTCAAAAACTTTCACTTTTTTCGGGTGGAGAAAAAGCGCTTATTGCAATTGCATTTTTATTTTCTCTCATGAATCTCAATCCCAGTCCTTTTTATATTCTTGATGAAGTGGATGCGCCGCTCGATGATATAAATGCAGCAAAGCTCTCTGAGCTTATTCGTGAAAATGCTGCCAAATCACAGTTTCTTGTAATAACCCACAATAAAATTCTTATGGAAAGCGCAGAGTTATTTCATGGTATTACCATGAAAAAAGGAATTACGCGGGTAATACCGGTTGATTTTAAAGAGTTTGCATAAGTACATGGATTATGTATTTCTATTACTATTATCATATAGAAGAGGTGCATTATGAGTAAAAGGCTTAATCCAAGCATATTCAAAGTCCCGATAGACAAAATCAGAACGGGATATTATGCTGATAAGTACTTCACACGTTTTGTAGAGGTACTTAAGAAAGACGGACTGAAAAGGAATGCGTTATATCAGTTTTTCCCGCGCAAGGATTCTGTCATCGTCGGTATAGATGAAGCTCTTTCCATTCTTAAGTTCTGTACCGGATACTATAAGGATGAACCTAAAGCCATGGAGCTTTTTGAAAAGATACAGATGCTTGAAAAAAAACTTCAGGAAGCTGCTCACAGGATGGATAAGGCGGAACTACTGGCTATAACATCACAAAAATGGGATTATAGAATGCTTCTAAATGAACTTTGGGTAAATAAATCTTCTGAGATTGATGTTCATGCTCTTTTTGATGGTGAAGAGGCCAGAGATATGGAGCCTGTTCTCACTATACAGGGAAATCCGGCATACTTTGGTCATCTGGAAACGGTTCTTCTTGGAGTTCTTGCAAGGGCTTCAAGCACCGCTACAAGTGTTAAAAAGGTTGTAAAAGCCTCCAGGGGAAAACCTATACTTTTTTTCAGTGCCAGATTCGATCACTACTGGGTTCAGGCCACAGATGGATATGCTGCTCTTAAAGCAGGAGCATTCGGCGTTTCTACTGACGCAAATGCGGACTACTGGGGTGCAGAATCAGCTGGAACGATTCCGCACGCACTTATAGCTTGCTATAACGGCAGTACATCTGAAGCCGCTATTGCTTTTGACAAGTATATTGATGGATCTGTGAACAGAATGGTACTGGTTGACTGGGATAATGATGTTATAGGCACTACTTTTAAAGTAGTGGAGGATTTTTACAGACACATAAAATCAGAAAAATTTAATTGGACAAGAGAAGAAGCCGACTCAATAATCGGCCCAGGAAAAAATAAAATATGGGGTGTACGGTTTGATACCTCCGGAACCTTAAGAGACCTATCGGTAATACCCAAGGACAGGTCATCGCTGGGCGTAAATCCTGAACTTGTATGGACTGCACGAAAAGAGTTTGACAAAAGAAATCTCAATAATCTGAAGATAGTTGTAACAGGTGGATTTGACGAAGAAAAGATAAACCTCTTTGAAACGCTTAATGTTCCGGTTGATGTCTACGGTGTTGGGGCAAAACTATTAAGGGAAAAAGTTGATTTTACTGCGGATATCGTGGAAGTAGATTCACAGCCCTGTGCAAAAGTTGGAAGAGGAAAAGGTGATCTTTCCAGACTGCAGGAAGTATCGTCTTCTTACTGGCTTTAATAACTCTAAAATAATCTTAGCAAATCTTATACGCCTTACAACATCTATGATATAATAGTAATGGTTTGATTACATTGCTTACGGGAGGGGATTTGATGAGCAGTATATACTCTGTTTATATTAATTTAGAAAACTCCGAGCTTAAAGAAAAGATTGACTCTCTTTTAATTAAAAATGAGATTGAAGTTGAAACTGAGGATATTTTTAATTCTGACTTTGCCATAGTCCGTGAACCTTTGAGGTTTTCTTTTCCACACATCCTTATAACTAAGTCCATATCTAATATAGACTATAAAAATATAATCAAGAATGAGTTGATTGATTTCATACTTGAAGATTATCCACAGGAGCTGGCAGAACTCAAAATACAGAATGCAACTTACTTTGTTATGGCCCAGGGAAGCCGTGGCGCATTCAAACAGAGGATAATCCAGGAATGTGAAAAACTGAAAAGAGCTGGCGGAACTTTTTCACTCGCTCTCATCTCGGTAATGAACTTTTACAAACTGGAAAACTCTTTTTCTACTGTTGCCATAGATGAAATATCAAAAGAACTTCTGACCATGATGAGACTTTCGGTACGAAAATCTGATGAGGCTATGAAAATATCGCGAAGAGAGTACGGGGTCATCCTCCCATTCACAGAACTTAGAAATGCTGAAATCGCATGTGAAAGGGTTAAAAGAAGAACCAATAAAATAGGTAACTATCCGGATATAGACTTAGCGTTTGGAATAACAGAAGTAAGCAATCCAAACGAAGATATTATTAAGATACTTGAAAGGTTAAAAAGAGCACTTTATATTTCAGAAGCCAATAACGGCGAAATTTCATTCCAATAGCAGGTGATAGTATGTTTTCGTTAAATCTTTTCCTTGGACATTTTATAGGAGAACACGCTTTTTCAAATGTTTATTCTGAAGCTTTTACCAACAAAAAAGGGTACTACAAACATCTGATATGGATTGTTCTATTATTTTTGGCCCTTACTTTTGATTCTTTGCTTTCAGTAGGTGCAGTTTTTATAATAGCGGCTGTGGTTATGCATATTGGAGTGGATCTGCTTCGCATGAAGAA
>JAKJGQ010000140.1:3477-3735 GCA_022704305.1 Thermotogae bacterium | reverse complement strand
ATCTGGCGACAGAACAGGCATACCTTATTTCCGAGAAAGATGTTTCTTTCCAAGAGATAAAAAAAACTGTTGAAGAGTCAGGATATGTAGCCTTATCCAAAGCACCCGACGGATCTGCAATAGAGAAACGATTTTTAAGGAGCAGAAAAAATTTTATACTCTCCATCTCTGTCACCGCAGTCCTTATGCTACTGATGATACTTCATATGAGCGGTGTACATATTCCTTATTTCAACTGGTATGAAATAATACTGGCGG
>JAKJGQ010000140.1:0-3467 GCA_022704305.1 Thermotogae bacterium | reverse complement strand
TTTTGTACTTTTTTTTACAGGCAGAGATACTTTCAAGGGTGCGTGGATTGCCTTAAGTCATAAGCATACCAACATGGACACCCTTGTATCCATTGGAGCCGTTGCTTCATACATTACGGTATGGCTTGGGCTGGCAGGACTTAATATCCTTTCCTTTGCAAGTATATCCGCCATGCTTGTTTCCCTTCATCTTACCGGAAGATATATTGAGGCCAGATTAAAACAAAAGGCTTCTCAAGAGATAAAAGCAATCATAGGACTTCAGGCACAGACAGCCAACATCCGCACGGAAAAAGGGATATTAAAAGTTCCTATTCAGGTTGTTAAAGTCGGAACACAAGTTATAGTAAGACAGGGAGAAAGAATACCGCTGGACGGAAAAATCATTCTTGGTGAAGGATATGCAGATGAGTCCATGATAACGGGAGAACCACTTCCGGTAAGTAGAAAATCCGGCGATAACGTCATAGGAGGAAGCATACTTTCAGGTGGCTCAATAACGGTTGAAGTGCTCAAAACCGGAGAAGATACATTTTTAAGTCAGATGATAAAACTGGTTCAACAGGTTCAGGGCTCAAAAGTTCCTATTCAGGCCTTTGCCGATAGGATTACCCTGTACTTTATACCTATAGTTCTTTCATTGGCGGTCATAGCCAGTATATCCTGGTTCTTCGGATATCAAAGTATGCAGCCTTTTATGATGAAGCTCTCCTCTTTTTTTCCATGGATAAACTACGATATGGGTGCGCTTTCAACGGCTGTGTTTGTATTTGTATCGACTATGGTAATAGCCTGTCCATGCGCTTTGGGGCTTGCTACTCCCATGGCACTTCTTGCGGGAACTTCCTCAGCGGCACGCAAAGGCCTTATAATAAGAAACGGAGAAGCTATACAATCTTCCAAAAACATAAATGTTCTGCTTTTAGATAAAACCGGAACGGTAACTCAGGGAAAACCGAAAGTAGTGCAAATTGATATGGATCCTGAAGATCTTAATAAAATAGCAAACATAGAAAAAAATTCAATTCATCCGCTGGCTAAAGCCATTTGGGAGTATAACCTTCCCAACTATTCAGAAATATCTATTGAAGATGTACGTGAAGAAGTCGGACATGGAATCTCTGGCAGGCATTTAAGCGACACATACTTTATAGGCAAGCCTGAATATCCGTCAAAGTATACAGAACTTTTAAATCAGGGCTACACTGTTCTGCAAGCTTTAAAAAACGGTCAGAATATTGGCTGTATAGCTATTTCCGATCCAATAAAGGAAGATTCTGCCCATGCGGTTGGAGAGCTTAAGAGTATGGGAATAAAAGTAGTTATGGTAACCGGAGATGATGAAAAAACAGCAGCCATAATAAGCAAAAAAGTAGGGATAGATGAGTTTGAAGCAGGAGTCAAGCCTGAAGGAAAGGCAGATATAGTTAAAAAATACCAGATTCAGGGATATAAAGTAGGGATGGTCGGAGATGGAATAAACGATGCAGCAGCCTTGAAATCAGCGGATATAGGAATAGCTGTCGGAACAGGAACAGATCTTGCCATAGAAAGCGCAGATATTGTAATTGTAAAAGGTGAACTGTCAAAAGTAGCTGATGCCATAAATATATCAAAAATTACGTTTTTAAAGATAAAACAAAATCTTTTCTGGGCTTTTTTCTATAATGTTGTTGCTATTCCTCTTGCAATGACAGGTGTGCTTCACCCCATAATTTCTGAACTGGCAATGACCTTCAGCTCAATAAACGTTATACTTAATTCGCTTAGCATAAGAAAAAAAATTTAAACGGAGGTGGATTATGAAGTACACGTATACTGTAAACGATATGGCATGCGGACACTGCAAGATGCACATTGAAAAAGCATTAAAGGCGTTGGAAGGCGTTGAAAGCTTTAATGTTGATCTTAAAACCAAGAAAGTTGAAGTACAGACAGAGCTTAATCCAGAGCTGATTGAAGGCGCTATAAAAGATGCCGGATATACCCCGGAAAAAGTATAAAACCATAAAAAATTTAAAAACGACGTATTTATACTTTGAACTGACTTTCCAAAGTTGGATGAGAAAACCAACTTTCGGAGGTCAGTTTTAATATGTTGGTTGTCCTTTAAAAAATGCACTTTGTCCAGAGGAAATAAAAAAAAATATTCTTTGTTGTATAATAAGACTGTATAAATTATCAGGGGGTGTTATCTCTTATGGATGAAAAGCAGAAGTTTGAAATTGCAAAGAAAAAGGTTCAGGATATCAAGGATTTTTATGTACATCTCATGGTCTACGTTGTTGTGAATGCTTTCCTTTTTATAATCAACATGCTGACTTCCAGGAGCTACTTATGGGTTGTATGGCCCATGCTCGGCTGGGGAATAGGAGTTTTCTTCAACTGGCTTTCCGTATTTGGCATGAACGGTATGCTGGGCCGTGACTGGGAAGAGAAAAAGGTCGAAGAAATAATGAAAAAAATGGACGATAAAAATAAAATCGAAAGAGGTTGAAAAATGAAAAGATACTGGACGGTAATAATACTTATAATTATAATTGCGGCGGTATTTTATTTTTTACCTATAAGCATTAACCCAAGCGATATAGGACATTTTTTCACTTTCGGTAAAAGTAATGTGACCACGCTTACCAGCGAGAGCGTAGATCTTCAGAGCAGTATAAGTAATATAAGAATGAATTCGATAAGTACAGATATCTATATTTCCCATGGAGAAAAAAACACATTCTCCTACAAGCACGACAGAAGATCGACAGATTTTGAATACTCAACAGATTCAGGAGATTTTTACCTTAAAGAGTACGGCAAAGGTATACTATTCAATATCGGTTCTTTCGGATCAAAAGAGTTCAGACTGACAACTATGGATTTACAGAAAGATGTAAATGTCCATTCTGTTTCAGGAGAAATTTTTTCAGAGGGGATAAGCTGCGAAAACGGAATATTCGGTTCTACCTCCGGAGATATTGAACTGAAAAATTTTAAAGCAGAAACAGCCAAGTTTGAAAGCGTTTCCGGGGAGATAACCGTTGATTCCGGTGACATGAAAAAAGTTACTGTTGGCACCGTTTCCGGCGATGTGAGGCTTTATAAAGTTTCTTCACTGCAAAATATTAACATAAATACTACAAGCGGTGAGGTTGTAATAACCGGGCTGGATCTTTCAAAGTATAAAATAATATTCAGTAGCGTAAGTGGCAGCCTTTCGGCAGGAGATCTGGGAAAGATAAAGTCACGAGGTGAGATTGGCAGCGGTGAGTATACCATATCTATAAGAACAGTATCGGGTGATGCAAAAATAACGTCAGCATCACTGTAAACAATCAAAAGACAAAATTAAATCATAACCCGGAAATCCATGAGATTTCCGGGTTTATTTTCCCCTTTAGGGGAGTACGGCGCAGCCGGGAGGGATGTGCCTTGTGTCTTTGTACTTTTGCTTCAAGTTCTTTCACTTTTTCTAA
>JAKJGQ010000013.1 GCA_022704305.1 Thermotogae bacterium | reverse complement strand
ATTTACAGAAAGGGCATAAATTAACATATATACCAGTATCTCTATAGGAGCGAAAAAACCAAAAATCCAGAACGGAAGAATTGCAAGAAGGTGAACCAGTTCAGCCCTGCAAGACTCTGCTAAAAATTTTTCAAGTTCGCAAACAGAATAATTCCGAAGTCTTTTTTTCCGGTACCCGTTTTTCATTACTGCTCCACCGTCAGGTAAGAACTTTTTCCATTTTTTTACTTTTAATAATGTCTCGTAAATGGAACCGTTTTTTTCCCACCGGTGAGACTTAAAAATTCCGGATGAATATGAGAGCTTTGCTTGTGGTATTTTTGTGCACAGGATGGCTATGGAAACTTGAATTACAGGCCACAAAGCAAAGCACAAAAGTATAGTAAGCCATTGCGGAAGAAAGAAGATCTGCATAAATCACTTCTCCAGTTTTATTTTTCTGCCTTTCCATATCACTTCACGGCGCAGTATTTTTTTCAGAACAGAGACAAAAAATATATAAAGAAAAAAAAGAAGTTGAACAGGGAATAAAACAATTGATATTTTAGCAAATGAACCGATTTTTTCTGTAATTTTTAACAGATGAACAACAGCTACAGTATAAAGCAAAAAATAGACGGCAAAAGCATAATAATCTGCCGTAAAAAATGTATATACAGGGTATATACTCAGACATATCAGCGAAGAAAGCCACAGAAAAGTCAAGAAAAATAAGCTTAAAGGGGTTTTAGCTGCACCTGTTGCATAATTTTTTGTCCACCCTTGTGCTAAGGATCTAAGACCGTTGCCGTACATTCTGAAACAGATATCCCGGTTTCCAAGAAAAAGCTTGTACTTTATATTTTTTTCATTGAGTACTCTTCCCATGTCAATATCATCTACAATGCTTGTACGTACGCTTTTATGTCCTCCGATACTAAAATAAGTTAGACGGTCAATCATAATCACAGGTCCAAAAAGACCGGCATTTTTGCCTTTAATAGCTGTCGTAACACCATTTGCTCCAATCTCAATAAGATTAAAAAATAAAGAAAACTGTTCATAAGGTTTTACGACAGTATGAAAAGGCTGAACAGAAATAGGGCATCTGTTTTTCGTATACTCGCATAGCAGTTTTTCTATTGCTGATGGGGCAAGTCTTACATCTGCATCCAAAAAAAGTATGACTTCACTTTTTGAAGCTTGGGCTCCTTCAAAACATGCCCAGGATTTTCCAATCCATTCACATGGCTTATTTTCAATATTAATGACTTTTGCTCCGTTACTACTTGCAATTTCGGCGGTATTATCCGAAGAACAGTCATTTACACAGATTATTTCTGAAATTTCAACTGTCTGCTGTTTAAGATCTCTCAGTATGCCTAAAAGATTTTCCTGTTCGTTTCTTGCGGGAATTATTATTGTAAGATTAGATAATTTTTTTTTGCTGTAAGTTTCACTAAGAAAAGGAAAATGAATGAACAGCAGATAACCGCATACTAATCCTGTCACTATAAGACTTAATGTAAAAATCATGACGTCACCTCTGAAACTTGTGTAACTTCTTATGAACTTTATCAGCAGCAAGTTTTCCTGTAAGAATGGATATAGGAAGTCCGGATGGGCTGAAAGTCCATTGTCCGGCCTGATAAATATCTTTCAAGGGGGTAAAAATAGATCTTTTGATACTTTGCATCCTGGTTTCTGAAGGTATAGGATTGTTTTTGAATGCCCAGCCTGTTATCGCCCCTCTGGTATTAGAAGTTATCTTTTCCAGTGTGAGCGGAGAGGATATAACTCCAAAAATTACTTTGGATTTTAACCCTTTTAAAATACTTTTATCCAGCACATCAATAATTCTGTCTTTACATAACGCTTTAAACTCTTCATACCATCCTTTCTGCTCTGCAAGTTTGGCTAGATCGTAGTCAAGAAGAGTGCTTATTATCAGACCTGTTTTCCCTTGTGGAGCAAGACTGTTATCACGTATAACAGGACATGATATCTCGTATGTGGTCAACTCAAGATACTTGGATAAATAACCGGAAAGATCTTCGGTATTGCTTATGCTGTTTTTTAGAGAGGCAATATGAGAAAGACCTGTTTTTTGTGGCGTATAGAAGCAATGGGCTCCAAAAACATTTTCAAACACTTCTTTTGGTAGATCTACCGCAAGATACAGCGTTAATACAGATTCCGAAGCATCTGCATTCATAATCTCATTGTAGGTCTTTTCTGATTTTTTATTACTGATTAGATTTTTCAAAGAGTTTTTATTCAGATTTCTGTAAAAATTTTTCAGATCGGCAGCCCATATAAGCTGATTATACTCAAACTCCTGCGAATCAGACGAAAATAGTTTTTTTCTTTCAGAATCAATTTGCGATATTTCCGTTTTTAAAAGTATTTTACCAGAGTTTTGACGAATAAAAGAAGTCATCTTAGATGCAAGGGTTTGCGTTCCTCCTTTGGGATAAGAATAATCCAGATAGAGACCGAAATAGCTTAGTGCAAAGAAAGCTGGGGTATCTGCAAAAAAATGCTGAGTTATCGTATCAATAAGCTGCATATTCTGAGTAAAGTTTAGCAGATACTCCTTTATAGGCATATTGAGCATTTCAATTTTTCTGATGTTTTTAGCGTACTTTATCATCCAAGGAAGAAGAGTTTTTGTCAGATAGTCCCTATCATGCTTCAAATCCATAAACAAAGGATTGTCTATACCGTACAGGACATCCATGTAGTTCATTACTTTTTTTATTTCGTTGATGATTTTCTCAATTTGCTTTGCCTGAGAAGGAAAGTTTTTTAGAAGAAGTTCAAGATAATCTTTTATACTCTCTTTAGTCTTAAGATAGATAAAATCTCTTTCTATGCCTAACGAAACAGGATTTTTTATAAAATCAACGGTAATACCCAGCTGCCGGAGCATAGGAAATATTATTCCTGAATTTTCAAAGGCTCTTATTCCAGCATCAAACGTAAAACCATCTCTCTCGAAGGAAGTTACAAGACCACCAGTTTTTTCTGATTTCTCAATAATAAGTACGTTGTGTGCGTTTTTACAAAGATATGCTCCTGCAGTCAGACCTGCCATTCCTGAACCGACTATGATAGCATCGTAACGCATATTTTCTCTCCTTAGCAGTAGTCTAATTTTTATAAAAGTTATATAATGTTATTTTTATGCAAAGTTTTAAGATGATTTAATAACATTAGACGATCTAATTATACATTGCTAAGATGGGAAATGTCAATAAAGTAAAATAGAGCAGAATATAAAGACTTAAAAAAAACTCCATCCCTCATGATAGAAGTTCAATGGCAGAGTACCTTAATGTTGAAAGGAGTGCTTTGTCCCGTGAACTTTCAAAAATGAAGAGAGATGGATTGATTAGCTATAAAAAAATTACTTTGTTATTTTTTGACTTATTTTACTAGGTCAATCTTTGTTCATCTTTCTATTAAATAGAAAGATGGCTAGACTTAGAAAAACTACTGTATAACCAAGAATCCAAATAAGATGGATAAAAAAGTTCTGGTAACTTCCATTAAGTGCATCTCTTGAAATTTCTACAGAATGGATGAAAGGCAGCATCATAGCAACATTTTTAAAAGTTTTACCTACGATTTCAACAGGAAACCATGCACCGCTTAGCCATACGGTAAGATTTGTAAGAAGTGCGCCACAAATTCCGCCAACCTGTTTGTCGTTGAATATAACTCCGCAGACCAGCCCTATTCCTATAAAAAGAAAGGAAGTCGGAATAAGAGTAATAAAAGACAGAACTAAATTCAAATTAAAATCAAGTCCCATCAGCACAGCGGCAATAAAACAAATGACACCCTGTATAAAAGCCATAGGAAATAGGGGAAGCAGATATCCCCATATAAAATCATGTGATTTTAGAGGAGAAGTAAACAGACGCATCAGAAATGAGCTGCTTCGGTCTTTTGCCAGCAGTACTCCTGAAAAAAGCGACATAAAAGAGAGACCGAAAACAGTTATGCCTGGAGTAAGCTGTTTTAAAGTAAACTGTTCACCCGGTATATTTTTTCCCATAGTATTGAGTGCTATTAGAAGGAGTACAGGAAAACCTATTCCAAAAAAGAGATTCATGGGATCTCTTACAATTTCTTTAAAATTTCTTTTTGCAAAGACAAGTATTTTCATTGTTTGGTTTCCTCCCCAGCAAGTGTTATAAATGCTTCTTCAAAATTCTTTTTCCCACTCTTTTTAATTATCTCTTCAACTGTACCAACTGCTGTCAGCTTACCGCCGGACATAATCCCGATTCTGTCTGAAAGAGCCTGTGCTTCTTCAAGATAATGTGTGGTAAGTATTATGGTTGTTGTTGCTTTAAGATCACTTATTACATCCCAAAGCTCTCTGCGTGCAATAACATCAAGTCCCAGAGTAGGTTCGTCAAGAAAGAGAATCTTTGGTTCTGAGATAAGAGCCATGGCTATACTGAGCCTACGCTGCCATCCGCCAGAAAGATTTTTGGAACGAATATTTTCATACTTAGCAAAATGAAATTTTTTGATCATCTGAGCGGCTTTTTCCTTGGATAAGCTGTTGTTACTGCCGTGAATGCCAGAAATGAACTCAAGATTTTCCCGTACGGTTAGATTTGCAGCGACAGCTGTTTCCTGCGGGGAAACTCCAATCTTTTCTTTTATAAAAAAGGGATTGGTTAAAATACTTTCACCTAAAATAAATGCGTTACCTGAAGTAGGCTTACTTAAGCATGTAAGCATTTTTATGGTTGTGCTCTTTCCAGCTCCATTTACTCCTAAAAGAGAAAAAAGTTCTCCGTGTTCTATTGAAAGCTCAATTGAATCTACTGCGGTTAAGTTTCGATACTTTTTAGTCAAGTTTTCTGTTTTAATATCAACCATTTTGCTCTTCCTCCGGTTTTATGGTGTTTTGTATTTCTCTGAAAAGTTCTGTTGTCCCTGCCATATTTTTTGCCATTATTTCAACTGTGGCAAACGCCAGTCCTTGATTGAGATCTCCGAATACAAGAAGCTTATCTCCTGTTTTTATGTTAAAATCTTTTCTTGCTTCAGCTGGAATTACTATCTGTCCTCTTTCACTTACTGTAACTGTTCCATAAAATCTTTTATCTCCTTGCTGCATGATAACCTCCTTCTTTTTTTGTAAATCTTGTTTTTCTTACTATACTTATATACTAACAAATTCTTGTATACAAATCAATGAAGACTGAACTACATATCTATTAAGTTCATATAAATAAAAAACAGACTCAGTCAGAAGTCTGTCTTTTAAGTTTTAAAGAAAAAAAATTTCAATATAATCAAAATTATTATAATCCACAGAATAACTATACCGATTGAGAAGTACCATCTACTGGGTTTTCCTTCTTTCCAGATGTTTTTTGATTGTTCTAGGCATTGATCAAAAACATCTTTAGGAATTAATTTTATCGTAAGCGTTACTAAAACAGGCAATATCAGCAAATCATCCAGATAGCCCAAAACAGGTATGAAGTCGGGAATAAGATCTATGGGGGATAAGGCATATGCAACTGTTAGCCAAGCTAATATCTTAGCCCAAACGGGTGTTTCCTTTTTTCCTAAGGCAAGAAAAATAGCCGGGATATTAATTTTAAGCTTTTCTACGCGTTGCTTGAGATTCATGAGGTTCACCTTCAGTCAAGAAAGATAAAATATCTTTCTTTTAAAAATAGTATCTTTGAGTCTGAAACTATCGTTGATATGGACAATCTGGTGACGGGTCAAAGGCATTTTAATAATTCCTGAAATACTCTTATTGCCCCAGAAATCCAAAAGCCAAATTGAATCAGGATGTTCTGTAACTCCCCCAACTCTTAGTATTTCAGCGAGAGCTTTTTTATCAAATTTTTTCCCCATATCTTTAAAGTTTAGTCCGGACAAAATACTTTTGGTTCTTTCACCAACAGCTACTCTGTAATTTCTCAGCTCACAAGGATCTATCTCTCTGCTGAAACTAATTATTTCATCGTCTGTCATTGCATTACCAGTGTCTGTGACTGATGTTCTGATTTTTTTTAGCCATTGGTCATTAAGGATTTGTTCTCTGCCTGAAATGAGTAGATTTGTTGTTAAATCCTCAATCCTTGTGATATGCCAGATGTTCCAGGCTATGGTTACATCTTTTTCTGTAGGCATAATGCTGAAAGCACTCTTTTCAAGACCAGCCCAGAGGTCATCCATGATAGTTAAGCCGCCATGGATTGAAAAGTGTACTGATGTATGCAGAGCAGTCAAGATTTTTTTCCCAGCTTCAAAAGTACTTTCCTTTTTTATTAGTTCATTCATTTTTTTCTGATCAATATTCCATTCTGATACTATACTCATAATTAATGCCCCCGGAGTACAAATAAAAAAATCTGATTATTGCAATTCTATCATAAAACATTAATCTGGTTTCTTCCATTTGATTTTGAAATGTAAAGAGCTCTATCTGCCCTCTTTAATGCATCATCATAAGTACTGTCAGTTTTTCTGAAAATAGACATTCCGATTGAGACATTTACAAAGATTTCCTTACCGTTTGCATGTACTGAGACCGAAGAAACAGCAGCAAGTATCTTTTGTCCAAAGTAATTCATGGCCTGTGCATCAATATCTTTGAAAACACATATGAATTCATCTCCGCCCCAGCGTATACATCTGTCTGAACTTCTTATACAGCTAAGCACAGAATCTGTCAGCTCCTTCAAAACCATATCTCCGGCATCGTGTCCGTAAGTATCGTTTACTTCCTTGAAGTGGTCTATATCAAAAACCATTATGCCGCTGTTGATACCATACTTACAGAAATCAGAAAAAGCTTTATTCATTTCATTTATTCCAAATCTTCTACTGTAGGCACGTGTAAGAATATCACTGTTTACTTCTTTTTCCAGATCCTTGTTTGATCTTCTGAAATAATATCTGTTGATTGCAACCATCAAGATCAGACATACCAGAACTATTGCCAATAAAAACCATATAGTATTGAGAGTGACGTTAAGAGATATATCCCTTATCTTGCGCTCGGTTTCTTCAATATACTGGTGCATATCGTCGGTATAGGTGCCCATGGCGATTACCCAGTCATATTTTTTATAAAGCCGTGCGTAGGAAATCTTTTCTGAGGAAGTACCGCTACTGGGTTTTTTAAAGTAATACGTAAAGAATACCTGTCCTTTATTTTTTACTCCCTCAAGCTCCATAAGATAAGGCATATTGCCTTTGTCATCCTTCGTATCTGTAGAAAGAAAAGTATTTTCGGTTTCCGGAAGATTGGGATGAACAAGTCTTAAGGCATAGTTCTTCCCTCCGTCGTAATTTAAAATTTCGTTGATCCAGATATACTCATCGTTTTTGAAGGTCATAGTTCTTATTCTGTTTTTCATCCGTTCCTTTACAATATCGTCTATGTACTCTTTGGTTGCACCGAAAAGTACTACTGAATTTGTAGTTTCAATTCTCTCGTAGGAATAAAAATTTTCTGCAAGCTCATCTATTTTGTATATAACCGTTTTATCAAAAGATTCTTCAGAGCATGATACCACGATTCCTGAATTTTTGTTCCAGATAAAGTATGTGAGACATTTAGAGTCGTTTTGTATAAAAAACTGTTGTGATACGTACCTTAAAAACTCTTCCTCAGGCAGAGATAATCTGGAGGTTAGTTCTAAAAATTTTACATGACCGGTTTTTTCATAACGACGTGTTTCATTAGTCAATTCAATATCTATGCTATTTATTAAATTATCAACCGTATCTTTCAGAAAAGTTTTTTTAAGATCTGATATCATATCATATGTCTGGTCAAAAAAGATTTTTTCTGCCTTTTTATGTGATATCATGTAAAAATATACCACTGTTAAGCAGATTATAAAAATTAAGATCACAGTAATTACATTATACTTATATCTCATAACAGGTTTTCCTCCTGTATATATGAAAAAATCAAAAACATTGCATTGATGCAAAGTTGTTGTAAATATAATACACTCCGTATTAAAGTAGAGTGCACTGTAAAAAGTTGATACTATTTCTACAGCAATAGTATATTTTGTTCGTTAAGTTATAAGGTCTTGAGTAAAAATAGTATAAAGATAATTTTAAAAGTATATAATTAATACAAGCTATCTTTTATTTTCGGAGGGCAAAATGAAGTGTGCAAAAAATGCAACTGGCTGGATCGGTGTTTTTATAACTTTAATTATTTCAGGAGTATGGTCATACTGGGGAGCGTTTGAAAACTTTCATGAAGGTTGGTACTCAAAAAGCATTTGGGAGAATATCTTTATGCTGTTATTTCAATATCTTCTTTTTGCGTGGGTATTTACTGTTCTGGCACTTATCAGCTTAAGGTGGAAAAGGACAGGTCTGGTAGTTCATCTGCTGACGGCTGTATTCAGTGCTTGGTTTTTCAGAGGCGCAGTTTTTTCTGTGGTTGGACTAATGGTTGTCATTCCTTTTTTTATTCTTGCAATGCTATATTATTTTGGAGAGCCTAAACCAAAAAAACTTGCTTATATACTTATAATAGCTGTTCCTTTGATTATAGTTACGGCTATATCTATTCCACAGGCGGTAAGAATTTCAAGACGGGTTAACGATAATGATTCAGGCATAAGAACAATTAAAACTCTTAATTACTCGCTTTCATGGGCTCCCAGAGGTCCGGGATGGCCTGACAGAGGAGTTTCATGGGAGGAAGCATGTAAGATATGCATGTACCTTTCAGCGGATGGAGAAACCCTTGCATCTGAACCGCAAAATATATGGCGGCTTCCGACAGTAGAGGAGGCTGTAAGTTCGTTGTCTTTGCGTTATAATAATTCTGAAGGAAGATGGAATAAGGAAGAAGAAAAAGTTTATTATAAATACGTTCCAGATAAAGAGTCTCCTCTTTGGGATATTTATTCTAAAGTAATATACTACTGGACAGCCGATACTGTCCCAAGCGACAATGAGTGTGCATATATTATAGTATACAACGGTGGTGTATATAAAAGAACCAAAAGCAGTAATCAGGCATATCTCAGCTTCCGCGCGGTGAAAGAAGCTGCTGATTAAGTTGTTTTTACAGCATATTTAATTCAAAAAGCAAAGTAATCTATTGATGTTGACAATTTTTAATAAGTATAGTATACTATATTTTAGTCCGAAATAGGACTGTCTGGGAGGACAACATGGACAAAAAAAAGGTCCATACGCAGTTAATGGAGTATTATCAGATATTTAAGGAAACAGATGCAATTTACAATAGACTTGCCAAAAGAGCAGGTCTTGCCGAAAGCGCTTATTGGGTGATGTATTCGATTAGAATGATGGACGGAAGATGTACTCAAAAAGAAATATGCAGCCAGTGGTCGCTCAGCAAGCAGACGGTTAATTCCGGGCTTAAGTATTTGGAGAAAGAAGGACTCATAATGCTTGCAGAGTTTTCAGAAGACAGAAGGAGCAAAGAAATTTTACTGACCGAAAATGGGGAAAAATTTTCTAAGAAATATATTGATACTGTTTTTGAAATGGAAATGGAAACTTTTGAAAAAATGTCCGACAGAGAAAGAAAAGGGCTAATAGATAGCTCAAGAAGATATAGGGACTTGTTACAAAAACAGGCGGATTCATTTTTGGATAGGCAGGTTTGAACATCGGAGGATATTAATCGCAATTAATAAACCGGATAAGATGCTGAGTGCGCTCAGTCTCTTATCCGATTTTTTAAAGGTTAACTTAAATACGGAGGTATTGTTATGAATATAAGACTTTCAGATCATTTTACTACAGGAAAACTTCTCAGGTTTACTTTGCCATCTGTCATCATGATGGTTTTTACTTCTATCTATAGTGTTGTTGACGGACTGTTTATCTCCAGATACGTAGGGGTTGAGGCAATGGCCTCGATAAGTGTAGTTATGCCTTTACTCATGGTATTAGGCTCATTTGGATTCATGCTTGGTTCTGGAGGCAGTGCGGAAGTAGCTAATACTCTTGGACAGGGAGATGTCAAAAAAGCAAAAGGTTACTTCACTATGCTGACAATAAGCATTTTCGTTATTGGAATAGTCCTTTCGACATCATGTCTTATTTTTATAAGACCGATATGTTATTTTCTGGGAGCAAATGATGCTCTTATAGAACACTGTGTAAACTATGCAACCATATGTCTTATAGGGAATACTTTTTTTATGCTCCAAGTTTTCTTCCAACCATTTATGATTACTGCCGAAAAGCCACATCTAGGACTTTTGCTTACCATATTAGGGGGAGTAACCAATATTTTTCTTGACTGGCTTTTCATTGGGGTATTCCATTGGGGACTTCGCGGTGCAGCGGTAGCGACATTATGCGGATATCTTTTAAGCAGTATAGTTCCGATACTGTATTTTTTATTTCCTAATAAGAGCAGATTATCCTTCTGCAAGCCGAAATTCTATTTAAAAGCTTTTCTCCATAGTGCTGCAAATGGTTCATCAGAAATGGTCTCAAACATATCAGCATCAATAACGTCTTTCCTTTTTAATACTCAATTGATGAGGTTGGCGGGTGAAACGGGAGTTGCAGCCATAACCATAATGCAGTATGTAAACTTTGTTTTTGTTGCGGTACTGATAGGGTTTTCAATGGGAAGTGCTCCTGTTATAGGCTTTCATTATGGAGCAGGCAACATCGACGAGCTTAAGAATCTTTTCAAAAAATGTTTAGGAATAGTTTTGTCGGTATCAGTCGCCATGTTCATCATATCTGAAGTTTTTTCTAAACCGATTCTAAGAGCATTTAGCTCCGGATCGGCTGTGCTCGAGCAGATGACGTTTTCTGGATTTAGGATTTTTGCTTTGTCTTTTATCGTATCAGGGATTAATATATTTGCTTCTTCCTTTTTTACCGCCCTTTGCAACGGGAAAGCCTCCGCGGCAATATCTTTCTTGCGTTCTTTAGTTCTGGGAGCAGGTATGATAATGATACTGCCTTTTGTTTTTGGTATTGAAGGAGTTTGGATGGCACCAGTGGTTTCAGAATTTTTTACGATGGTATTTTCAGTATATCTTTTAAAAAGACATAAAAAAGAGTACAGTTATGCATAGAGTAGTATCAAAAGACAGTTCTCACTTCAAGTTGAAGTGAGAACTGTCTTAAAATGCTAGAACTTGTATTGTTTTAACATTAATTCGAGTTTTGAGGATAGCTGTGCCAATGACTCTGCTGATGAAGCTATTTCTTCTACTCCTGCCGACTGTTCTTCAGTTGCCATAGAGATAGTCTTACTATTAGAGGCAGTTTCTTGAGAGATATCTCTTATTTTTCCCACTGCATCCAGAACATTTGAGTTGTAGTCATAAAGTGAATTTATACTTTCTGTGATTCCGTCTACCGCTTCTGAAAGTTCAGCTATCTGTTTTTCTATTGAGAAAAAGGATTCACCGGCAACTAATACTACTTTTTGTCCTGAGGATACTTCTTCAGTGCTTTTATCTATACTGCTTACAGCATCATGAATCTGATTTTGAATCTGACCAAGAATTTCAGATATACTAGATGCCGATTCCTTTGACTGCTCTGCTAACTTTTTAACTTCCTGAGCCACAACGGCAAAACCTTTTCCGTGTTCTCCGGCTCTAGCAGCTTCTATGGCTGCATTTAAAGCTAAAAGATTCGTCTGGAAAGCTATTTCTGATATGGAATTAACAATTTCACTTATTTTATCTGAAAAAGCAGCAAGTCTTCGTATAGTTTCAGCGGTGCTTTGTACTATGGAACTAATAGCAGTTATTTATTGTACAGCGTGATTTATAGCTTTTTCACCTGATTCAACAGCTAATGAAGAAGATTTGGATACATTTTCTGCTGAGCAAGCATGTATAGCTATATCCTTAACTCGTTCACTCATTTTTTTAACTGCCTGTAAGGTTTTGTCTGCTGCTTCTGCCTGATTTACTGCTCCTTGTGATACTTCTGATACTGCAACGGCAACCTGCTCAGATGCTTGTGCAGATTTTTCAGAACTTATCTGAAGCTCTCCGCTGGCTGAAGCTATCTGAATAGTAGCATCATGTATCTGGTGCATGGTAGTTTTGAGCATATCTGCCATTACCCCGAAGCTCTCTTGTAGGCAACTTATTTCATCATTATTTTTACTTTTTACTATGTCAGAAGTTTTCGAAAAATCTCCCTTAGAGATTATTTTGGACATGTTAGAAACTTTTTTTATTGGGTCTGAAATAAATTTTGATAAAAAATATGCCAATGCAAAACCTAATAAAGAGGCTATAAAGGTTATGAGCAATGAAATATTACGTTCCCTTCTAATAGGAGCCATTGCATTTTGATGTGTCATCCTTGTTACAACGCCAAGATTTGTTCCGGGTATATTTGCATATGCGGCTATTATTTTTTCGCCGTTGAAAGTATAAACTGTTGATCCTGAATTTCCGTTTGTTGCTAGTTCAACAGCCTCTCTCAGCTGCGGAGCGATAAGCTTCTTATCAGGTTCATCAGGATTGAGGACCTTGAGTTTCCCGATGTATTCTGCATCTGGGTGTGCAAAAACCAAACCATTCTTTCCGTCAAAAGCGAAAGTATACTCACTTTCACTTGATTTTACTTCGTTTACAATTCTTTGCAGGTAGTCTGTATTAACTGATATTCCAAGATAACTCTCTGGGGCGCCGTTAATCTTTATTGGCGTTGCTATCATAATTGAAGGTTTTTTTGTAGATTGGGATATAAGAATCTCATGCGAGATTACTGTTTTTTGGATTTTTTTGACTTCCTGCATATACTCTCTGGTTGCAAGCGAACCTGTTTCTGATTTTTCATTTAGTTTGTTAAGCATGGAATCCACCAGAAAAACAGTTGAAAATATTTCATTTTGATCTTTTATATTCTTTAAAGCTTTTATGATAGTATTTTTATCTTCAGAAATAAAAGCCTCATTGCACGCTGCTGTTTGCAGAACAGAGACTGTACGTGCTATTTCGGTTTCCAGACGTGAAGCTGTCAGAATAGCGGTGTTAAGCTGTTCTTTTCTTACAGCTGTTTCAATATCTGCTGCTCTTGAAAAATAACTATAAAGCTCAATTACAGACACAGATAGTACGATAAGACTTACTATAAGCAGTGAGAGTTTGATTCTGATGCTTAGTGATCTCTTCTCTTTTAAACGGTTTCCCATTTTACAGTGCCTCCCATGAAGTTTTAGCATATATAAGCTTGTATGTGTCAAATAAAGAAAGTTAAACTATAAGGTTCTTGTAATTACTAGGTTCAGACACAGTCTTATAATGAATGAAAACTAAGTAAATAATCATAATAAAAGGATTTCAAAAGTTATTATACCTCTCATTCTTTTTTTTTCATGATTTTTATGTTTCCTGTTTTTAACGTAATTCAAAACAGATAAGTATAAAAAAGTAGAGTACAGTAATCTTTCAGGGTAAGTACTTTATAATCGTTGCTGTTAAGCTAGAAGTTATTAAGTAAGAACCTTTTTGTGTAGAGAATAAAAATCCAAAACCCGGAAGCCTTATATATGAGGTTTTCCGGGTTTTAAAAATTCAGATTATCAGGCGGCTTTGAATTTTTTCAAAGTTTCTTAACAATTTAAAGAAAACTTTTCAAACATTACAGTATCTGAAAGTGGTTTACGTTGTGTATCATGACGCTGAGGACTCAGGAAACCATCACGAGGATATCCAAGAATCAGTAATGCAGTTGGAATTATGTAATCAGCAATCTCAAACTCACGTCTTATTATATACGGATCAAAAAGACCTACCATAACGCTTCCTATTCCAAGTTCTCGGGCAGCAAGCATCATATGATCACAAACGATTCCGATGTCCAGGTCACCTGAGCATTTTTGATCGTAAGGGCGTACAAGAGAATCGCGGGTATCACGGCAAACAATAAGCACACATTTTGAACCAAAAGTATTGTATGCTTTTTTCACTTTAAGAATATTTTGAGGTTCTCTTACTACCAAAATCCTTTGGGGTTGCTTGTTACATGCGCTGGGAGCAACACGTCCTATAGAGAGGATTCTCATTAGATCTTCATCAGGTATTGTCCTTTCATTAAATCCTCTTGTTGTGCATCTGCTTTTAGCTAATTCAAAAAAATCCATACTTATTTTTCATCTCCTCATGCAGTGTAAGACAAAAGTTAATTAAACTTTTGTATACCAATAAATTGGTATATCTACTATACTTTTTTTATGTTAAGCAAAAGGATTACTTTATGATAATAATCGTAAAACTTGGTAAAATATAATGCGCTATCAAGCAAAAACCATCATGAGAGGCTAAATACGTAGTATTTCAATAAAAATATTTGAAATATTAGGATCAAACTGCGTTCCGGAATTGTTTTTTATTTCATTTAATGCTTCTTCTTTTGACAAGGCTTTCCTGTAAACCCTTGATTCTATCATAGCGTCATAAGCATCTGCTACAGCGAGTATACGAGAAAGAATAGGAATATCTTCTCCTGAAATACCAAGAGGATAACCTTTTCCATCCCAGCGTTCATGATGAGTAAGAATGTAGTTGGCAACGCCGGAGAGTTCGGGGACAGACATAACTATACGGAAACCGATTTCAGGATGAGTTTTCATAATAGTCCATTCTTCATCATTTAGCTTGCCTGGTTTGTTCAGAATACGGTCATCAATACCTACTTTGCCTATATCGTGAAGCATGGCAAAAAGGTGGAGCTCGTCTTGTGCGCTTTGTGCAAGGCCAAGTCTTTCAGCGACTTTTATGCAGTTCTCAGAAATACGTTGAGAGTGTTCTTCTGTTTCCTGACTTCTTGCATACATTGTGGCCATGATGGAGGACAGCACAGAATTATGGAGGCTTTTCTGTTCAAAAATTTTTCTTCTTCGTAAATATTCATCCGCTTCTTTCTCGGCGTTTTGGAGACTTGCGTTTAAATCATCCTTAGTTCCATATCCCATTGAAAGACTTATACGGTTTTTGGTCTCTGATGTCAATGAATTGAAGTTATCAAATGTTTTCCTTATATTTTTAAGAATTTCAAATGCCTTTTCTCTTGAAGTGTAAGGAAGGATAATTGCGAATTCATCACCACCTATTCGTGCAAGAATATCACTTTCTCTGCAGCATTTCTGCAGAAGTTTAGCAGTTTCCATAATGAGAATATCTCCCTGAATATGACCAAAAGTATCGTTGATCATTCTTACTCCGTTAATATCGGCAACTAGTATGGATACGGGGGTATTTCCACTTTTATCCAAACGTTCTTTCTGTGTTTCGTAGTATCTTCTATTAAACAGGCCAGTCATAAAATCATGGTCATTTGCATATTCTATTTGATATTGACGCATCTTTGATTCGGTTATATCTATTATAATACCCTCCAGAGCTTCAATACTGCCATCCTTGCGAAATATTCCCTGTCCTGTTTCAAGAACCCATTTGTGCTTTTTAGAAGAAGTGACTATCTCATATTCGTAACGGAATGGTTCATGAAGTTCAAGAACTCTCTTCCATTCGTCCCATATAATTTCTTTGTAATCATCTGCAATAAGGTCGTTGTATGAAAGATCCCTGTTATTAATAAGATTTTCAGCATAGTATCCCGTAAGATCAAAACAGCCTTTTGATACGAACTCCATTGTCCATTGGCGGTCATTCTTACATCTATAAGCCATACCAGGGAGATTTTCCAATAGAACACTCTTGCTTCTTTCGCTTTCTTTGAGAGTTTCCTCTGCCTTTTTTCTGTCAGTTATATCTTTGATTATACATAAATGGTACTTATTTTCTTTAGACCCTTCAGAAATATCAAGACTTCTTATCATCATATTTACCCATTTCACAGAACCATTAGGAAAAATATAACGCTTTTCCAGAGAGTAACCGGTAAATTTTCCTGATTTATACTGTTCGAACATCTCTGTATCTTTAGAAAGATCGTCAGGATGAGTTATGCTTTTCCAGTCAAAACAAGGGTCATCGTTTTTTTTCCTTGAAACTATTCTTAAAAATTCTTCGTTCGAATCAATAATATCTAATTCATCATTCGATACTTCATGTTTTTTATAATCCCTTAAGAGAGCTATACCAACCGGAGCTTGTGTAAATACTGATCTGAAGAGCAATTCACTATCTTTAAGCTCACGAAATGTTTTGTTAAACTTTTTCTGTATTGACAGTGCCCTATAAAGCATTAAGATAAGTATGAGAATGAAAGCAACTATAAGTGAAGGTTGGATCATATAAAGCAAAGTATCCTTGGTCCATGAATTAACAGGATAATCCATTCCAAAAACGGCAACGACATTTTTAAGATAATGATCCTTTATAGGAACAAAAACACTTACCCATGTTCCCCAGCGATCGGTTATATTGTTTTTTAAAACAGGTTCTCCGGTAGAAAAAGGAAGCCAGTCATAATCAGTTATTTCTGTATACTCCTGTCCTGGCGGGGAGTAGTCTTTTGAGGAAGGAGTTTCAGAATCAACGATGAAAAAAAGCCTGTTATCTTTAAGAGCAAGAAGATATGCAAATTTTATCTTTTTGTTTTTTTCCGCAAAGCTTATCATGTTTGTTTTTAGAGTATTATAGTATTCATTCTGAAGGTCTGAGCTATCGTTTTTTAACTCTTTCAAATGCATTGGTTCTATAAATGCCGAAGCCGAGACCGCCAAACGTATAACTTCGCTACGTCTTATCGATGAATAATGATACCATGAAGCATATATATAGAATATACCTCCAATAAAAACTATAACAATTAAAAAAATGAAGAAAATGTTTGGCCTTTTTTCTGGATTTGAATAGTATATCGCCATAAGAGACCTCCATTAAATAAAAAATGAGTCTATTATTTCATATGCTCCGTATAAAAAATTATACTATATTTATGAACTGTAATCAACTTAAAGTTGCTAAATGCATAATATTAGGTAATGAAAAGTTAACGTTTATTTTTTAAACAAAGAAAGAATTTTTTGATGATAAAACAAATATAAAGAAAAAAATTTCAGGCATTAAAAAAGATAACCGGGATTATCCCGGTTATCTCATAAGTTCAAGAAGTTAATAGATATTATAAATTCTCAATATCCATAGTAGTAAGAAATTTAAGCTTCTTTTTAATTTTTTCTATATCCCAATCCCACCAGCTTGTCATCTGAAGTTTTTTGATGACATCATCTTTAAATCTTTTTCTGATAATTTTTGCTGGAACTCCGCCTACAATAGCATATGGTTCGACGTCTTTTGTAACAACAGCCCTAGTCCCTATGATAGCTCCATTACCAATATGTACACCTGACATTATAACTGCCTCATATCCTATCCAGACATCATTTCCGACTACTATATCTCCTTTGTTATCCCATGCTCGTACTATATTTACTGGAAGAGTTTCGTATTCCTCCCAGAAAATCGGAAACGGATAGGTTGAAAAAGAGTTTAGAGTGTGATTAGCACTAGTGAAAATAAATTTTGCACCACACGCAATGGAACAGAATTTTCCAATAATAAGCCTGTCATGATTTATAGGATAGTGATATAGAATATTGTTTTTTTCAAAATCTGTAGGATCATTTTTAAAATCGTTATAAAAAGTGTAGTCGCCTATCAATATACTGGGATTTTTAATTAATGGTTTTAAATAAACAGTACTCTTATCACTGGTCCGGGGATAAATTTTCTGATCCGGAATAGACATTATACAACCTCCTGATATTAAAAAGCATTTTGAGATCTATCCCGGAATTTACACTGCATTTCTTCATACTGCACCATCCATTAAATTAATATGGTTTTTATGACTGTCTTTTTTGATTTCTAACAAATTCAATAGATTGTTTGCCGGTTATGTATTCTGGATCTACAGCTAATATAAGCGATTGCATACAACTGTTTGCTTCTTTTTGTTTTGATTCTTCTGGCTGGTCGCCTGAATACTTCTCAATGAGTGCCATGAAGGCTTCGGTTCTTTCGTCTCCCTGAACTATCCTGGCTTTACCGAAGATAATGACACTTCGGAAGTAGGTTGTATACTCTTTACTTATCACAGTATCTTCGTCTATTACTGAAAATGAAACCTTAGGATTCTTAGAAACAGCATCTATTTTATGTCCCTGTTTGGCAGAATGAAAGTAAACTTTATTATTAAAATAGACAAAACTCAATGGAACGGCATATGGATAATCTTCATCGCCTAAGCAGGCTAGAACTCCATGTGTGCAACGTTTGAGAACGTCCTGAGTTTCTTGGTCAGATAGTAACTGATTGATTCTCCGCATTTTTCTGAACACAAAAATCCCTCCCGTAGGTTATTTTAATCTGTAAGTGCGATAACCTTTATATTCAATTATAGCAAGAGAGGCATCGGTTTCAAGATTTTCCATAAATTTTTCAGGAAAAGAATTTCCGCGGGATTTAAGAAATTCTTCAATTTCAAATTGATTCATAGGATGACGTTTTATTATACTTACAAATGCTTCGTAATCGTTTTTTATCTCACTATAAAATCCGTGTGAGCTTAAGAGATCAATTGAAAAACCATTCAATATTTCAGCAATATGATCCATTTTTTCATGATCCAATGCAGATACATCAATTTCTGCAGGAGGACGAACAGGCGTATTTAAGTAAAGCTTTTCATATTTAATTTTTTTAAGAATCTCTGAATATTTTATAATTGTATTAGGGTCATCATTAATACCTTTCATAAACATTATTTCAAGCCATAACTGTCCCTTATATTTTCTGGAAAAATCTTCAAGACCATTAAGAACTTTATAATAATTAAGGCTTGAATAGGGTCTATTTATTTTTTTAAAAGACTTTTCATCATAAGCATCAAGTGTGGGAAGAAGTATATCGCTCTGCATTAAGTCAGATTGAACATCAGGGTCGTATAGAAGAGAGCCGTTGGTTATTACTGCTATTGGTTTATTAGTTATTTTATGTAATTTTTCAATGAGTTGCCCTAGACCTGAGTATAATGTTGGTTCACCTTCTCCAACTATTGTTATAACATCATAGTTTATATTTTTCTGGAAAAATGTTTTTAACTCTGCAATAATATTATCAACTGGATAAAAAAGCTGTCTATGATTAATCATCCGGGTTGTTCTTCCCAGTTGGCAATATATGCAGGAGTAGTTACATGTTTTCTTAGGTATAGGACTAACCCCTAGAGATATTCCAAGTCTTCTTGAAGGAACTGGTCCGTAAACATACTTAAACTCATCCATAATTAAACACTCCCTTAAAGGATATATGTCATAATATGCCTATATTGGTGATATAAAAGAAATATAGAGGATTTAAATCCTCTATATTTCTTTTATATCAAACGTATAGTATTTTCTTACAGGTTCCTTGATATTCCAATGACATTTTGCGCCTTTTTCTATTTGAACAAGATCGCCGGCTTCTACTTCTACCTTATGAGTCTTAAATTCAAGCAAAGCTCTTCCTTCTAAAACAAAAAATGTTTCAGTTGAATCATATATATGATCAAACTCTGAAATATCTTTTTCCCATGTTTCCCATTCCTTTACTGCAAGCGAACGAAGACGTTCTTCCATAGGAAACTCAACCACGGTAACTCCCGGATATGATTTCACTTTTTCTTTAGGACCTTCAAGGAATGCATTCATAGGATTTTCCATAACGCCATCCATTGAACCCAGAGTTTGTCCCAATATTTCATAGTAAGCATCAATATCTGCCTGATCATAATTTTCTTTAAGAAAAAGATCAAGCTTGTCAAAATCAGCATCTGGATTTTTTTTGAAAAAACTATCAACTGCATTTATTAAAGAGTTTAATTTTACATCATTCATAACTGTAACCTCATAATCTCCTTATAGGCCTCTATAACTTTGCTGGTTACTTCTGTCGTAAGTTTTAATGAAAGCGAAGCTTTTTCAGCTGCAACAGTAACCTGTTCAATACTAGTTATACGTCCTGCCGCATAGTCTGCAGTCATCTTATCAGATTTAACTTGAAGATCATTAACTTCATTGATGGCATCTTTAAGCATTTGAGAGAAATTAAGATCGTTCTGACCAGTAGTTTTTTGATTTTTTTGTATTTCAAGATTGTGAAGTCCTTTAAGACCGTTTATTCTTTCAATCATCTCTTTTCACCCCCTATTGTCTTCCTATATTCAAAGCAGAATTAAACATTGAACGTGCAGTTGAAATTACAGCAGTGTTAGCATCATATGCCCTTTGAGCATTCATCATATCAACCATTTCTTTAAGCGCTACAACATTTGGGTATCGGACATAACCATCAGCATCGGCATCTTGATGTGTAGGATCATATACAAGCCTGAAAGGAGCGGAATCTTCCTCAATAGAATCCACTTGAACACCTGAAAAACTGTTTGTATCATCATCGTTGAACGTACTATCGAGTATTTCACGGAAGGTAACGTACTTTCGTACGTACGGACCGCCATCTTCGGTTCTTGTGGTTTCGGCATTGGCTATATTTTGAGTTATAACATTAAACCGCATTCTTTCGGCTGTCATGCCGCTTGCTGCTACATTCATAGATCTAAAGAAGGATTCCATTTATCATCGCACTCCTTTTATGACAGTATTATACCGCTGAATCGAATAGTTCATAAGACGGGTAAGTCCGTTATAGTACATACCGTTTATATACATATTTACTGATTCTACATCTATGTTAACGTTATTTCCATCTTCTCTGTTTGATCTGGAAGTATCCTGCAAAATCTGTGGTTGAACTTGCGACAAAGATGGTGTATTATTTATATGTGAGGATTTGTTGGTCTTGAGAGCTATCTCATCAGAACTTCCAAGGGCTTTCTGAAACTCTTCCTCAAAGGTAACGTACTTTCTTTTATAGTCCGGAGTGCTCTGGTTGGCTATATTCTGGGCAATAACAGAGTTTCTGGCTGATGCCGCATTCATAGCCTGTGGAAGTACCGAAAAAGTTAAGTCAAACATATCTATCCCTCCTAACTGATATTTCCATATATAAAATAGATATTCCTAAAAAGTCGGAGGTTTAAATGGGAAAAATATTTCTTGTAGGATACTACGGGTACAACAACTTTGGTGATGAGCTTTTACTCAATAGTATGCTCAAAATTTTAAGTGACATAAAATTTCAGGGGGAAGTAATCATTCCTTCTGATAATCTTTTACGAATAGAAACTCCTATAAACTACAAAATAACTGATATAAAAAAGTTCGATCTTTATAGTATTCTTCTTTCAATAAAGAGCAGCGACTTGGTCATATTTGGAGGCGGTAACCTTTTCCAGACAGAAACGTCTTTGAAGAGCTTTCTTTATTACTATTATATAGCAAAAAAAACGATTAAGTACAAGAAACCGTTTTTTCTTATCTCTCAGGGTTTTGGCCCTATAAAAAATAAATTTGCGAACAAGCTTCTGAAGTCTCTTTTAAAAACCCAAGATGCTCAGATATACGGTTTTTACCGCGATGAGGCGTCTTTTAGATATGCGCGGAGATACTGTAAAAACTCTTTTAACATAGTCGATATCGCTCCTTATGCAATAAGCGATATCGGAATGCAAGCTCAGACAACAGATATAACAAGTATCTGTATAAAAAAAGAATATGATGACTTTATGCCTCTATATGAGTTTTTGGAAATAGAAAACAGAAACATAAATACTCTGGCAATCAACTCCAATCAAGATTCTGAGATATCTTTCAAGTTTGTGGACTATCTAAGAAGTGTATCTGACTGGAGTGTACCTTTCCCAACTGGGGACAATAAAAAGATTCAGTCTACCCTGATAAACTCCAAGCTTGTGATTTCTGACAGACTTCACAGTGCTGTTGTGCCTATGTATTTCGGTGTACCTGCAGTAGTAAGCGGCAGTGCAAAAAACAGAAGAGTTGTAAAAAATATCTGTCCTGATTACGAGTACTTTTATAAAAAACTTTCGGATATTCCACGAGCCTATGCGTATATGAAAGCCAAAAATTATGATCCACAAAAAACAGCAATAGTTTACAGAGAAAAACTTTCCGCGGCTGTTCAGATGATAGAGCAGAGCCTCAAAACTTTCTTATAACCTGTACTTTTCCTGTCTGTGTAGAAAGAACAAGAATTACGCTTTCATCAGGAACCTCTACATCAATGGGATAATCATCAAGTTTTATTTCCTGATATACGTGGAAGTCCTTTATTATAAAAAGCTTGTTTTCTATACTTGAAAGTGCAAAAATATAGTTGTTGGATGGAGAAACCGCTATGTCGACAATTGGTGTGTCCTCAAGCATTCTTACAATTCCTTTTTTTTCTATATCGTAGAAGTATACTCCTCCAAAAAGAGAGTTACCGACTATATAACTGTTGAAAAGCTCAATATTTATGAGATATCCACCAAAAGCCGCCACTTCTTTCTGTCCGGCAGCAAGATTTTCGTAGATCTTACCGTTGTAGTACGAAGCTATGAAAAGTCTATTCTTGTATTCCAGAATATCTATAGGCGAACGTATATTCTGGTAGTTTACTATGTAAGACCCTACTGTTGCATTATAAAAAAGGAATCTTGTTGTTATTGTATTGTCTTTGGTGTTTTCTCTCATTGGTATATATAGATCCTTTCCGGCAATTTGTAGGAAAGGACTCTTGACTGAAAGGTCAACGCTTTGAATAAGGGAAAGGTTCTTATCAAATACAAATAATTTGTCAGGATCAAAAGCAGATATAAATATTTTATTATCAATAGTTTTCATGTTAACAGGGTTAGATCCGAGAGAAACTCTTTTTATTACTGTATTTCCTCGTAGTTTGAGAACTTCTTTCCTGTAGTTGTCTATTACATAAAGATATTCACCATTGAAAAATCCTGCCATAGGTCTGACACATGAGGAATAACTGAACGATTCAAGGGTATAGATGTCAAATACAGTTACTTTCCCATCATAATCACAGATTGTTGCATAGTTTTTATGCGTATCAATATGAAAGGCACGGGGGCCGATGTCGAATCTCTCCACTATTTCAAAGTAATCCTGTCCTGTCAGTACCGTACAAAATAAAAATACAAGCATAAAAAGTATTATAATTCTTTTTTGAATTTTGATCCCCTCCTGATAAAATATACCTAAGCAATATTTTATCATATATTCTTATTTTATGAATGAACCTTGGGAATATTAGTTTTTCTGATTAACTAAATTATACTAAAAACGGAAAAATATGGTATAATTATTGTGCATTATTAAAAATTGTAGATTTATATAAAGGGGTGAAGCTATTGGTTCTAGTTGCCATAGTCGGAGGAAGCGGTGCAGGGAAAACAAGTGTTGCCAGAAAAATTGCCGAGCATTTTGCCGATAGGGCTAATGTACTGAGTATGGATGATTACTATAGAGATCTCCCCCCTGGAATGACATTAAAAGAATTCAATTTTGATGATCCTAAAGCGTTTGATTTTGATTATTTTATAGAAAACACAAAAAAGTTAAAAGACGGAAATACAATTAATATACCCGTGTATAATATGGTGACCTGCAGAAGAGAAGTTGGCATAAGCACGAGTTTTTTTCCTAATGATCTGGTTATTATGGAAGGTATTCTAGTTCTTCATGAGCCTAAGTTGAGGGAGCTTTTTGATTTTTCGGTTTATATTGATGCTCCTGCTGATGAAAGGCTTATAAGAAGAATAGAAAGGGATACCATTGAAAGGGGAAGATCCATAGAAAGTATTCTTACTCAGTACAGAACTTTTGTAGCTCCTTCTTTCAGGTCGTTTATTGAGCCTCAGAAATATACATGCGATATAATACTTCCAGATGGCGTCAGTAATATTACAGGCATGAATATAATAACCAATGCTATTGAAAAGATGCTTGAAATTAACAGACAGGAGGAAGGGAAATGAAGAAAAGCATAATTTGTATAATTTTTTCTATGTTACTTATCGTTACGGTTTCTTTTTCGATGGACGATGCTAGAGTCAAGTCGGAGTATATCGGTTATATTCAGAAGTACGAAAGCTTTCTTAGAGACAGTAGCCAGGAAAGCGAACTTAAAAATTTTTTTGATGAAATAAAGGATATCGGGCTTTATCGTTTCTACAGGAACATTATGGTAGGAACCGCTGACTATACAGATGTTCCACAGGGTGTGCAGAAATATCTCTCAGATACATCATCAAGTCAGGTTTTTGAGAACATTGAACAAAAACTGGCTTTTGCGGGTTTGCTTTGCTATGTACAGACAGATCTCTCCGGTCAGAAGATTACTAGTGAAATAATAAGATCGCAAAGGGTTTTTAATGATGCAACTTCGGAGTATCTCAGATCAGTCGATAATGAAAGGTTTACTTATTTTGGCAACGTTATTGCTTATTCACTGGGGCTTGTAGAGTCTTCTCCCTACACAGACATAAAAAAATACAGTTTCTCAGGTGAGTTGGAATCTCCTAAATACTTTACGTTTGAAGGAGAACCTCTTTTTGATTATACAAAGATTATTAAAGAAGAAAAGCAAAGCATAGAAGAAAGCATAAGAAAGATATCTGAATCGCAATTGACCGGTTCTGATCTTGAGTTTGAGATTGACAGAGCATCGGATGCCATTTCCTCTCAAGCGGTTGAAAAAGCGAAAAGTGATGTAGACTCTGTAATAGCGATTCTAATAGAAAGTGTGGTAAGAGGAGGAGATTACTTTCTTCTTAGGTATATAGCTTATGTGGCTGCAATAATAATTTTCCTTATATTTTTCAGGAAAGTTTTTAAATATCTGTTGGCTGTTATTTTTACGTCGGAATTTTTGGTTGTTCTTTTTACATTTAACTTTTCTGCGGATGTAATAAGTTCTTTTATATATGGAAGTTTTATTATTGTGGCAGTGGTTATTTACTTTGTATTTATGCTCTTTAGATCATTTGGAAAAGGAATTTCTACTTTTTCGAGGGTGGTTAATATTATCCTTTTTGTTTTTCTTGTTCTTTTGTTCTTTACACCATATGTCTATGTTAAAGATCTGGGTATGGTCAGAAACGTTGATTTTTGCGATTCAAAGTACAGTACTTATCTTCTGAACGATACTGTTCTGAGCAAGAACTCGCTTTTATTCAAGGCAATCCAAAAAGGCAACTATGATTCAGCCAAGAGACAGATTTCGCGTATTGTAAGTTACAGCAGTCCTCGGTATAAAGAGTTTATAAAACCACATATACAAAAAATAATATCTGATTATAAAGTAGAGGATAAGTTTGCAGATTTTGAAAGTGATTTTGATTTGATGAAAAGCTCTGAAAACATAGCTATTTTTGCCCAGAATACCCAGTATGGAACGAAAGTTTTGATCTTGTTCTTCCTTTCGCTATTTTTGTTTATGGTATCGGAGAAAGGAATGCTGAAAAAGTTATCTATGACAGGAACGTTTGCATCTGTGGTTCTTTCATTTATCTCTCCTTCAAAAATGATCATTTTAAGCGAGGTAAGGTATCCGATGCTTACAAGTACTGAGTATTCTTTAAACTTTGTTTTTAACTTAATTATGGTGGGAATGTCCATCCTGCTATTTTTAAATTCAAAATCAAGAGGAGGGAAAAAAGTATGAAGAAACTTTTGTTGTTTGTCATGATTGTTACTATGTTAGTGGCAAGCGCTTTTTCGTTTAAGGCAATCATGGTGACAGATACGGGTGGATTGGGTGATAAATCATTTAACGACGGTACATGGTCAGGTGTTCTCAGAGCTAAGAACGAACTTAAGATCGAAGCTGAAGTAATTGTTTCAAAAGAACAGACAGATTATATTCCAAACCTTACTGATGCCGCAAAGAGATCCGATGTTGTTCTTGCCGTAGGCTTTCTTATGGCAGATGCTCTTGCAAAAATAGCCCCTCAGTTCCCGGACAAGAAATTTATCGGTATCGATATAGTTATTGATCCTATTCCTTCTAACGTTGCCCTTTATAATTTTAAGGAACAGGAATCAGCATTTTTGGTAGGTTACATTGCTGGGTCAGTAAACAAGACAGGGAAAGTTGGTTTCCTTGGAGGAATAAAAGTTCCTGCAGTTGCCAGATTTGAAATAGGTTACAGGGCAGGTATAGCCGCTTACAACCAGCTTAAGGGTAAAAACACAGAAGTACTTATAGCTTATGCAAACCATTTCGGTGACGCACCCAAGGGAAAAAGTCTTTCACTTGCACAGATGGAACAGGGAGCAGATATTGTCTTCGCAGCAGCCGGTGCAACAGGAAACGGAGCATTTGAAGCTGCCAAAGAAAAGGCACTTGCTCTTTATGCGCTTAAAGACGGAGCATCACTTGATGCTATAAAAAATGCGTATAAAAAGGCCGGAAAAGGTTATTTTGCAATAGGCGTAGACGTTGACCAGGATTACCTTGCTCCTGGAATAATACTTGCATCAGCAATGAAAGGTATTGATGTTGCTGCTTTTGATGGTATAAAATCAGCAATGGGAAGAAAATTTGCTTCAGGCAACAACGTTGTTGGTCTTAAGGAAAACGGAGTAAGACTTTCTGCTCTTACATATACCAAAGATATGATTGATCCTGTTGCACTTAAGGAGATCGAAAAAATAATAGAAGATATTAAATCAGGCAAACTTGTTATTCCTGAAGATGAAGTCGGTCTGAAAAATTTTAAGGTGAACTAAAAATTGTTTGAATGGGGTGGGGTATCCCCATCCCTTTTATTTAATTTGCCGATATAAATTCTCTTTATACCGGCAAATTAAATAAAACTGAAATAGCAGGAGGTGCTGTAATGTCTTCTACTGCTGAAATAAATTATGAAAACTATGCAGTGGTGATGAAGGATATAGTTAAACAATTTCCAAAAGTCCTGGCTAATGACAGGGTGAATCTCAGTGCAAAAAAAGGAGAGATCCACGCTATTATAGGCGAGAACGGAGCTGGGAAATCTACTCTGATGAATCAGCTGTACGGGCTTTATAGACAGACTTCGGGAGATATCTATATTAACGGACAAAAAAAGGATTTTTCTGGTCCTGGAGATGCCATAAAGGTTGGAATAGGGATGGTTCACCAACATTTTATGCTTGTGAATAATCTTACAGTTGCTGAGAATATAGTTCTTGGATGTGAACCGCTTAAAGATATAAGGTTTGATATAAAGAAGGCCAGAAAACAGGTCAAAGAGCTCTCCGAAAAATATGGGCTCATAGTTGATGTCGATGCTGTTATAGAAGATCTTCCGGTAGGAACCCAGCAGAGAGTTGAAATAATAAAAACTCTTTACAGGGGAGCCGAAATACTTATTCTGGATGAGCCTACAGCGGTTCTTACCCCTCAGGAGACTCAGGAACTTTTTGTGATAATGAAAAAACTTAAGAATGACGGGAAAACCATATTATTCATAAGTCATAAGCTTAATGAAGTAATGACTATTTCAGACAATATAACTGTTATGAGGCAGGGAAAAGTAACAGGCAGGGTTGCAAAGGATATGACAGATGAAAGACAGCTTGCCAATATGATGGTTGGAAGAGAAGTCGTTCTGAGCATAGAAAAACCAGAAAAAACTCCTGGAGAAACCGTAGTGAAAGTATCCGGTCTCTGGGTGAAGGATAATCGTAAACTTGACGCTGTTGAAGGATTAAGTTTTGAAATAAAAAAAGGTGAGGTGCTGGGTATTGCCGGTGTTGCCGGAAACGGTCAGACAGAACTTGTAGAAGCACTTACCGGTTTGAGAAAAATAGAAAAAGGTCAGTATAACTATAAAGGACATGATTTCTCAAGGAAAGATGTGGCAGAGTTACGTGGGGCAAAGATAACCCATATTCCTGAAGACAGGCACAAATATGCAATGATAAAAGAGTATCCTAACTACTATAACCTTATTTTAGGTCGTCATCTTGAGATGCCGTTTTCACGCAGGGGATTTCTGAGAAAGAAGGATATCGTAGAAAATGCCGACAGTATGATAGAAAGATTTGATGTAAGACCTACAGATTCAAACAATCCGTCAGGGAATCTTTCCGGAGGTAATCAGCAAAAGCTTGTTCTTGCCAGAGAGATAGGTGCCAATCCGGATTTTATAGTTATAGACCAGCCGACCAGAGGTTTGGATGTTGGAGCTATAGAGTATGTACACAAGGAAATAATTAATCTCAGACAAAAAGATGTAGCAATTCTTCTTGTTTCTATGGAACTTGAAGAGGTACTGACCCTTTCAGACAGGATTATTGTAATGTATGAAGGTAGAGCAATGGGTGAGTTTAAGCCGTCAGAACTTTCAATAGAAGAGATAGGGCTTATGATGGCGGGAAAAACTTTGGAACAGATAACTCAGCCGCAAAACCCGGGAGGCGATAAGAAATGACTATTCAATCCAAAAAACGGGCTATAAAAATTTTGGTACCTGTCCTTTCAGTAATAATAGCTCTTTTAATAGGAGCAATTGTGATCTTAGCCATAGGAAAAAATCCTATTGTAGCGTACAAAGAAATGTTTATAGGTGCTTTTGGTTCAAAAATGTCTTGGGCATCCAATATAACTAAGATGACAAGCTTGCTTCTTACAGGTCTTGCAGTGGCCTTTGGCTTCAGGGCAGGAGTTTTCAATATTGGAGCAGAGGGTCAGATGGCTGTTGGCGGAATGGCAGCAGCAGTTGTAGGAATAAACATGGGTCAGACGCCTATGATAATTGCTGTTCCTGTAACGATACTTTGCAGTATTATGGCTGGAGCAGTTTGGGCAAGTATAGCCGGAATTTTAAAAGCTAAGACAGGTGCACATGAGGTTATTACAACTATAATGCTAAACTGGATCGCATATCATATAGGCAACTATCTTGTCGTTGGCCCGCTTGCTGTCGGTGATGGTGTGCCCAAATCGCCCGAGATAGCTAAAAGCGCTCAACTTCCTCCATTACTTACAGTTCAGGCAAGTACACTGCCTTCAGGCATAATAATTGCAGTTGCAGCCGCTATTATTATATACATCATTCTTGAAAAAACAACGGCTGGATATGAGCTTAAGGCCGTAGGGTTCAACCCTTATGCTGCCGAATATGGCGGAATATCAATAAGTAAAAATATAATTCTTACAATGGCTATATCTGGTGGCCTTGCCGGACTTGCAGGGGCTATGGAAGTCATGTGCGTACATTTAAGAATTTTTGGATCTTTTACAAGTGGAAGGGGATTTGACGGTATCACTATCGCACTTATAGGTCAAAACAGTCCTATAGGAAGTATTTTTTCGGCTTTTCTTATTTCTTCATTACGTACGGGGTCGACCAATATGCAGTTTGCAGGAATACCTGATGATCTTGTAGGCCTGATACAGGGAATAATCATCTTTCTTGTGGCAGCGGAAAGAATAATAAAAACTTTAATTATAAAGCTTTTCAGGGTGAAAGGCGGTGAAAACGCATGAATTGGTTTGAAGGTATTTTGGCTGTATTCATGTCCCCACTTTTTTATAAGTTAACTATAACTTCTGCGCTTCCTCTTATCTTTGCGGCTTTGGGTGGAGTGTACAGTGAAATAACAGGAGTAACTAATATTGCGCTTGAAGGAATAATGAAGATGGGAGCTTTTGTGGCAATAGTATTTACTCTTATTACAGGTAATCCGTGGATTGGATTGATATTTGCCCTTATATCCGGAGTTCTCATGGCAGCACTTCATGCGTATGTATCCATAGAGTGGTCGGCCAACCAGGTTGTTTCAGCAACAGCGCTCGTGCTTAT